>MNEA01000027.1 GCA_001917435.1 Acidobacteria bacterium 13_2_20CM_2_57_6
CATTATTCAAGTATTGTTCGGCATATACGACGTGGTCGTTCTGGTCCACGAGAACGGTCTGGAATCCGCCAGTGGTCTCATAAGGAGGCTGTTCGACCGTATAGCCAATGCCGAAGTTCAAGGTGAACTTCGGCTTCATGCGCCAACTGTCGGTCCAGTAGCCACTGTAAGTAGGTATGATGCTGGTGGCCGACACCGGCGGCGACGACATGCAGGCAGCCGTGGCAGCGACACCGGAGATGGCACACGACGTGATGGCGTTGAGGGGTAATCCAGTAGCATTCGTGCCCAGGCCGCGACTGAAGAGGCCCTGGGTGGAATCAACCATACCCAATACCATTGAGTACAGGTTTCCATACTTGTTTGCGCTGACGCCTGCGGGGACGTAGCCCGACATGTCAATTCCGAGTGAACCAAGGGACACACTGTTACCTTCTCCGATGAGATACTGTTCGTAGGTGTTGATGCTTTGGCCGTTATCGTTCCGCTTGTGGGTGTCTACGTTGCGCAGGTACATGCCGCCAAGTTGGGTCAGGTGGTTTCCTTTTATCCAAGTGACGTCATCACGGTACATGGTGTCGTGGCCGTTCCAGTAGCGAGTGCGCACGTTCTGATTGTTGGTGTTGTAAGGAATAAATACGGGACTACTACCCGCGCCGCTGTTTTCGCCCCCAACCTCCAGAGCTGCCGGGTATCCTGCAATATTTGGTACGCCGCTGGGATCTCCATAGGCCCACCAGTTACGAGTAAAGCTAAAGTGGAAGTCATTTGTGAGGCCCGGCCGAATCTCTTTGATCAAGCCAGCTGTATAGATCCAGGAATTCTGGGGTTTCTGTCGGATCGCGGCATACTGGCCCTTGGTATCTCCGGGAAAGAATCCACCGACGTCCCATTGGTCGGAAACAGTATTTTTTAGCTTGTAGTAGTGGTACGTGCCGTTGAAGTGCCAGCCCTTGGCGAAGTCGTGATCGATACGCGCAACACCAAAGTTGCTGGACTGCGGCGTTTGTATGGTGCCCGTATATCCGCAATAGTTCGCCCCGTCGCCCTGCGTGCAATCGTTAGGCTCAGGCAAATAGGTCTTCCAGAGAGTAGAAATTACAGGGTTAATGCCGAGCCCGCGCGGGTCGCAAGGACCCGGCGCGATGCCTTTGGCCGCATTGCCTGGGCATATTGTTGTGGGGATGATCTGCCCAGCCGAAGCGCCAATGGTGGTATAAACACTGGCTGGCATCCCCCCAGGAACGGCCGTTGGGGTCGGGTTCAAGTTGATGAGCTGCGAACTTTTACTATCAAAGATCATTCCTGAGCGCATCAAGTCAGTGGGGAATTTTCTCGTGAAGGTTGAACCCTGCGGCCAGCGGAAACCTTCGTAGTTGCCGAAGATATACCAGCTCCCGCCCAGAAAGTCCGAGTGCGGGATTTTTCCGCCTGCATCCGCGCCAAAGCGGCTGAAATGCGAGCTGACAAGAGGGAACGGCGTCTTGTGGTTATTGTTGTCCCACGAGTTCGCCCCGCCAAAAGTCGTATCTTGGTAATAGTCATAGATGCCGCCATGCAAAGAGTTCGTGCCGCGCTTGGTCACCACTTGTACCTGGCTGCCCGCGCCACCGCTGAAGTCTGCGGTCTGGTTTGCCGTCGAGACCTCAAATTCTTCCACAGGTGTTGTTGTCTCCGCTCATGTCATCGGTGGCGTAGCCGCCGTCAAGTTGGAAAGTGTTCTGGTCAGTGGCTGCACCGCCGACGTTGCCATTGATGTTCTGGCCAGGCTGAAGGACGGCGAGGGTCGATGCGTCGCGGCTGATGTTCGGCAGGTTGATGAGCGTCTCGCCGCTGAGGGTCGCGCCGACGGTGGCGTCCATAGTCTGCAACTCGGAACCGACTGCCACTGTAACTTCGACCGTCTGGGAAACGCTTCCCAGTTCGAGGACGGCGTTTACTGTCAACTGGATGCCCACCTGAACCACCTGGTTTGAAACCACTGTAGTCTTGAAGCCCTGCTTAGAAACTTTCACGGTGTATGAGCCCGGATTGACGTAGGGGAATGTGTAAAGCCCCTTATCGTTCGTGGTGGCCGACCGAACGCCGCCCGTCGCCGCATCTGTCAAGGTAACCGCAGCGTTAGGGACACTTGCGCCAGTGCTGTCGGTGACTGTGCCGGTGACGGTCCCTGCGGACGACTGGGCCATAGCCACGGACGAACCGATCCACAACAATGCGAAGAGACAAGACAATACGACCACCACTCGCTTGCTTAGCATGCAACTACCTCCTGGTTGGGCCATGCCTGGCTCACCTGAACTACGCACACCCCGACCAACGAACCGCCCAAGGTAGCAGAAGGAAAAATTTTGGAAGACGCCATAGATCAGAAATCCGCTCGCAAACTAGAACTTGCATGTCCAAAGAGCAAATTCCGTACCAGCGCCACTGCACCAGCTAAGTTCTACATTCTTCGTGATTTATACAGTCGTTAGCGGGAATGAAGACGTTGGTTGTCTATCTCTGACCGTAGCTTTATACGGATTTTCATAGATATCGTGCCAGATCCGTTTCGTCCTTCCTTCCCTCACTACGTGCCGCAAGGACCCCACAGCAAGCACCGGCATGCCCGAACCGCGCGCACAACCAATCAATCCCAACCACAGACTGTGTAACCACTAGATTCTATGCGGGCTATATATTGCGCGCGCTGCGCTTTGTCAACACATTTCTAATTAATTTCTAATTCCCGTCTCAAATAAACTTCAGCTAAAGCTTAGGCTAAATTTAGAGTAACTGTAGTACTGTACCCTTACGCTACCTTCTCCCGCGCCCCCCGAGTGAGAATCTTAACCGTATGAAGGATTCTAAGTACACCGCGCAAAGCTGTTCATTGATCAACAAATGGCGACGTGCGCGAACGCAGGACGAATCACGCGATTTGCTATTCCTCACTGCCGCTGGAGAGCGGGGATAGCGCGGAGGGAAGACTCTCAATTGGACTCGTAAACCGTGCGGCCGCCGTCGACGTGAAGTACTACTCCAACGGCCGCTAGCCTTCGGCTTCGCGCTTAAAGTTGGGGGCCCCGAGTTCCGCTTCACGCGCCCGGGTTTCCGCTGGAGTTATAGCAGTAGCCGTTCGGCAGGTTTTGCAGATTCTTCATAATCAAAAATCGGCTTTAGATAAAACTAAGAAATCAGCTTGACACTCTGCAGCCACCGGAGCTAATTTCTCCATTATTTGTATTCTGTGGTGGCTTAGAGTGGCTTTATCTGTCTTGCCCGACAGCATTTGCGAACTTTAAGGGTGTTATTCCACTCAGGCCGCTTCAGTGTGTCTAAGGGAGGTGGTAGATGCGCACTTCAAACGTGAAGGTGTTCCTCACGCTATTCCTCGGGTTGCTTCTCGCTCCCGCGATTATTTACGCACAGGGATCTTCCACGGCGACAGTGACCGGGACGGTGACGGACCAGAAAGGGAGCGCGGTTCCAAATGCGGGCGTTGAACTTCGGGACGCCGCAACCAACGTATCACGCAGTCAAACCACCAACGACGCGGGCTATTACACGTTTGTTAGCGTGCCGCCCGGTACTTACACGGTGGTGATTAAGAAGGACGGCTTTCGAACGACAAACATAGGTCCCGTGGCTGTCCAGGTCGGCAAGTCAGCTACCGTAGATGCGCAGCTCGAAATCGGAACGATATCGCAGGTTGTTGAAGTGCAGGCGAACGCCGGCGTCGAACTGCAGACAATGGATTCCTCGGTGGGCAACGTGCTCGACCGGAAAGTGCTCGACACAATCCCGACACTCGCCAGGGACGCTACTGCGCTTCTGCTCCTGCAGCCCCTCGCAACTCCGGGCTTCAACGCAGTCGGAACGCCTGCTGCAGGTGGAGAGGGCGACAATACAGGTGGTCAAATCGCCGGAGCGCGGAGCGATCAGAATACCTTCCTTCTCGATGGAGGCGACGTCACCGATAGCACCGCAGGCGGCGGTCAATATAGCGGCACGAACTTCGGCGCCACACCTAGGGGAGTCGTCCCGACGCCGGTAGAAAGCCTGGAAGAATTCCGCGTGGTGACCACCAACTCATCGGCGAGTTTTTCGCGCTCTGCAGGTGGCGAGGTCCAGATGGTGACAAAGCGCGGCAGCAACGCCTTTCACGGCGCTGTTTATGACTACCTCCAGAATGACCATCTGAACGCCAACACTTGGAACGACAACGCTTCTGGCAAGCCCAAGCCGCTATTGCAAGACAACCGTTTCGGTGGACGCCTCGGCGGCCCCATCTGGAAGGACAAGACCTTCTTCTTCGCTCATTACGAGGGACGCCGGTTCAATAGCTCAACAGATATCTCTCGGCGCGTGCCTTCCTGCGACATGAAGCTCGGAATCCTCCACTTTGGGGGCGTGGAATACAATTTGAATCCAGGCGCGATACCCGACTGCGCTGGAAACGTAGTTCAGCCGGCAAACTGCGGAACAGCCGCAGTTCCTGCCCCGTGTGATCCGAGAGGTTTGGGTCTTAATCCGGCGATCGCTGCAGTATGGGCAAAGGAACCTACAGGCGACTCAGGGGCTTTAGCCACCGCGACAGGCGCTGATGGTGTTAATACACTTGGATTTACCCGGCCCGTAGGGATTCCGATTCGCGAGGACTTTGGCGTCATTCGTCTCGATCACATGATCAATTCCAAGTGGCAGTTCATGACGAGCTACCGTTATAGCAAGACTAGTTTTACATCACCAGTCCAAGCTGACATCGGAGGTCTGCTGTCCGGGGATCAACTCGGTGTTCCTAAGTCTACGGCGCTGCGACCGCTTGCGCCGCGGTATTTTGTTGCTGGCCTGACTGGACAGATCACGTCGCATTTGACAAGCGAGTTTCGCTTCGACTGGATGCGGCATTGGTGGGAGTGGGCGACGTTGCATCCCTCCGTCATGCCGGCGCCTCAAGGCTTTCCGCAGCCAGACGGGTTGAACGCTGCTCTCAGTATTTCCGGAGAGGGCATTGGCGTAGGCATGCAGCCGATCAACGTAGATACGCAGAATGCCCGCAGCCGCCTATGGAATGGCAAGGAATATAACATCATTGAGAACCTGAGCTTGCTGAAAGGCAACCACCTCGTCCAGTTTGGCGGACGCGCCGGCCATCAACATTTCTTCCATCGGCGTGACGATAAGGTAGTCGGCGGGTTGACGTCCGAAGTCTTTACCATCGGGCGGCTTTCTTCGGGCAGCCATGTCAATGGCATTCCCTTTCCAGTGGGATTCGCAGGTAGCGCGTCGAGGTGGCGGACGGACTACGCGTCCATACTTGGAATCATGGAGCGCGCCCAGCAGCTATTTACACGTGGACCTGACTTCTCTCCGAACCCTGATGGCACCCCCCTGAGACAAAGCACGATCGTGGACAGCTACTCGCTGTATGCCTCCGATAGCTGGCGGGTCAGGCCGTCCCTCACCGTGACACTCGGACTCAACTGGGGCGTCCAGTTGCCGCCGTACGAATCAAGCGGCGAACAGACCATGGTTGTGGACGACTCCACGGGCAAAGTGATTGACTTTGACAAATACATAGAGACGCGTCAGACGCAAGCACTAGCGGGTCAAATCTACAACCCGCAACTGGACTATGTGCCCATCAAGCAGTTAGGTCGGAAGTATCCTTACGATCCGGACTGGAGCAATTTTGGCCCGCGTGTGGCCGTCGCCTGGAATCCATCGTATAGCGGCGGGATACTGGGCAATCTGTTCGGTGGTCGCAAGGCCGTGTTGCGGGGTGGTTACGCGCGCGTTTATGATCGTATCAACGGCGTGGGCATCGTAATGATTCCGGCGCTGGGCGTGGGCTTCGGCAACAACCTTCGCTGCGCCGGTCCACAGGTGAATGCAGGTGTCGTATCCTGCGGAACTTCCAACCCTAGCAACGCCTTCCGTATAGGCAAGGATGGGACGACGGTTCCCATGCCGCCCCTGGCAAGCATCCCGTCGGGCAAGCCATTGATCCCGGGCTCTCTGCCGGCGTCTAACAGCCCCTTTGAGACGCTGGACTTCCGGATCAACCCAAAACGCAAAATAGGTTACGCCGACACGTTTGACCTGACGTATCAGCGGCAACTTGGCAACAATGCACTCTTGGAAGTCGGCTATGTCGGAAATTACGCCAAGAAACTGTATCAGGGCTATGCCGCCCAACAAGTGCCCTACATGTATACGCTGGGCGGGCAGACCTTTGCCAAGGCTTGGAGCAACGTGGCCCAGGCAATCATCAAGAATCCGAGTATCAACCCAGCCACCATCCCGAATCAGCCGTTCTTTGAAGCCTTCGGCGTGGCGACCGGCCAGCCGTGCACGGCGGGCAATTGTACTCAATTCTTCCTCAAGGACTTCGGTGACGGCTTGGCCGGATTCCAAACGTTTAATTTCACGGACTTTTGGGAATCGTATGGGGTCGGCGGGCCGGATGCGAACCAAGTCCTGGATTCCTACATTATAGGCAGCAATGGCCGTTCAAATTACAACGCCGGATTCGTTAGTCTGCACAAGACGACCTCGGCGGGCTTGAATCTTACGTTCAACTACACCTACTCTCATGCGTTCGACCAGATTGGCCAGAACCAGGAGAGCCTGAACGAGGCCTCCGATGCCTTTAATCTCAACCGGGATTATGGTTCGGCCTCCTTCGACCGGCGCCACGCTTTCACGACGCTGGTCACCTATGATCTGCCGTTTGGTGGCGGGAAGCGCTACGCTTCCGGCAGCGGCCCGGTGAACAAGATCATCGGCGGATGGAACGTTTCCGGCGTGTGGGCTTTCGCGACGGGCCTTCCGCTTGATGTCTTCAACGGCGCCAGTTGCCAGGAGCTCGGCCAGGGAGCGGTGTTTGGAAACTGCAGCGCATATTTCCCGCTGGACAATAAGGTAGTGAATGGTTCGGTTCACAACTCCGGCGGAGCCCTGACGGCGTTTTCCAATGCGGATGCCGTCAACAACGATCCCAACGGCGGATTCTCGTTCTTCGCGCCGCCCGATCCAGCGATCTATGGCCGCACCGGCAGGGGATTCTACCGCAGCCTTAACCGCTGGAATGTGGACTTTGGCGTTTCCAAAGCCACCAAGATCACGGAGCGAGTCAGCACACGATTCGACTGCCAGATGACCAACGTGTTCAACCATCCGATGTTCAGCGATCCAAGCACGGACATCAGCAGCGGAAGCTTCGGCAAGCTAAACAATCAGTACAACGGGCCGCGATTCATTCAATTCGGTTTGCGGTTCGACTTCTAAGCGCAGGTGAAGCGCATTTCCGGGGCCTGGGCCATTTGGCCCAGCCCCCGCTCTTTTGCGCAGGGGAGAAACGGATGAGTTTGAAGACAGGCTAGATTACTAATCGTTTCGGATCTTGCCAGCCTGCTTCAGGCGAACGAGCCAGCGGCGTGCGACGCCTACTTGTGGGTGTTCTGGGTAGTGCAGTATAAAGTTCCGCAAGGCTTGGGCGGAATCCTCATAGCGCCCGACGGAAGTAAATGCCTGTGCCACAAGTAATTGAATTTCTGGAGCCCTACCTGCGGAGGCCTTCAAGGCGCTCTGCGACTCCTTCAGCGCCCGATCATACTGCCGTTGATAGTAGCAGGCCTTCGCAAGCGTCCAGCGCGTCTCCCAGGATTGCGTATTGAGTTCCAGGGCCTTTTCCAGAGGCGCGATGGCTTCCTCATACTTGCTTTGATTGGAAAGCACCGTTCCGAGAGCGGCCAGCGCGCGGGCGTGCTTCGGGTCGATCTGGGTCGCTTTGGAGAGTGCTTCCTGCGCCCGTGGTAGGTCATTCCGCCGGACGTACAGCACGCCGAAAAGATAAAGGACATCGGGGTGGTTGGGTGCGAGTGCCCCAGCGGCATCCAAATGTTTCTGCGCATCATCAAGTTTATTTTCCTGGAGCGCCTTGAGACTCAAGTCGAATTCCTTTTGTGCTTTGGGGGCCAGAACCGGAGCCCCAGGAGTGCCAGTCACAATGGCGTTCGAGTTCCCATCAGCCTCCGGCTGCAGGTAGACATCGACTTCCACCCTCACAGGAATCGGGACATCCACGTTCGCTCGGCCTGGCTTGTATCCGGTCGCTTCGACTATCACTGAAAAATCGCCGAGATTTTGCGGCAGCAGAATCGCGCGGCCTTGCGAAGTAGTTGTCTGCCCGTTGGGAATGCTTCCATTTCGATACAGTTTAACTACTGCCGTAACAGGCAGGGGATCGCAGGAACTATTGCGAACATTCCCCACAATCGTGGCATTGTTGCCGCTAACCGCCGTTCGCTCGGTGACACCGTCCTGGCACAGCGCAGGAAGTACAGGAAAAACTACACTGAGGAGTATCGGAAAAGCGAGCCGTCCCGTTCGCAACCGCACGCCGTATTTTGTGGAATGCATGGAAGGGTCACCGCCGCTTTTTGCGAGCCTAGCGCTCGCCTTCGTCATCGTCAAGCGAAAGCATTGCCATCTGACGCCACCGAATTGCGTAGAACAGCAGGCTTACTGTGCGACCTGGTAGACCGTGCGGCCGCCGACGACGGTGCGGAGGACGCGCGTTTTGGTGAGCTGGGCTGGCGAAACTTTGGTGAGGTCGTTCGAAAGGACGATGAAGTCGGCGTACTCGCCCGGTTTCAATTCGCCCTTCTTCCCTTCCTCGAACTGCGCATAAGCAGATCCGGAGGTGTACGCGCGAATACAATCGGCGAGCGAGATTTTCTCCTGCGGCTCCCAGCCGTTTTTCGGACCGCCCTCGGGACGCTCGCGCGTCACGCAAGCGTACAAACCGCGAAACGGTCTGATGGGCTCCACGTTATAGTCCGTGCCAAATGCGAGCCGAACCCCGTTTTTCAGCATGGTGGCCCAGGCATAGGCGCCGATGATCCGCTCGCGTCCGATGCGATCCTCAGCCCACCGCATGTCCGTAGTCTGATGCGAAGGCTGCATGGAAGCTATGACGTGGAGTTCCGCAAAACGCGCGAAATCCATGGGCGCGACGACTTGCGCGTGCTCGATGCGGTCGCGGCGGTCGCGGGGGCCGTTGGCCTTGGCGACCGCGGCGAAAACGTCCAGCGCGATGCGATTGGCGCGATCGCCAATGGCGTGGAACGCCAGTTGAAACCCGGACTTGTCGCGCTGAATAGCCATCGCCGTGAGCTTTTCCGGATCGTTGGTGAGGATTCCACTGGTAGAGGGATCGTCGGAATAGGGCTCGAGCATAGCCGCAGTGCGTGAACCGAGGGCTCCGTCGGTGAACGCTTTTAGCGCGCCCGTTTTCAGCCAGGGATCTTTCGTGCCACCCTGCGCCTGCCTGTTCTGCAACTCATTGAGCGGAAGATTGAAGGGCAGCCACTCCGTAATGCGGACGGTGAGTTTTCCTTCTTCTTTCAATTGCTGATAGACCTGAAAATCCGCCCAGTCGGAATAATCCTGCACAGAAGTGACGCCGTTCCTAGCGACGTTCTGAAGGACGAGTTCAATTCCCTTGCGGCGTTGCTCGGCAGTGGGATCGGGAATCCGCACCCTGACCAGAGACATCGCCGCGTTTTCCTTCAACATTCCCGTTGGCTCGCCAAGCCCGTCATGTTCAATCTCACCACCGGGCGGATTGGGAGTGGTCTTGTTGATTTCGGCGCTCTTGAGCGCGAACGAATTCGCGACAGCTACGTGGCCGGAAATGTGCGTGAGGATAACGGGATTCTTAGGCGCGACGGCATCGAGCTGCTGGCGATTCGGGAACCTCTTCTCCGGCCAGAGTGTGTGGTCCCATCCCCCGCCGGTGATCCACTCGCCTTCTTTGTGCCGCGCTACGGCCGCGGCTACGCGCTTCTGCATTTCCTCGACGGAAGGTACGCCCGTCAGCGGGACGGCAAGTTCATCGGCAGCGGCGCCACCGAGATGCACGTGCGCATCGTTGAAGCCGGGCATTACAAATTGGTCTTCGAGATGGACCGTCTCCGCGCCTTCCTGGCTGCCGCCGCAATCGAGCCAGATGTGGGCCATCGTGCCGATGCAAGTAATCTTTCCCTCGCTGACAGCCATGGCCTCGGCCCACGGTTGCGCGGGATCGTTCGTGTAAATGCGCCCATGCGTGTAGAAGATCCTGCCCGGAGCTTTTTGTGCCGCGCTGGTTTTCGTGTGGAAAGCCGCAAATAAAGCGGCAACAACAAGCGGAACAGCGGCATCGTACCATTCCTGGAGGGAGTGTGCTCCGCCGCCATTGCCGCCCGCACCGATGGAAATGGCCTCGATTCCAAGAGAGAGCGGAAGATTGGCGTCTGTCGACGAGCGCTCGATGCGCGATTGATTGCCGACGAAATCGTCGGCGGCGCGAAGCGCAGCCAGCAACGGCGAATCCGCAGCCAACTCTCCGCCTGGACGGCTGCCGAGCAATTCGACCTTCCATTCCAGTTTGCCCTTGGAACGATCGCGCGCGGATTCCATCTCATCGCGGACGCCCGCGACGATGCACTCGCGAAGCGCGGATTCGAGGCGCGCAAGTTCTTCTTCGCTCTCCGAACGAATGTCGACTTTCAAGCGCGCTTCATGGGGAACGGAATTTACGGAAGTGCCGCCCTCGATTTGGCCGATGTTGAAGGTAGTGCGCGGGCTGGCTGGAACCCTTGTGTTGATAAAGCGCACGGCGCCGCGGACCAGTGCGTTGATGGGATTGGGCATGCCGAAGTCCGACCAACTGTGGCCGCCTGGGCCGGTGATCAGAGCTTCAAGCCGGCGCGAAGCGAGAGCTTTTGTGGTCACGTGATCGGTGCCGGAGCCGTCAAGCACTACCACGGCTTTCAGTTTCCCTCGGTAGGTATCCACAATAGCCCGCATGCCGCGTAGATTGCCTTCACCCTCTTCACCGACGTCGCCGACAAATAGAATGGTGCGCTGCGGCTTGACGTGCGCGAAGTGCACGGCACGCGCCAGCGCCAGCAACGCCGCCACTCCGCTGCCGTTATCGGAGATTCCCGGCGCGGTCATGCGGCTGCCATCACGATGCACTTTGACGTCCGTACTCGGAGGAAAAACGGTGTCGAGGTGCGCCGCGACGACCACAATTTCCTTTTCATTCACGCCGCGCAGCTCCCCGATAACGTTGCCAGTCTTGTCGATCTGAGTCGCCAATCCAGAATCCGCCAGCAATTCCTTGACCGCACCTGCCCGCTGCGCTTCCTGAAATGGCGGTGCGGGAATTTCGGTAATGCGCGCCTGCTGGTCGTTGATCCAGGAAATATTAGGCGTGAACCAATCAAGAGCGGCGCGGACTCGCGCGTTCTCCGAGAGCCGTGAACCCTGGGCCTGGCGGGGGGCATGGGGAGGAGCAGCGGAACGAGCCGGCATACTCAGAAGAATAACGCAAACGAGAGCATGTTTCACCGTCGCATTACAACATCGTTTTTCGCTCAATTGTGTGCGGCCTCGGCACAAAGAGCGAAAACTTCATCGTCGGTGAGCACGCGCGGCGACTGCTTGGCGGCATCAAAGATGCGCGTAACCGTGGCGTCATCCGCGGGAATGAGGTGCTTCTCCAGCCAGAACAGCACGTTGGATTTGCCGCTCATCGGGCCTATCTCGATTACCTGGTCAAGCCCGAAGAGATGCGCGGGCACGCCGCTGTAAACCGCATTGGCGAGCTCGAGATCATTTTTTCGGAACGCTTTGATGAGCGCGGCAGCGTGAACTCCGGTTGCGGTGCGAAACGCATCGTGGCCGATGACCGGATAGTTCGGCGGAATCAAAGTGTGCGTAGCCTTGGCGACTTTTTCGCAATATTCCTTGAGGCGAGAGAGATCCTGCTGGATGAGCCCCATAAGGCGAAGATTGACGAGCATTAATTCCATTGGCGTGTTGCCGACGCGTTCACCAAGGGCATTCGCAGCGGCGTGAACCTGATGCGCGCCGCCAGCGACGGCTGCGAGCGAATTGGCGACGGACAGGCCACGGTCGTTGTGGCCGTGCCAATCGATACGAATTTTCTCGCCGGACGGCTGTACCACTTGCTCGACGGCAAATTTCACCAGGTTGAACGCGCCATTCGGCGTGGCGTGGCCCACGGTGTCGCACAGAACAATGGCCCGCGCGCCGTTTCGAATAGCAGTCGAGTACAGCCGTTTCACGGTTTCAGGATCGGTACGAATTGTGTCTTCCGTGACGTACATGGACGGGAGGTTATTCTCGACCGCGAACTTCACAGCTTTCTCGGTAGTGCGCTCGAGGTGATCGACCGTCCAGTCTTCCACCAGACGGCGGATTGGGCTGGAGCCGAGAAACGTTGCGGCTTCGATCCCGATGCCCGCTTTCTGCGAAATCTCCACGATAGGGCGAATGTCATTTTCATGCGTGCGCGCGGCGCAGTTGGGCTTAATCTTCATGCGGTGCGCGGCGATTTCGCGAGCCAGCGCTTCGGTGTGCGCAAAGGCGCGCGGCCCGGCGCCCGGCAATCCAATATTGACGGAGTCGATTCGAAGGGATTCCATCAGGTGCAGGATTTCGATCTTTTCTTCGATGCTGGGGTCGAACACGGAAGGATTTTGCAGACCGTCCCGCAGCGTTTCATCATTCATTAGCACGCGTGTGCCGGCGGGAATTGCCGGCGGCGTGGCAACGTTCCAGTCGTAGATCCATTCGTTCTGCGGCACGGCAGGCCTCAATTGCTGCGGAATCGCAAACTCTAGTTGCGCAACGTATAGCTCTGCGGCTGCTGCGCGGGATCGGGGCGGTACAGCGTCCTGCAGAATTCGCAGCGGTAAATCTCCGCTTTCGGACCGATGATCGCCGCCACTTCCTTGGGGTAATCGTAGTAACGCTTCAAGTGGCCGTTGCAGAGTTTCCCTTTTTCATCCTTTTCATCGCACGCGCGCTGTTTGGGCTTGCGCGTTTTGATTTTGGGTGAAGCAGCAGTCTCTTCAGGCATCGAGGTCCTCTCTACAAACCGTGGTCGCGGAAAAAAGTTTTCATGGCGCTGCGCGCGTTTCGCAGCTTGGCGCCGATGCCGCCGGAAAATTCAAATTGCAGAAAAGCGTCCGCGGCGCGCTCCAGATCCGATCCGTAACGGTACCACCATGGCTTTTCGCTTCGCGGCAAGCCGTCGACATCAATATATTTCATTTGCACCATTTCGAGCAGCCCGGCTTTCCCATGCGTGCGACCCCAGCCGCTCGCGCCACACCCGCCATGCGGCGCTTCGGCAATACCGAAATAGCTGATGGCGTCGTTCACCATGACCGCGCCCGCGCGGAGTTCCGCTGCCAGCGCCATTCCTCGAGCTTTGTTCTTGGTCCAAATACTCGCTGCCAGGGCGAACGGCGAATCATTGGCGTGCGTAATCGCTTGTTGGGCATCACGGACAATTTGAATGGCGAGGATTGGCCCGAAGGTTTCCTCTTGAAACAGTCTCATCGAGGAATCGACAGCCGCAATGACTGTGGGCTCGAAAAAGTTGGGCCCGAGCTCGGGGCGTGCCCTTCCGCCGCACAGCACGTTAGCGCCGCGCGAAACCGCATCGTCAACTAAATCGATCATGCGCCGAACATGATCCAAACGAATCAGCGGACCCACGTCCGTCGCGGGATCGCTTCCCGGACCGATGCGGAGGTTCTTTGTTTTTTCCACACAAAGAGCGACAAATTTTTCTGCTACGGCCTGCTCGACAAACAACCGCTCGACGGAAAGGCAGACCTGCCCGCAGTTCGTGTAGCTGCCCCAGACGGCGGCGCTGCTCGCTACCTGTAGGTCCGCATCTGACAAAACGATCATGGCATCCTTGCCACCCAGTTCGAGTACGGAGGGAATCAGCCTTTTTGCGCACGCTTCGGCTACACGCCGCCCAGTAGCCACGCTTCCCGTAAACATAACTTTATCCGGCGAGGCATCGATCAAGGCTTCGCCGACTTCTCCCCCGCCCTGGACAATTTTGATGAGGTCTTTCGGGAAGCCGGCATCGATGAAGAGTTTTTCGATGAGCGCTCCGCATTGCGGCGTGAAGTCACTCGTTTTGCAGACCACCGCATTTCCCGCGGTGGCCGCTGGAATGATCTGGCTCAAAGGGATGGCCAGCGGATAGTTCCACGAGGAAATGATGGCGATGACACCGAGAGGATCGTAAGCAAGATAGCCGCGCTTGGCTTTCGCAGCCGTGCTGTGATGTGGAACGCGCCGCGTCCGCAGGGCGCTCTCCGCGTTCTTGGACCAGTATTCCGCCGAGTCAAGGGCAACGAAAATATCCGCGAACAGCGCTTCCACGCGCGGCTTCCCCGATTCACGCACGACCGCGTCCACCAATTCATTGCGCGAGGCCATAATCCGCTCGCGAAGTACGCGCAACTTCGCGCACCGATCACGAATGGGGAACTTTGCCCAATCCCGCTGGGCGAGCCGCGCACGGGAAACGATCTCCGGCAACAACGATGCCGGAGTCCTCTCAAAATGCGCGTGCACTTCCCCGGTAGCCGGGTTGACGGAAGGGAGCGTATCGATGGGAATGGCCGTCGCAGCCATAAGCGGGATTCTAACCGATTTTGAAGTTGGAAGGTGGCGCGTCAGTTCAGATCCGTCCGATTTTGCTCTTGTCGGCGGACCCTGAGCCGAAGTCCGATCTAGCGGTCGGACTCAAGGCTTGCCAAGCCGCCACGCCTCGTCGTGCTGCACCTCAACCATCACGAGACCTTGCGGTGGAACCGTTGGACCCGACTTCGAGCGATCGCGCAATTCGTACAATCGGTCAATGTCCGATGGGGCGAGCTTCCCGCGCCCCACATCGAGCAGCGTGCCAACCATTTTGCGCACCATGTAACGAAGGAACGAGCGTCCGCGAACGGTAAACACTAGTTCTTCGTTGTCCGACGAGCGCACTAACTCCGTCGAAAAGATTTCCCGCTCGGTGTCCCTCTCTTTGTCGTCTTCTTCGGAACCGGTCGACGCCGCAAACGAGGCGAAGTCGTGTGTACCAACGAACCGGGCCGCAGCGTCCCGCATGGCCTCTTCGTCTAGCGGAAATGGGTAGTGCAGCACATAACGCCAGATCATGGGTGGCACGACTCTTCCGCGGTACAAGCGATAACGGTAAGTCTTGCCTCGCGCAGACCATCGAGCATTGAAGTCTGGGCCGACTTCCTCCGCGCCCACGATTCGAATCGCGGGCGCAAGCAACGCGTTCAGCGCGCGCTGAAAATCTTGCGCGGACAGGCGCGATTGGGTTCGAAAGCTGCCAACCTGACCGAGCGCATGAACCCCGGCGTCCGTCCTCCCCGTGCCATGCAAGACGACGTTTTCCTGCGTCAGGCGCCGCAGCAGTCCGACAATTTCTCCTTGAATGGTGGGCTTGTTTGCCTGCATCTGCCAGCCATGGAAATCTGTGCCGTCGTACGCGATCGTCAGCTTGAAATAGCGCATGGAAAGAAAGGTATCAGCTTTTAATCATCCGCGTTCAAAGGAGGGATTACGTTCCAGCAAGCTCTTGATCAGGACTAAAGCGCCGTGCGAACAAAACGGCTCCCCGGCTTCACGGCAACGCTGCCTTCGCGGCAGAGTGGGCAATCATCTTCCTCGTAGCTGGCGATCGGCAATTGAATCAGGGACTGCGTTTCCACTTCGAAGTCAATCTTTCCACCACTGCGGTCGATCAGCGCGCCGGCGGCAACCACGCGCGCGCCCGCTTCTTCCACGACGTGAATGGCTTCCTGCGTCGACCCGCCGGTTGTCCAAACGTCTTCGATGACTAGCACGTGCTGGTCGTGTGCGAGCGAGAATCCGCGGCGCAGCGTCATCATGCCGCTGGCATCGCGCTCCACAAAGAGCGCTGGCGTTCCGCCACCCAGTGAACCCTTCTGCTCCGGCAGCGCTCGCGCAACTTCCTGGCCAATAATGAGCCCGCCCATTGCAGGTGAAACGACAGCATCAATCCTGGCGTCCGAAAAAAGCGCCGCCAGCGCCTGCCCCAGCTTCTCAGCAAAACGCGGATACTGCAGAACCAGCGCGCACTGAACGTATGTGCCGCTGTGCAGGCCACTGGACAACTCAAAGTGGCCGTGGCGAATAGCACCCGCCGCTTCGAACATCTTCAGTAATTCTTCCCGTTTCAACATTCGGTCCAGCTAACTGACGCCAGCTCCTAACTGTCGAAGTGTCAGGAGATTAAGCCGCCGCCTCTCGCGTTGTCAAGAAAGAGGGCCCCTGCTAGACTGCTTCCTTCGCGCTGGTCCGCGCGGCAGAGCCTTCAGGACGGTTTCTGCATCCCAGGTGGGCCTGGCACGACGCTGTCAGATTTCGGTCGTGGCCCCAAAACGGTCTGCTGCTTGAAACAAATTCCATTCTGCGAACGTTTTACAGAGTTGAGTACATATAACTGAAGCCCCTTGAGAGAGGAAACTTGAGGGTAAGGAGCACTATGAAGACGCTGTATGCTCGACCGCTATTGGCCGCCATACTGACCGCAACGCTCGTGGGGGGACCTATTTCGCCGGCCTTCGCACAGGATGCGCCGCAAAATCCCCAAGCAGCGCAGGCCAAGCCGGCCACGGCCATCGTGCCGGTCTCGCTTGGCACCGCGAAATACAACTACACCCGCGCGCCCAAGCCGTTTCCCAACCTGTTCGCTCCCTACAGCCCGATCAAGATCCCAGCGCCCGTTCTCACCAATTCGCCGCGAATCGACCAGCTCATCCACGAGGGCAAGATAGAGCTAAGCATGCAAGAAGCGGTAGAGCTGGCGCTCGAAAACAGCCTGGACATCGTGGTGCAACGGTATAACCCGTGGTTCGCGGACGCCGGCATCCTGAAAGCAAACGCGGGGGGCTTTGGCGGCACTACTCCCGGCGCCGTGTTTGGCGGCTCCTCAGCGAATAACCCGCTGCTCAACTTCGATCCCGTTGTCACCACAGTCCTCACACTCGATGATCGCAAGTCCCCTATCAATAACCCTCTGACTTCCGGTACAGGCACGGGCATTTCCTCGCTTGCAGCCCTGGCTACCCACACGTCCATCTTCAATGTTCAATACGCCCAAGGATTCGCAACGGGAACCACCTTCTTCACGGCGTGGGATAACACGCGGAATTCGGCGTCCTTGAGCGCCAACCTCTTCAATCCCTCCGTGCAAACGACGATTTTTGCCGGGTTCCAGCAACAGTTGCTGAACGGCTTCGGGCGTTCCGTCGGAACGCGCAACATCCGCATCGCGAAGAACAACCGCAAGATTGCCGACTGGGCCTTCACCCAGCAAGCGATCACCACCGTCACGAACACCATCGCTGCTTATTGGGAGCTGGTTTTCGCCAGGGAAAACGTCAAGGTTCAGCAGCAAGCTGTGACGGTGGCCGAAAAGCTTTACAACGACAACAGGAAGCAACTCGAAATCGGAACAATGGCGCCGCTCGACGTCACCCGCGCAGAGTCCGAACTGGCCACCGATCGCCAGAACCTGATTGTGGCGCAAACCGTGCAACTTCAAGATCAGCAGACTCTCAAGAACGCCATCAGCAAGAATCCCCTGGCGCCTAATTTCGTAAACGTGGAGATCGTTCCCACGGACCTACCTTCGCGCCCGGAGGCCATCGAAGCTCCCACTTTTGAGGACGCCGTTAAGGAAGCATTTGCAAAGAGACCGGAATTGCAGGAAGAAGCGCTCAACTTGTTAAATGGAGAGATCGACCTAAAAGCCACGCGTAACGCCCTGCTACCAACCGCCACACTGACCGCTCAATACAGTTCGGTCGGACTTGCCGGTAACCAGGCACAGTTCACCACCGCTACTGTGGCAGGAGCTCCTGTCGTGGACGCAAACGGCAATCCCGTGCCCGGCGACTTTCTTCCTGCGACGCGATTCACGCCAAACGGCGTCGCGCAGGCCGGTTTCAGCGACGCCTTGAGCTCGGCCTTTCACAACAACTTCCCGGACTACCAGATATCGTTGAACGTGCAGATCCCCATCCGCAACCGCTCGGCGCAGGCGGACAATCAGCGCGCTATCCTGACGCAGCGTTGGCTCGAAGCGCAGTTGCAGCAAATGAAAAACGCTGCGCTGCTCGACGTCCGCAACACCTACATTGCCCTGACGCAGGACCGCGCCCAGGTCGATGCCGCCAGCAAGGCGCGCGAACTGCAGCAGCAGACCTTTGATGCCGAGCAGAAAAAGTATCAGCTGGGCGCGTCTACTGTTTACCTCGTCATTCAGACGCAGCGCGACCTCATCAACGCGCAAGGCACGGAACTTCGTGCTTTGGCCAACCTCGCCGAGGCCAAGGCCAATTACGAGCGCGCCGTCGGACGCACCCTCGAAGTCAATCGCGTCACCATCGCCGATGCCAAGACTGGCGAAGCGGAGCGCGAGACGCTTATCCCCGGCACCTTGCATGGACAAGTCGTTGGCACGGAGAAACTTTCGTTCAACACAGGCCAAAAGTAGGTCTCGCAGGCTACAATTCCTAACGGTCCGGACGCTTGCGTCCGGGCCGTTCTTTTTTGCTTTGGACTCGCGCTTCTTGGTTCCCTTTTCTGGTTACGGCATCCCCGCCGCACTTGCCCCTTCCCTACCTTTCGCATAGCATGGAATTCTCAGGCGATTTATATCGTTGCCTGATGCCGTTCTCGGGAGCAATGCGCATGAGCGAACAGCGCAAGGGATCCACACAAACCGTTCCGCCGTCAGAAGAGTCTTCCGCGCATCGCGAGCCCTCCGCCCAGGAACAAGCGTGGGAGAAAAACACTCTTCAGCCCGCGCTGGAAAAAAACCCTGAACGGCAGACCGAGTTCACCACGATTTCCGGGCATCCCATTCGCAGGCTGTACACCAAAGCGAATCTGGCCAATTGGGATCCCAGCCGCGACCTCGGCTTCCCTGGCGAACCTCCATACACCCGCGGCATTCACTCGACAATGCACCGCAGCCGTCTCTGGACCATGCGGCAGTTCGCGGGCTTTGGCACCGCCGAAGACACCAACCAGCGTTTCCGCTATCTCCTCGCGCAGGGCCAGACCGGCCTGTCCACGGCCTTCGACTTACCCACCTTGATGGGCTACGACTCCGACCATCCGCTCTCCGAAGGCGAAGTCGGCAAGTGCGGCGTGGCCATCAGTTCGCTCGCCGATATGGAAGTGCTTTTCGACAAGATTCCCCTCGCCGACGTCACTACCTCGATGACCATCAATTCACCTGCCGCGGTCATCTGGGCAATGTACCTGGCCGTAGCCGAAAAGCAGGGCGCCGACTGGAAGGAAATTTCCGGCACGCTCCAGAACGATATCCTGAAGGAATACATCGCGCAGAAGGAATACATCTATCCCCCTGAACCCTCGATGCGACTGGTGATTGACACGTTCGAATTCGGCGTCAAGAACACGCCCAAGTTCAACACCATTTCGATCAGCGGCTATCACATTCGTGAAGCCGGCTCGACTGCCATTCAGGAACTGGCCTTCACCTTGCGCGACGGCCTCGAATATGTCGAATGGGGAATGCACCGCGGCCTCCATGTAGACCAGTTTGTGCCGCAGCTTTCGTTTTTTTTCAACGCGCACAATGATTTCTTCGAGGAAATCGCCAAGTACCGCGCCGCACGCCGCATCTGGCACAAAGCGATGGTTGAGCGCTACAAATCCAAGAATCCGCGCTCCTGGGCCTTGCGCTTCCACACGCAAACCGCCGGATGCTCTCTGACCGCGCAGCAGCCCTACAACAACGTCGTGCGCACCGCGATTCAAGCCCTCGCCGCGGTGCTTGGCGGCACGCAATCGCTCCACACCAATTCTCTCGACGAAGCTTGGGCCTTGCCCACGGAATTCGCCGCCACCATCGCTCTTCGGACGCAGCAAATCATCGCCCACGAAACCGGCGTCACCAATACCGTCGACCCGCTCGGCGGCTCGTATTTCGTCGAAACTCTCACTAACGAAGTCGAGCGCGGCGCTCGGGAATATATCGACCGCATCGACGCCATGGGCGGTATGGTTGCGGCCATCGAGCGCAGCTACCCGCAGCGCGAAATCGCCGAAGCCTCCTACCGTTACCAGGTGGCCGTGGACAAAAAGGAAAAAATCATCGTCGGCGTGAACGATTTCGTAGCCGAAGAAAAGCCTCTCGACATTCTGCAAATTGATGAAACCGTCGCGCACCGCCAGGCCGCCCGCCTGAAGAAACTTCGCGCCGATCGCTCGCAAGCCGAAGTCGACCGCCGCCTCAATGCTCTCCGCGCGGCCGCCAAAGGCAAAGAGAACCTCATGCCGTTCCTTTACGACGCCGTGAAATCCTACGCCACCCTCGGCGAAATTTGCGACGCACTCCGCGACGTCTTCGGCACCTACGAAGAAGTCGCCATCACCTAACCCATGCCCGAAAAAAAAATCCGAGTCTTAATCGCCAAGCCGGGCCTGGACGGTCACGACCGCGGCGCGAAAATCATCGCCCGTGCCTTGCGCGACGCCGGAATGGAAGTGGTCTACACCGGCCTGCGCCAGACCCCGGAGATGATCGCCTCCGCCGCCGTCCAGGAAGACGTCGACGTCATCGGCCTCTCCATCCTTTCCGGCGCGCACAACACCATCTGCCCCCAGCTCATGAAACTCCTCCATGAGAAAGGCATGAACGATGTCACCGTTCTTGTCGGAGGCATCATCCCCGAAGCCGACATCCCCGCCCTGAAGCAATCCGGCATTGCTGAAATCTTCCTCCCCGGAACTTCTACACAAGACATCGTGGACTTCATCCACAAGCGCGTGGCGCTCTCTTAGTTTTCCCGACAGAACTCGAACGCAGAGTTCACAACCATCACTGCTTCCCTCCATCTTTTTGTCTCTGCTGATATTTCTGCCGCTGCGCGCGATGCATCTGCTTCCATTGCTCCTTTTGTTCGTGCCGCGCTTCGGGATCGACTTTCCTCCGCAGAAATTCCTGCTCGCGCATCAGTTTTCGCCGATTTTCAAGCCGCGCGGGATCGAGCGTTCCCGCATCCAGCGCTGCCTGCACCGCGCATCCCGGCTCCCCTTCATGACGGCAATCGCCGAATCGGCACTTCCCCGCCAGCGCGTTAATGTCCGCAAAAACTTGTGCAACGCCGTCTTCCGCGTCCCACAGTTGCATCTCGCGCAAACCGGGCGTGTCCATCAACAACGCGCCGGCCGGCAAAATGAACAACTCCCTGCTTGTCGTGGTGTGCCGTCCCCGGCTATCGCTCTCGCGCACTGGGTGCACTTCTTGCACCGTCTGCCCCAGCAGCCGGTTCACAATCGTTGACTTCCCTACTCCTGATGACCCCAGCAACACCAGCGTTTGCCCGGGCCTCAAAAACTCCTCCAGTTCACCAAAACCGTCGCCGGTTTTCGCGCTCACAACACACACGGCCGTGCCAACTGTGACGCGCTCCATCTCGGCCGCCCTCGCGCACGCTTCTTCGCAAGTGTCCGCTTTGTTCAAAACGATCACGGGCTTCGCTCCGGATTCCCAGCACTGTGCGAGGTACCGTTCCACGCGACGCGGATTGAAATCGTCGTCCAATGCCGACACCAGCAGCGCCGTGTCCACATTCGCCGCAATCACCTGCTCTTCTATTCTCTTCCCCGGGGACTTGCGCACAAACTTGCTCCGCCTAGCCAAAACCTCCTGTATCACCGCGGTCGTGCTCGGGTCATGTAGTTCCGCCGCCACCCAATCGCCCACTGCCGGCCAGTCCGCGCCTTCGTCTGCCGCGAGACGCAGCTTGCCGCTGGCTTCCGCCGAGCGTTCACCGAACTCTCCCGCGACGCACCAGAATTTGCGTTGCTGCGCAATCACGCGCGCCGGTACCGCAGTCTTCCAGCCGCCGCACTGCCAAAACGCCTCAAAGTACGAATTCCATCCCCAACCCGTAAGTGCTCCAGTAATAGACACGGAAAAATCCTCCCGGGGCATTCGTGCAGCACACAGCTGCAGCTAGCGCCAAATCAAAACAACATTCGTTTTAATCGGTTGGAATTGCGGGAGGGATGCTGCGGTCAGTTTCTGCCAGCCGCGGAGACACACCCACCCGCGAGAACTTTGCTAGTAGTTCGCACAGGCGCCTCCGTGGCTCAAATTGGCCGTCCTTCCCTGGTCAGAAGAAGGCCGAGGTCAAATCATAGTTGCGAGAGTGGAACTCGTCAATCTGCAATTGTCTAAGGAGTAGGCCATTCGGAACATGTGTCACACCTGCGCTAGGTAACGGCTCCATTCCTTCGATTCAGCCAACTTCCTCAAAATGACATTGCGATGAACCAGGAATCGCTCCATGTAAGCACGCAGGAATAGCTGATCTACAATTTTGCCGAGAATCCCTATTGGCGACTGAAACTCAAAACGATCATTCATCTGAGTACCTGTTGGATGCTCCAAAAACTCGTGGTCGTGTTTCATGCTTTTGAATGCGCCCGCGACCATAATGTCCTGAAAATGTTGTGGACGATTGAATTCAGTCACTCGAACCGTCAGTCGTTGCCTTAGTCCCAAATGGCGAGCTTCCCAGGTCACTTCGTCGTTGAGGCCAATGAGCCCCGTGGTCACGCCTGCGATTGCCCGCTCGCTGGTTCCTTCCGTCGAGTCTTGGTGAGCATCAATGCTGCGGGCGAGATCGAACACCCTTTCCCTTGGCGCAGAAATCACTGTAGAAAGCTCGATGACTGGCATGACCGCCACGCACCCGTCTCACATCTAGGTTCGCTAGGCTAAATCGGCGGTGCTACTTCACAACCTTCCCGTCCGTGTCTCGAACCTCGACTTTGCCCAAATTCAGCTTCTTCATGTCCTCTTCGATCTTCGCGCGGTCGCCGACCGCAAGTACGATCATCTTTTCCGGCTGAATGTATTTCTTCGCCACGGCCTGCGCTTGCTCGACCGTCACCGCATTAATACGCTCCGGCAGCGTCGAAAAATAATCCAGCGGCAGATTGTACGTAAACAGTTCCGCGAACGTCGCCGCCGCTTCCGTTCCGCGCTCGAACCGTCCCGGCAGCGACCGCGCGATGGAATCCTTCGAGAGGATCAGTTCCGCCGGCGTCATTTGCGTGTCGCGCATGCGTTTCAATTCGTTGAACACTTCCGTTGTCGCCGGAGCGGTCACGTCCGTCCGCACATCGGAAAACACGATGAACGGTCCCGGCGACCGGTGATACCGGAAGAACGATCCCGCTCCGTACGTGTACCCATGCGCTTCGCGCAGGTTCATGTTGATGCGGCTCGAGAACAGTCCGCCGAGGTCCGTGTTCATCACTTCCACCGGCACGTAGTCCGGCGTTGATCGCGCCAAGCCCATTGAGAAGCACACCAGAGTCGTCTGTGGCGCCCCCGGACGGTCCACCAGAATCAGCTTCGCGTCTGTTGTCTCCGGAGTTGCCAGCGCTGGCGGCGCCGGCCGCCCCGACTTCCAAGCGCCAAACTGTTTTTCCAGTAGCGGCTTCAACGTTGCCAGTTTGATGTTCCCCGTCACCACCAGCGCCGCATCGTCCGGGAAATAATTCTGCCTCCAGAACTTCTCCAGGTCGTCGCGCGAAATCGCCTGGATCGATTCCGTCGTGCCGCTGTCCGGATAGCCATACGAATGCCGCGGCCCAAAGAGCGCCGACGCCAGCACCCGGCTCGCGAGGGAAAACGGCTCGTCTTTTTCCTGGACAATGCTGGTCAGCCGTTCCGAGCGCACTCGTTCCAATTCATCCTTTGGAAAGCTCGGGTGCAGCGCTACGTCCGCGAGCAATTCCAGCGCATCGGGAAAATTTCTGGTCAGCGAACGCGTGGAGATTCCCGTCGTGTCTGTCCCCGCTCCGGAACTCAGCGTCGCGCCCAGGTCCGCCGCGCGATCGGCAATTTGCAGCGCCGAACGGGTGGTGGTTCCCTGCTGCAGCATTCGCGCCGTCATACTCGCCAGTCCCGGACGATCCACGGGATTCACTCCGCTTCCCGCGTGCAAAACCAGGTCCGCCGCCACCAGCGGCAGTCCTGGCCTTTCGCTGTACAGCACCGTCAATCCATTCGACAGCTTGAATTTTTCCGGCACCGGCAAGTGCAGCGCGCCGGCAGGTCCAGGCTTCGGCGGTTCGTTCCTCCACACCGCGTCGACGTTCACCGGCTCGCCAT
The DNA here is from genome assembly GCA_001917435.1 of Acidobacteria bacterium 13_2_20CM_2_57_6. Taxonomy (GTDB): domain Bacteria; phylum Acidobacteriota; class Terriglobia; order Acidiferrales; family UBA7541; genus Acidiferrum. The sequence continues at coordinate 24,083 of MNEA01000027.1, forward strand.
TGTTCTTGGAGGGATCCTTTTCCGGCGCCTTCGGAGTCGCCACTTCGGCGCCCAAATCCTGCTTCCCCGGCACTCCATAAACCACCGCACGCTGATTCCCCTTGAGCTGCCCTTCCGCAAACGCCTGAATCGATTCGGTCGACGCATTTTCGTAGCGTGCAATATCCGCCGCAAGAAAATCCGGCGTGCCCAGAAAATGGTTGTAACTGTTCAAGCGGTCGGCAACTCCACCGAATCCACCCAGCGTCTCAAGGCCTGCGATGATTCTCGATTCGATCACGTTGCGCGCCCGCATGAGCTCCTCGGCCGTGGGCCCGTCCTTCCGAAACGCATCCAGCTCCGTGTTGATCATTTTCTCGAGGTCCTCCAGTTTCACGCCGGCTTTGGCCGTCACCTGCACTTCGAACACGGAACCAAGAATCAGCGATTGCTGATTCACGGACACGTCCTGCGCAATCTGTTTTTCATACACAAGTTTCTTGTACAGTCGGCTGGACTTTCCGCCGCCGAGAATCGTTGCGACAAGATCTGCCTCGGCGTCGCCCGGCTTGAAAATCGGCGAAGTTAGCCACGCCATGTACACGCGCGGAAGCTGCACGTTGTCCTGTATGACTGTTCGGCGCTCGGAAGTAATCGGCGGCGTGTGCGCCTTGATCTTCGGGACATCTTCTCCGCGCTTCAGTGGCCCGAAATATTTCTGCACCAGTTCGCGGGCCTTCTCCGGATCAAAGTCCCCGACAATCGCCAGGCTCGCATTGTTCGGCGCGTAGTACAGCTTGAAGAAATTCCGCACGTCTTCGAGCTTCGCCGATTGAATGTCCTGGTGCGAACCAATCACTTCGCCATAGTAAGGATGGTCTTTGGGAAAAAGTTGGTGGAATAGACCCTCTTCCACTACGCCGTAAGGAGCGTTTTCCACGCTCTGCCGCCGCTCGTTGCGTACCACGTCCTGCTGATTCGAAAGGTTCGCCTGGTCTAGTTTGTCCGGCAAGTAGCCCATGCGGTCGGACTCCAGCCACAGCGCCAACTCCAATTGATTCGAAGGCAACGTCTCGAAATAATTCGTGCGGTCGAAATCCGTGGTGCCGTTGATATCCGAAGCGCCCGCGGCTTCCAAATAATGAAAGTGCGAACTCCCCGGCACGTGCCGCGAGCCTTCAAACATCATGTGTTCGAATAGATGCGCGAAACCGGTGCGCCCCGGGAGTTCATTCGCCGGACCCACGTGATACCACAAATTTACCGCCACCATCGGCAGCCGGTGATCTTCGGAAAGGATTACTTCCAGCCCGTTCTCCAGTTTGTATTTTTCGAATTTCAGTTGCGGCACTGCGAGCGGCGCAGGTTTGGCCGCCGCCGGCTTTGCGCCTGCTTGCGATGTCGATTTGGTTGGCGCCTTTGCCGGCGGCGTCTGCGCCCCGGCCAAGCTTCCAAACCATACCAAAGCGGTCAAGCCAAACCTGGAAACAATCTTGTAACGCTGCCTCATCACGGAATCCTTTCGAGATTGCACAATTGGGCGTTCAGCCAGTGGACAGCACTCGCAGGTATCCTCAGTAGCCCCGCTGTTAGCTTACCTTGGTTCTGAACGAGCGCAAGTCTTTTGCGGATTTGAATCATGGGAAAAACCGAGGCCGTTCGCACAACAGACAGCAAACCTCGTATACTGTCTCACTGGTTCTTTGCGCTTTGTAATTGGAAATCATTTTTTGACAGCTCGTTGGTTCGCGAGGTCCACGCGTGTCTGCTTCGGTTCTGAAAACCGCCGCCAATCTCAAATCACAGGAATTTGAAAAGAACACCCGCCACATCGTTGATTTATTGACAAAAATCAAGAACGAGGAAGAACAAATCCGCCAGGGCGGCGGCGCGAAGGCCGTCGAATCGCAGCACAAAAAGGGGCGCCTGACCGCACGCGAACGCATCGCCAAACTGCTCGACCCCGGTTCGCAATTTTTTGAATTGGGAATTTACGCCGCTTACGAAATGTATGAAGAGTGGGGCGGCGCGCCGGGCGCGGGAACGGTGACTGGCCTCGCGAAAGTTTGCGGGCGTACGTTCATGGTGATCGCGAATGACGCCACCGTAAAAGCCGGCGCGTTTTTTCCCATGACCGCGAAGAAAGTCATTCGCGCCCAAAACATGGCCATCGAAAACAGAATTCCCACAATTTACTTGGTCGATTCCGCGGGAGTTTTTTTGCCGCTCCAGGAAGATGTTTTTCCGGATACCGACGATTTTGGGCGCGTCTTCCGCAACAACGCGGTCATGTCCGCGATGGGCATTCCGCAAATCACCGCCATCATGGGCATGTGCGTGGCCGGCGGCGCGTATCTTCCGGTGATGTGCGATCACATTTTGATGACCGAAGGCTCGGGTTTATTTTTGGCGGGCCCCGCGCTGGTGCAGGCCGCCATCGGACAAAAAACTTCCGCGGAAGACCTTGGCGGCGCGAAAATGCACGCCCAAATCAGCGGCACGGTGGATTTTCGCGAACCGGACGACGATGCGTGCATCGCGCGCCTTCGGGCGCTCGTGGACAAGATGGGAGCGCCCAACGCTTCGCCCTTCAGCCACGTGAAATCCCGCGAACCGCTATATTCCGGCGAGGACATCTACGGAATCTTTTCGAGCGATCCCGGCAAGCAATACGACATGCGGGAAATTATCTCCCGGGTTGTGGACGCCAGCGAGTTCGAAGAATATCGCGCGGAGTATGGCGAAACGGTGCTGTGCGGATACGCGCGCGTCGGCGGGTGGGCCGTCGGCATTGTCGCCAATCAAAAAAAACATGTGCAGACGCTGGCGCGCGGCTCGGACCAGAAACGTGTCGAATTCGGTGGCGTGATTTATACCGAGTCCGCGGAAAAAGCCGCGCGCTTCATTCTCGATTGCAATCAGAACCGCATCCCGCTTGTTTTTCTACACGACGTAAACGGCTTCATGGTTGGCAAAGACGCTGAATGGAGTGGCATCATTCGTGCCGGCGCAAAAATGGTGAACGCGGTCGCCAACAGCGTCGTGCCAAAAATTACCGTGATTTGTGGTGGCAGCTTCGGCGCCGGAAATTACGCCATGTGCGGCAAAGCTTACGACCCGCGTTTCATGTTCGCCTGGCCCACCGCGCGCTTTGCAGTGATGAGCGGTGACGCCGCGGCCAGCACGCTAGCCGAAATAAAACTAAAGCAACTCGAGCGCGCTGGAAAAAGAGTCGACGAAAAACAGAAAAAAGAATTGGTCGAATCTGTCCGCGCCACTTACGAACATCAAACCGATCCGCGCTACGCTGCCGCGCGCCTGTGGGTCGACGCCATCATCGATCCCGCGCACACGCGCGACGCGCTGATCTGGGCCCTCGAAGCCGCCGCGCTCAATCCCGAAGTCCGCGAATTCAAAACCGGCGTTCTGCAGACCTGACATGGAAAACGTGAAACTGATCGAGTGCCCGCGGGATGCGTGGCAGGGATTGCCGGATTTTATTCCCACGGAATACAAGGCGGAGTATCTAAAGGAACTTGTGCTAGCGGGATTCAAACACATTGACGCGGTGAGTTTTGTTTCGCCGAAGCACGTGAAGCAGATGGCGGACAGCGAAGAAGTGATGACGAAGCTGAGTGCTTCTCTTCCCGCAGGGGTCGAGTTGCCCGAAATTATCGGCATCGTTGTGAACGAAAAAGGCTTGGAGCGGGCGCTGGCAACTCCAAGCGTCAGCACCATCGGATATCCATATTCGATTTCCGCATATTTTCGGCGCGCCAATGCCAACATGACGCGGGACGAATCGCGCTTGCTCGTCGAAAAGCTGAAGAAGGAAACTGCGGCGGCAAACCGCGGCCTGGTGATTTATATTTCGATGGCGTTCGGGAATCCGTACGGCGAGCCGTGGGGGCCGGAGATTGTCGCCGACGCTTTGGAGTGGCTGAAGGATGTTCGCGTGCGAACGGTTTCGCTGGCGGATACAGTCGGCACGGCTTCGCCGCAGCTGGTCGGCGATTTGTACCGCAGCGTGAAGGATCACGTTGCTGGAATTGAACTGGGTGTGCACCTTCACAGCCGGCCGGAAAACGCAGAAGAAAAAATCCTCGCGGCGTACGAGGCGGGCTGCCGGAGATTCGACAGTGCGTTGACGGGGCTTGGCGGCTGCCCGTTTGCGGGGGACAATCTGGTTGGGAACATCGCAACGGAAGATGTTCTCGCGGCGCTGCGCAAAGCGGGCGCCGATCCCGGAATAGATTCCGCGCGGCTTACGAAAGCGCTCGAAATGACCAACGAGATTCGCGCGAAGTATGCGCACGCACCATTTGTAAATTGAAAGGAGTTCCGACCATGTATTCGACACTCCTTCTGGAAATTTCAGGAAATCTGGCAACCGTCACCCTGAACCGGCCCGAAAAACGCAATGCCATCTCCACGCAAATGATGGCGGAATTACAGACAGCGCTCGACCAAATCGAGAAGAGCCATGCGCGCGTGGCGATTTTGACGGGCAGCGGCAAAGCATTTTGCGCAGGCATGGATTTGGACATGCTCGCAGCCATCGCAAAACAATCCCCGGCGGAAAATCAGGAGGACTCGCGGCGGATTGCGAAAATGTTTCGCCGCATCTGGAGTTTTCCGCGGCCGCTGATCGCAGCGGTGAACGGTCCGGCTTACGCCGGAGGGTGCGGCATCGCAACGCTCTGCGATTTCACGCTCGCCGTGCCAGAAGCAAAGTTTGGGTACACGGAAGTAAAGATCGGCTTTCTGCCGGCGATTGTTTCCGTGTTCCTAACGAGGCAGATTGGAGAGAAGCGCTCCCGCGATCTATTGCTAACGGGCCGTATCATCGAAGCGGAGGAGGCGAAACAATTCGGCCTGGTATCGGAAATTGTTCCCGCAGAGCGCTTGATGGAACGCGCGCGCGAACTTGCAAACCTGCTGATCGCGGCGAGCCCCAGCAGCCTCACGCGTTCCAAACACCTTCTGGTCTCCTCGGCGGCCGCCGGCGTGGATCACGATCTGGAACGCGCCATCCTGGAAAACGCCCGCATTCGTTGCACACCCGATTTTCAGGAAGGGCTTGCTTCGTTTCTGGAGAAGCGCAAGCCGGTGTGGCAGGGCGACTCTGAAAAATAACGAACATGCGAATGATTGAATATCACGATGCAATAGTGCGCGTGCGCTATGCGGAAACGGACCAGATGGGCGTGGTTTATCACGCGAACTACTTGATCTGGTTCGAGGTCGGCCGCGTTGAATTGATTCGCGCGCTGGGAATCGAATACAAGCGCATGGAAATTGAAGACGATTGCCATATCGTGGTTGCTGACGCGCACTGCCGCTATCATCATTCGGCAATGTACGACGAAATGCTGCGCATCCGGACGCGCATCGCGGAGTCCCGGAACCGCACCGTCAAGTTTTCCTACGAAGTCATTCGCGACGCGGACGGAAAAGTCCTGGCGAATGGAGAAACGACGCACCTGATTTGCGGGAGCAACGGCCGCCCGAAAACGCTGCCGAAGAAGTACCACAGCGTATTCAGCGCCATCGTGGCGCCACAACCGGACCGGAGCAATGCATGAGCGTCGCGCTGAGCGGAAACGATCTCACGTTTCCACAACTCTACGATGTAGCCCTGGGCGGCGAACAGGTCCAACTGACAGCTTCGGCAATCGAGCGAATGAGTGCTTCGCGCGCGGTGGTGGACCGACTGGTAGCATCGGGGGAAACGGCTTACGGAATCAATACCGGCTTCGGGAAACTCGCTTCGGTGCGCATCTCCGCGGAACAAGTACGCCAACTACAGGTGAATCTTGTTCGCTCTCACGGGTGTGGCGTCGGCGCGCCGCTAAGTGAACCAGAGACGCGCGCGATGATGCTGCTGCGCGCGAACGCGCTGGCCAAGGGATTGAGCGGAGTGCGGCCCCTCGTCGTGGAAACACTTTGCAAAATGCTGAACGCCAAAGTGCATCCGGTGATTCCTTCACAAGGCTCTGTGGGCGCTTCCGGCGATCTTGCGCCGCTGGCGCATCTGGCGCAGGTGGTGATTGGCGAAGGCCGCGCAATGTTTCACGGGGAAACTTTGCCGGGCGGCGAAGCCATGAAGCGCGCGGGGATTACGCCGATCGCGTTGGAAGCAAAAGAAGGACTCTCGCTTTTGAACGGCACCCAGGGCATGCTGGCCCTGTTGAGCCTGGCTTTGCGCGAAGCGGATAATCTCGTGAACACCGCGGACGTGGCGGCTTCCCTTTCGCTGGATGCGCTCCGAGGAAGCCCCGGCGCGTTCGATGCGCGCATCATGCATGCGCGCGCGTATGCCGGAGCGGCAACGACGGCGCGGAATCTGGCACACTTGAATGAGGGCAGCCAGATTCGCGAATCTCATCGCGCGTCAGAAAAAGATCCGCGCGTGCAGGATGCGTACAGTCTGCGGTGTACGCCGCAAGTGCACGGCGCGGTGCGCGATTCACTGGCGCAGGCGAGGGAGATGGCCGCTGTCGAACTGAACAGCGCAACGGACAATCCACTGGTTTTCGTGCGCGATGCGAAGACCGGCGACATTATCAGCGGCGGAAATTTTCACGGACAGCCGCTGGCGATGGCGGCGGACCAAGTGGCGATTGCCATCGCGACGCTCAGCGGCATCGTCGAGCGGCGAATCGAGCAAATGACGAACCCACTGACCAGCATGCTGCCCGCGTTCCTGACACCGGAGCCGGGATTGAATTCGGGATTCATGATCGCGCAGGTAACGGCGGCAGCGCTAACAAGCGAGAACAAAGCGCTGGCAACGCCACATTCGGTCGATTCCATTTCCACGAGCGGCAATCAGGAAGATTACGTATCGATGGGCATGAGCGGGGCGCGGCGTTTGGGACGCATGCTGGAGAACCTGCGCCACACGATCGCGATTGAGTTGCTGTGCGCTTGCCAGGGGATTGACCTGCTGGCGCCGTTGCAAACGGGTACTCTGGCGCGCAGAGCATACGCATCCGTGCGGGCGAAATCGCACATGTTGTCCGAAGACAGGCCGCTGGCGCCGGATATTGAAGCGGTGGGAGAGTTGGTGGCCGACGGCGCGTTTTCCAGTCTCCTTGGTTGAGCCGTGGAATCCCAAACACAGAGTGCGTTGAGTGCACAGAGTTCACCGAGAAACCTCAGCCGATGGCGTGGCGGACTGGCTGACAAAGCAGAGCAGCCTGGCTAACCATAAACAAGACCCCCGGTTTTTGTAAGTTTTGCATCTAAAGGACGTAGAGCATGTGTGATTGGTTTAATCAACATTTACACTTACGGGTATTTTATGCAGGTGTTGATTCTAAAGGGACTTATATTCCGCCAGAATTGTGCAAAAATGCGGGCATTTTCTCCGGATTGCGGGGCGGGGGCTGAGCCGAACTAAGTCGCGGTTACAGGAACCGGCAGCAATAAAAAAAGCGGCAAACAGGCCGCCGCTGTTAGAGAGATTCCGCACTCTTACCTGTCTAGGATCTTAACAAAAATGGGCGGTGAAGAGTTTTTGGATGGGTGAGTCTACCGAGTTTACAGGCAAGGCAGAGTCGGATTTTCGCGCGATAGAGATTATTTCATGGCAGGTGGGGCATGTTCAGAAATTCTTCGAGGCTGTCCGCCACGGTTTCGCCGTGGGAGCGGCCGCCATTGTAGTCGAGGAAAATGACCGGGGAATCTTTGGCTCTGTGGTCGGAAGCGGCGATCCAATACCAGGAGCCGCGGCCGGTGTTTGCAAAGCAAAACCCGGGGCCCAACTCTTCTTCATAGGGCAATTCGTTTAGGGCTTCGACGTCCAGGGGCTCGAAGCAGTAGACCGGCCAGCGTTTCGGCCGCCAGCGTTGCTTGCCCGGCTTCTCCAACTGGAAACCAACGGACTGAATGGCGGACTTATCTTCGTACAACTGCAAGAGCCTTTCTGGCAAAAACATTCCTAATTCTTTTTCTACCGCCTCCGGTTGCGGATTCAGCAAGCGGCGCAAGTACGCTTCGTATGTGACCTTGATTTGTTCGGGGGTTTGGCGTGAGCGGAATCTTGTGACGGCTTGACGAATCCCCATAGCGATAACGAGCAGTACCACGGCGATCGCGAGAGGACCGAATACGAGGAGTGGAAGCCTATCCACATGCCAATGATACGGCATCGTGGGTCGATCCGACCTGGCAGACCGTTTCATAGCCATGACTGATTCGCACCGGAGTGGCTACATTCATGCGGGCCGGGGTTTCCCTTGCTGCATTTGGCGCAAATAAATCGAATGGTCGTCCAATCCTCAATGCCAAGTTGATGAGTAACACAAAGCTCAGTTAAGCGTTTTTCTGGCACATCGCCTTGCATCTGAAGTCGCACGCAAAAAGTTGAATACTCTGAGACTTGCCAGATTGAAAGTTCGTCGAACACGGGCACTTCGTTACCGTGCTGGTCAACACGAGCTCCGTTGGAGGCGCCGTCGTTCAGGACAATATCGTGAAAACGATGCCCTGACTCCGGGAGAGGCACGCTTAGAATGACCATTCGAGCTGGGTCAAGACGGCTTCCCCAAGCGACCTCGGCTACACCTGCGGGATCAAGCCTGACGCACGCTGTGACTGCCGGCATCCGTACTTCATCTGCGGTATTCTCCAACTTAATTCCACACCCTCTCCATGCTCTGCCCGCCTCCGGCCAGTTTCTCAATGCGGTGGCAGCGATACCTAAGTTCCACCATGCTGCCTCGTCCGACGGATCTAGCTCAAGTGCGCGCCGATTGAACCTCAAGCTTTCACTCCACCGACCAATGTTCTTCATGTGAAGTCCACGGTTGTACCAAGGCACGCTCCAGCGGGGATCAATGTTTGAAGCCAATTTGTAGAGACAGTCGCCGCGCTGCGATTTGCCGGAATTGATGCTCTGCGAACCAAGTTCGTTGAACCAAGCTGCTAGTGCGCGACGCATGTCAGGCGAGGCCCTCTAGGAAGAAAGTGAGCATGCAGTAGCCGGCGATGTAGGAGAAGGGGGGGAGCTCGAGGGAGTAGTGGCCGCAGGCGAGTTCGAGAGTGCGTGGTTCGGCGCCATGCCGGCGGAGGGAGTCCAGCATCTGGCGGGTGAGCGCGGGGAGCATGGTGGGGTCGTACTTGCCGTAGACCATGAAAGTGGTGCGGCCGGCGCCCATGCCGCGCTCGACGTAGGGCATGGGGCTGATGGGAGCCCAGTATTCGCGAAGCTCGTTGACAGTCACATGGTGGCGAAGGCCCTCCCAGACGTGGTTGGTGGTCATACCCTGGCTGATGACGTCGGCATAGTAGGTGGAGACGTGGAAAAAACCGCCGGCGCGGAGGCGTTCGTCGTGGACGAGAGTGACGTAGCCAACGGAAGATCCGATGCTGGTCCCGAGGATGCCGAGTTTGGAATAGCCCTGCTGCTCAAGCCAGTGGAGGCAGCGGCGAGCGTCCTGGACGGCCTGGCGGTTGGCCTGAAGCGTGAGGCCGATATTGGGGCCACAGATCTGGTCGGCACGCTCATGGCCGTGGGCCATGCGGCGATCGTGATAGGGCATGCTCATCTTGAGCACAGTGATCCCCATGCGTTGAATCCAGCGGCAAAGGCCGTTTTGGCCTTGCCATTTGGCGTTCCAGTTGGGCAAGACAAGGACAGCAGGGCCCGCCCCAACGCGTCTTCCTCGCGCGCGGGAGTTGACGGTTTCGTGAGCGGGAAAGAGCTGGGCGTGGACGGTGTTGTTTTCCGGCCAGGGAGATTCGATGGAACTAGTAAAGGTGAGAACGTTTTCGCGATCAAGGCGGTAATCGGGAGCAGGAGAGGCGGCGTACCATTCGGTGCTCGACTCGATGGCTTTGCGAGCGTATTCACGGACGAACTTGGCGGGATCGGGGTCATTCGGGGCGCCGCCGATGTGTTCAAGGCCCCAGTGAAAGGGCTGAACGCGACGGTTGTCGTCTGTGGTCCAGCGGCGGTGCTCGTAGCGGCGGATTTTACGTTCGAACCAGTGCATGCGAAAAGTCAACAGTTCACAGTTTACAGTCAACAGCAAGAGAGAAAAAGCCGGAACAAACCACAAGAGGAGCGCGTCCGTCCGTGGTCTCTGCGAACTCTGCGTTGAAATCCCCGGAGAAGAAAGCGTTAGGAATGAGGCACGAGGGCGGCGGGGTTTGTTGAGGCCGTAGGATGGGTATGGCAGATTGAGAAGAGCGGCCGCGGAGTGGCCGGGCAAACCGTGGTCATCGCCTTCTTTTTTCTATTTGGGCTTATTGTGGGGAGCTTCCTGAATGTCTGCATCACGCGGATACCAGAGGATGTCTCCATCGTTTCGCCCGGGTCGCGCTGCCCGCGCTGCCAGACGCCGATCAAGCCGTATGACAATGTACCGGTGTTGGGGTGGCTCTGGCTGCGCGGGAAATGCCGGGCATGCGGGCTGCCGATTTCGCCGATGTACCCGCTAATTGAGCTGGCTACAGGACTGCTGTTTGTGGCGGCGTTTGTGGAGTTTGGGATCACCCAGGCGACAGTGAAATGGCTCTTTTTCACGTGCCTGCTTGTGATTCTGACCGTGACCGATTTGCGCGTGCGGCTGCTGCCTGACTTGGTTAACTGGCCGGGCTTTGTCGCGGGGCTCCTATTCTCGGCGTTTGTGCCGCCAAACAACGGATTTGCGAGCGTTCTGGCAGGGAGACTGCTGCAAGTGCGAGTCCCAGGATTCTTGGCTGGGATACTTGACGGAATCCTGGGCGCCGCTTTCGGGAGCTTTTTGCTGTGGGGGCTGGCGGCGGGCTACAAAGCGGTACGCGGCCACGAAGGTATGGGGATGGGCGACGTGAAAATGATGGCCATGATCGGGGCGTTTTTGGGGCTGCGAGGCACGTTTCTGACGCTCTTGGTGGGTAGCCTGCTAGGAAGCTTGATCGGGGTTGCACTGATATTGGCGTTGTACCTCGGTGGGTGGCGGAGTGGAGTAGCAAAACGGGCGAGCCGGCGCGGGCTGGGAACGGAGCGGCAGTTACGCTGGGCGATTGCGAGGCAATATCAATTGCCGTTGGGCACGTTTTTGGGGATTGGAGCGCTGGCGATTGTGTATGGCGGGCCGTTGGTTGCACAGCAATGGCCGATTTTCAGCGGCATCGTTGGTTAAAGAAAGTCAACAGTTGAACGTCTGAAGTTGAAAAAGGAAAAAGCAGGCAAAGGATAACGCTGAGCTGAGAGCGCAGAAACTCGCAGGGAATCGAGCGAAGCTGAAAGCCGAGATCATGTTCGGAACGCTGCAAGCTGGAAATAACACGCAGCACCTTTGGATGATCACCGCAGGACTGGGAGTTGGGCTCCTGGTGGTCACGGGGCTGGTGGTGTTTCTAATGCGGAAATCTTTCCGGAGCAGGCGGGAGGAGCAGAAAGAGGAATTCAAGACGAGCGGACCCGGCACGGAAAATCCTTCGGCGTTCATGGCGGCATCGATGCAGGGGGTGATTCACCAGCTGCGCGAGCAGGAAAAAGAATTGGAGAGGCTGCATCGCATCGAAAGAGAGCGTGCCGAACAGACGGAGCGGTTGAGCGAGGAAGTAACCAGGAATATGCCGGCAGGGCTGCTGGTCGTGAATGCCACGGGAATTATTTCCAGCTCGAATCCGGCCGCGGAGCAGGTTCTGGGAATTCGCGGGCTGGCCTTCCGGCGATACAACGAGGCGCTGGGAGCATCTTCAGGGATGTCCAGGCTGATAGCGGAGTGCCTTGAGAACGGAAAAATTTTTCGCCGCGAAGAAGTCGAGCATATTCCGCCCGCTGGAGACACACGCCATCTGGGAGTGACGATTTCCCCCATCCGGCGTGGCGAGGGAAAGATCAGCGGAGCGATCTGTTTGCTGACGGATTTGACGGAACTTGCCGCGCTCCAGCAACGGATTCAATTGAAGGAAAACCTGGCCGCCCTGGGCGAACTGTCCGCGGGAATCGCGCACGAGTTCAAGAACGCGCTGGCGACGATTTCGGGTTACGCGCAGATGATCCGGTCGGAGTCTTCCGAGGCCGAAGCTTTGGATTACGCGGAACGCATCCTGGAGCAAACTCGGAACATCACGCACGTGGTGACGGAGTTTCTAAAGTACGCGCGGCCGCTGGAAATTCCGGACGAGAGGGTGGCGCTGCAAACGATGGTCGAGCGGGTGGTCGCGGAAGTGAGAGAAACGCTTCCGCAGGTAAAGATTGGATGGGAAGGGACGTTCGGAGACGCGGGGGGAGACGAAGGGCTGTTGCGGCAAGCGCTGTTGAACTTGACGCGAAACGCGGCAGAGGCCTGCGCGCTGGCGGCTGACGGCGGAAGGGTCGGCATCTGCGGCGAAATCGTTCACGGCGAAGAGACAGGGTTCCAGCGGATCAGCGTTACGGATAACGGCCCGGGGATTCCTGCAAATGTAGCGCCGAAGCTTTTTCGTCCGTTTTTTACGACGAAGGCGAAGGGAACGGGGCTGGGACTGGCCGTGGTGCAGAAGATCATCGTGCAACACGGCGGACACGTCGAAGTGCGTAACCGGCCTGAAGGAGGCGCTGAGTTTATCGTTACGCTACCCCTACCGCGCAGCGTACCAGAAGCAGTAGAATCAAAGCACACCAGCATCTAAGAGTGTATCGAGGTATTCCGATTGTTCCGGGAGGTAGGACACTATGCGAGTGAGACTTTGGATGAAGGCGGTCTTAATTGTTCCTGTGCTGTGCCTGGGTGGGCTTTCCGCAGCAGCGCAACCTCAGGATTCTTCGCAGCAACAGACGGGTGATCCCGTGGCGGACGCCGCAAGAAAGGCCCGCGAAGCGAAGAAGGATACGACGAAGCCGAAGAAGGTTTACACCGACGATGATATTAAGACGAGCGCGCCAGAGAAGGCGGCGCCCAGCTCAGCTACCGGCGATGCCAACGGAAAGGCCGCTACGACCGCACAAGCGACGGGAGCCTCCGGGAAAGCTGGAGAGGAGCCCAAAGAAGATCCGAATAGCGAGGCGGCGTGGAGAAAGCGGTTTCAAGCGCAACGCGACAAGATTGCGAAAGCCGAAAAGGAACTTGATATTTTGACACGCGAACTGGAAAAGGCTCAAGTGGAATACTACCCTGATCCGCAAAAAGCTATGACCCAACAGAACACGCGCGCAGATATCAATGAGAAGCAGGCAAAAATCGATGCTAAGAAAAGGGACCTGGATCAGCTGAGGCAGGGATTGGATGACCTCGAAGACCAGCTAAGAAAGTCGGGCGGGGATCCAGGTTGGGCGCGGTAAAAGTTGCTCGAACGAGGGTTGTTGGTTTGTAAGTTTTCAGTTGTTAGAAGATCCCCTTAATTTTGGGTCTAAGAATTGTGCTTCAGTGTTTCACCGCTTTAAGTGTGTGGCGGCCCTGCTTCCCTTCTCTGCACATGTGTCTCTGGTTGTGCGCTGACGACGACTGGATTCATGGTAGAAACGAAAGAGATGGAACCTCTCCTCCTCGTGGAAGACAAGCCCGAACTGCGCACCATGCTGCGCAAGGCGTTGGAGCGCGCGGGCTATGCTGTGGACGAAGCGCCGGACGGCGCAGCGGCGATTCAAAAGATACGCGCGCGAAGATATTTGCTGGTGATCACCGACCTGAAGATGCCGGGGGCTTCGGGGCTGGAAGTTTTGCGCGAAACCAAGCAGGCGGATGCGGCGATACCGGTGCTCCTGCTTACCGCCTATGGTTCCGTGGAGGAAGCCGTAGCCGCTATGAAGGAAGGCGCGTTTGATTTTCTGCAGAAGCCGGCGGACCTGGAACATTTGAAGCTGTTGGTGCAGCGGGCCGCACGGCAGCAGGAATTACTACGCGAAAACTTGCTGCTCCGCGAAGAATATTCGACGCGCTACGGATTCCCGCGCATCGTGGGCGAACATCCTTCCATTCGAGAAGTGAGCCAGCAAATCCAGAAAGTCGCTGCGACGGATTCTACCTGCTTGCTGCTCGGGGAGAGCGGGACGGGCAAGGAATTGTTCGCGCTCGCGATTCATCACTTGTCGCCGCGGCGGAATCACCCGTTTGTGGCGCTGAATTGCGCTGCAATTCCCGAAGGCCTGGTGGAGAACGAACTCTTCGGGCACGAGCGCGGCGCATTCACGGGAGCGGGTGCGCGCAAGGTCGGGAAGATGGACCTGGCGCATCGCGGAACGCTTTTTCTAGATGAAATCGGAGAATTGCCGCTGGGGATTCAGGCAAAGCTCCTGCGCGTGCTGGAAGAGAAACGGTTTGAGCGCGTGGGCGGCACGCAATCGATTGATGTGGATGTCCGAATCGTGGTGGCCACGAATCGCGACTTGCGGAAGCTGGCGGAAGAAAAATTGTTTCGTGAAGATTTGTACTTCCGGATTTCGGCGGTTCCCATGACGATTCCTCCCTTGCGCGATCGCGGAAACGACGTGCTGCTGCTGGCGAACCACTTCCTGGAAAAATTCAGCCGCGAATTTGGAAAGCCGGGGCTGGAATTATCGGCCGAAGCGCGAGACCGGCTGCTGCATTATGGGTGGCGGGGGAACGTGCGCGAACTGCAGAATACTCTGGAGCGTGCCGTGATTCTGGCGGATGGCCTGTGCATTCGTCCTGAGGAGTTGCAATTGGCGGCGTCTAAGCCGGATGTGGAGAGCCTGCCGGCGGGAATGCTTACAGAGAATTTCAATTGGGAAGGATCGCTGGAAGAAGTGACCGGACGTGCCGCAAGTCACGTGGAAAAAGTGCTGCTGGAAAACACGATGCGCGAGTGCAAGTGGAACAAAACGCGCGCCGCGGAAAAGCTGGGCGTCTCACCGAAAACGCTGCTGGCGAAGTTGCGAAGCGCGGGGCTGGAAGAGTAGGAATCAATCCGGAGGTCTGACGTGGGCGGACATTTCTACTATTATTTCCTTCCGTATCAAGAAGACATCGAGTCCGCCCTGCAGGCGCTTCGGACGCAAGAGTTTGAGGCAGGCCGCTATAACCCCGCACTTCCATTCCCCTTCGACGACTGGCCCTCCCAGACATTCGGTATTGCCAGCAGGAAGAAGCATGATTCCATTCAAGCCGCTATTGAGGATTCAGAGGCAGACGGCACGCGTTCGATATTGGATATGGAACGTGTGGGCAAGCACGCCGATTACGGGGTAGTCGTGCAGCTCTCTTCGGACAGCCTGAACAATTTGTACAAGACGGATAGACCCACCCACCAAATGATAATGGAAAATATGGAATTCTTTGAAGAGATAGAGCGCGGCCAAGGAATCTACATTGTTGTGTACAAGGATGATAGCCCATCTGAAATTCTCTTTGCCGGAATCTCCTACGACTAACTGAGAAAACACTCAAAATTAGGCAGCATAGACCCGTCAATTGGGCGGGCGGATGGCGGTGTGAAGGGCGACGGTGCCGAGGGTCCAGACGCGATAATCCACTGACTGGTAGCCCACAGCGCGCATCAGCTCGGCGAGTTCGGGCGGGCGGAAGAAGCGAGCAACGGAGTTCGGCAGATATTTGTAAGCAGCTTGTTCACCGGAGATGAGCCCGCCGATCCTCGGCAGTACCTTGCAAAAATACCAGCGATAGAAATCGCCCAAGAATCCATCGGGCGGCTCGGTGAATTCCAGGATGGCGATGGTGCCGCCGGGCTCGAGCACGCGCTGCATCTCGCGCAGGCCGGCTTCGTAATTGGCCAGGTTGCGAAAGCCGAACGCGCTGGTCACCAAGTCGAAGGAAGCGCTGGCGAAAGGCAGGCGGAGCGCGTCGGCTTCGAAAAAAGGCATCGGTGTGGCAATGGCTTGGTTCGCGGTATGCCCCTGGGCGCCTTTATCCCTCGCGCGGACGAGCATGGTATGAGCAAAATCCGCGCCCACGACGCGGGCTCTTCCGGCTCGTGCGAGAGCGAACGCTAGATCGCCGGTTCCACAGCAAAGATCGAGCACGATGGCATCGGGGCGATCAAGAATAGGTTTCAATCGCCTGGCGGTACGGGCGCGCCAAAGCCGATCGAGCTGCAGCGAAAGAAGATGATTGAGCAGATCGTAGCGCGGGGCGATCTGCGTGAACATTTCGCGGACCTTGCTTGAAGCGTCAGCTTCGTAAACCGCGCCCTCAGGACGCGTTCCCTTGACCGGCGCGGCGGCTTCAGCCATGGCGCCCTCGCGACAGCTTGCTGCTCGCAGTAATGAGGCGCGGGGTGAAATGAAGGACGCGCTCGACGGCATGAAGAGGCACGGCGTCGTACGAGCGAGCTTCCCCGATGCGGGGCGAGAGGACAAAGCGAAGGATTCCGGCACGCGTTTTTTTGTCGGAGCGCATGGCCCCAAGCAATGCCGCTGGCGAAACGCGAGGCCAAGATGGCAAAGGTCCCAGCAGGCGAACCAACGCCACGATGCGGGAAACATCGTCAGCGCGCGTCAAACCGAGCTCGTGGCCAAGAAAAGCAGCCGCGATCATCCCCCAGGCCACCGCTTCGCCGTGCTGGTATCGCCGGTATTTCGTTACGCTTTCGAGGGCATGCGCAAAAGTGTGGCCGTAGTTTAGAATTTCGCGCAAGCCGGATTCTCGTTCGTCACGGCTCACCACGCGAGCTTTGATTTGGACGTTACGGGGAATTAGAAACCCGAGCGCCGAGCGATCCCGCCGCAGGACCTTCTCAAAATCTTTTTCGAGAATCGCGAACATCTTGGCGTCCGCGATGATGGAGTGTTTGATGACCTCCGCAAGGCCACCGCGAAATTCACGATCGGAGAGCGTGCGCAACAGCTCCGGATCCGTGAGTACCAACGCTGGCGGATAAAAGGCTCCGACAAGATTCTTCCCTTCGGGAAGATTAACGCCGGTCTTGCCGCCGATTGAACTGTCCACCTGAGAGACGAGCGTCGTTGGGATGTGCACAAGTTTCACCCCGCGCAGGAAGGAAGCCGCGGCGAAGCCAGCCACATCACCAACCACCCCGCCACCAACCGCGACGAGCAGAGACTTGCGATCGGCTCCGGCACGGCAGAGCGAACGAGTAATCTCTTCCACGCTACGAAGATTCTTTGCGGACTCCGCATCGTCGAAGAGATGGATGGTACTGCCTTTGGAAAGCCGCAGTCCTCGCCGAACAGACTCTCCCACGGCGCGCCAGACTTTGGGAGAGGAAACAACGTGGAGGCTTGAGAACTGCCCCAGACCCTTAATTTCTTGCGCGGCGCGGCGAATCACGCCGGCACCGGAGAGAATTGAGTAGGGACCAACGGACGATTTGACGAGAATCCGTTTCATTTTCATGGATGAGACATTTTCAATGTAACACACGCCTCCCTTGCGTCGTATGCGGGCCAGCCGGTCAGCGGCGCAATTTCTTCGTGCTACCATACGAAGGCGGCAAAATTCCAACTCCCATGAGCGACTCCCACAAAAACTATCGTGCCGATTACGCGGTCGTTGGCAGCGGGATCGCCGGATTGCGCGCGGCGATCGAGCTAAGCAAAGCGGGAAGCGTGCTGGTTCTGGCGAAATCCAATCTGAGCGATTCCGCGACGGCCTGGGCGCAGGGAGGGATCGCCGTGGCCCTCTCCGACGAAGACGAGATCGGGCTTCATGAACAGGACACCATCAACGCCGGCGACGGCTTATGCCGCGCTGATGCGGTAGCTCTTGTAGTGGAAGAAGGCCCGAAGTACATCACACAGCTCATCGAATGGGGCACGGAATTCGACCGCGCGGGAACGAAGCTGGCCTTTACACGCGAAGCCGCGCACAGCCGTTCCCGGATATTGCACGCGCACGGCGACTCGACGGGCCGAGAGATCAGCCGGGCGCTTCTCGCGCGGGCACATAAGATTCCACACTTGCACCTGCGGGCGCACGCTTCCACCACGGAATTGATCGTGGAGCGCGGGCGCGTCGTGGGGCTTTGCTTTATCGATGAAACTGACGGGTCGGAGCATGAGGTGCGAGCCGGAGCCGTACTGTTGGCAACGGGCGGGCTCGGGCAAATTTATCGCGAGACGACCAATCCCGAAGTGGCCACAGGCGACGGCATGGCCATCGCGTACGACGCGGGCGCGGTGCTTTCTGACATGGAGTTCGTACAATTTCACCCGACGGCGCTGGCCGTCCAGGGTGCGCCGCGTTTTTTATTGTCGGAAGCGCTGCGCGGAGAAGGCGGGGTGCTGCGCAATATCGGCCTCGAGCGATTCATGAAACGCTACAACGAAGCGCAGGAACTGGCTTCGCGGGACATTGTGGCGCGCGCCATTGTCAGCGAAATGCACCGCACGCAAAGCACGCATGTATTTCTGGACATGACCAAGAAAAGCGAAGAGTTTCTGAAAAAACGTTTCCCGCGAATCTATGAGACGTGTTCGAGCTTCGGGCTTGATCTGGCCAGCGATATGGCCCCAGTTTGTCCTGCGGCGCATTACATGATGGGCGGAGTGAAGACCGATCTGTGGGGCCGGACTTCGCTGCCCGGCCTGTATGCCGCAGGCGAAACGGCCGCGACCGGCGTGCACGGCGCCAACCGATTGGCGAGCAATTCCCTGCTCGAAGGATTGGTGTTTGGAGCGCGCGCGGGGCAGGCCATGATGAAGGACGCGCCGGTCGGAAAGCGGAGCGGCGCCGCGCTCCCGGGAAGTCCCGCGCCGTTGCCGGGAAACTCTGCCACTGCGCAAAAGGAATCGGCGAAGGCGGCATCAAAATCAGCGTCAAATCCGTCGCATGCATGCGCCGCGCTGGCGAAGATTCGAGAGGTGATGTGGGGCGAAGTGGGGATTCTTCGCAGCGGAAAGGAATTGGCGGAAGCGATCAAGCAGCTGCAGGCGTTGGAACTGCCGAAATCCGAGAAGCCCGGGCGCGAAGGGCATGAGGTGCGAAACTTGCATGCGCTGGCGTTGTTGATTGCACGTTCAGCGCTGGCGCGTGAAGAAAGCAGGGGGAGCCACTACCGCTCGGATTTTCCATACCGGAATGACGAGGTTTTCGGGAAGCACTCGGTGGTGCAAAAAGGCAGGGATATAAAGTTCGAGGCGTAAGGAAAGTGCGCCGCCTCGGCCTCCCGCTGCGGTCGGAGCAAAAAGACGGCTCTTCTCACTTGGATTGGAGCTCTTTAACGCTTTCCAAGAAAACGTGTCCGACCGTAGCCAGGGTTTTGGGGCTGATTTTGTCCAGAGAATCCTGAGGCGTGTGCCAGTAACCGTTATTCGAGAAATCCCCGATCACGTCCACCGAGGGAACGCCGCGCTTCAGGAAAGAATCGTGGTCGTCTTGGGCGGATGTAGCGTCGTTTAGAAAAATGCCCGAGTAGCCCAGCTTCGCAGCGGTGTTCCAAACGAGGTCGACCAAAGCTGGTGTGGAACTGGATTCGCGCAGGAACCGGGCCTTGCGTCCGCCAACAATGTCTGCCAGCAGGAATGCCCTGATCTTCTTGAGGTCGCCATTGGTGGACAGGCGCGCGGCCATCTGGCGGCTGCCGTAGCGGCTGTCGGTGTCACTCCAGTCGTGCATGGCCTCCTCGCCGTCGAAGAAGGCGATCCACACAGCATACTTGCCGTGCTGGGCACAGAGGAGGCGCACGACTTCCAACATCAGGGCAGTGGAAGAGCCGGCGTCATCAGCGCCTACAAAAGTCGGCATTGGGTGCACTTCTCCTGTACGCGGATCGCGCGCCGACCGGGCCGTATCGTAGTGCGTGCCTAGAAGAATCACGCCGGGCTTCTCGCCGGGAATTTTGACCACGATGTTTTTCATGGCCAGGCGGCCGATGGGCGTGTCTGAAGTGAACGCGTCCGTTTCAACCGTGCAGCCGTAGCTTTTCAATTCCGATAACAGATATTCCTGCACTTGTGCGATAGCCGGTGAGCCCGAAGGACGCGGGCCGAAGCCGACTTGCTTGGCGACGTGCGCGAAAGCGCGTTTGCCGTCAAAGCCGCCAGTCTTTTCCGGAGGTGGAGCGTCATCGGCGGTTTGCGATGGATTGGAAGTATCGGCGCTCACGACAGCTGGCTGGTTCGCGGCCCGCGATGATTCGTTGCTGCTGGCTTTGCAACCGGTAAGGCCGAGGGGAAGAATCCAAATGACCAGGGCCACTCGCAGGATTAGTTTCGAAAACGAAGTCATTTAGCGCGCCTCCGCAGGAGTAGCCAGCCGCCGCTCACGCCGCCGCGTCACAACCGCGGAGACGGCAATCCCGACAAAATAAAGCCCGACCATCGGCGCCATGAAGATAAGCATGGTCATGGCATCGGGAGTGGGCGTAACGATGGCGGCAACGATGGCAATGACGAGAATGGCGTAACGGAAATTCTTCCACAGGAATTTTGGCGTGACGATGCCGAAGAGTGACAAAAAGAAAATCAAAATTGGCAATTCAAACACCAATCCAAGCCCGAGCAAGATCAATAGGACCAGGTCGAAGTACTCGTTGACGGTGATCATGGGCTTGATCGAACTTATGGGGCCCTGGAAACTGACCAGGAATCGCAGGATGTACGGCAAGGTGATGAAGTAGCCGAAGGCGATCCCCGCGACAAACAGAAACACAGTGGAAAAAATAAATCCGGTAACGGCGCTGCGCTCGTGTTTGTAAAGCGCCGGCGCGACGAAAAGCCAAACTTGATAAAGAACGACAGGCGAAGCAAGAACGATTCCGATATACACGCCAAGCGTGATGTAGGTGTTCAAGTACCCGGCAGGATGGGTGTAAACCAGCTCCGCGTTCAGATGCGCTTCCGTGAGCGCCTTGATGATGGGACGAATGATGAAATTGATGACGTACTTCGAAATATAGACGCCGATGAAAGCGCCAATTCCTATTGCGTAGAGCGAGTAGATAATTCGTTTGCGAAGCTCGCTGAGGTGTTCGAAAAAGGTCATTGCGCCGGCAGGCTCTTCTGCCGGTGCGGTAGTCTGCGTGTTGGATTCGGATTCGGGCACGGATTCAGGCCGGGGACTGGTGGTCATTGAGAGCTTCTTGGGAATTCGTAATGGCGGCACTTTCCGTGTTGCTTTCGGCTGCTTCTCCCGAGGAACGCGGAACTGATTCGGGAACGGGCGAGATCACGGGGTCTTCCGTGACGTAGGATTCGACCGGAGGCTCCCTTGGCGGCGCATCCGCGTCAGTAGAACCTGCAGTAGCGAGGGGCAAACTAGTCTCGCTGGCCACGGCCGAAGCAGCAGCCGCTTCGGCAGCCTTCTTGCGCTCGGCCTGAAGGGCTTGCCGCTCCATCTCGCGCATTTCCTCTTCAAACGCGCTCTTAAAGTCCGTCGAAGCCTTGCGGAACTCCGCCATGAGCTTGCCAAGGCTGCGGGCAAGCTCCGGCAGCTTCTGTGGCCCGAACACCACCAGCACCACGATAAACACCACAATCATGTGAGGAATGCTTAACATTGCGTTTGAGGGCCGTCTAAAGGGTCCATGGGCATCATAGAAAGGGTGTCAGCCGCTGTCAAACCGGACTTTACGACGGATGCGGTGTGCTATAATTTTAGCCTGAGCTGTCACGCGAGGTAGAGATGAATTCAGAGCGTCGCGGACTTGTAATTGTAGTGGCCGTACTGCTGGTATCCGCCGTCTTGGGTGGCATTTACGGCCCTAACGTGCGAGCCACGACCGCCTCGGCGGACGATTACCAGACGGCGGTTCGGGACTTCACGAAGGTCCTGAACGTGGTCCAGAACAATTATGCCGATACGGTCGACATAGATAAGGCTGTCTACCAAGGCGCCATTCCGGGCATGCTGCGCATGCTCGATCCCCATTCGAGTTTCTTCGATGCCAAGCAGTTCTCCCTCCTTCGTGAAGACCAGCGTGGCAAGTACTACGGCGTAGGCATGATCGTCGCGCCGCGCGACAACCACACCGTGGTTATGGCGCCGTATGCTGGCGCGCCGGCGTACAACGCGGGAATCCGCCCAGGTGACGTGATTGTCAAAGTCGACGACAAGTCCACCGATGGACTGACCACCACCGAAGTGGCGGACATGTTGAAGGGCCCGAAGGGAACCGTCGTAAAGATCACCATTTCGCGTGAGGGCTATGCCGAGCAGCTCGTTTTCACCGTGACCCGCGACGAGATACCGCGGCATTCCGTGGATATTGCGTTCATGCTGAAGCCGGGCGTCGGTTACATCCGGCTATCGGGATTTAACGAGACGACAGACCGCGAGATTGCCGACGCGTTGCGACAGCTCAATGCCCCCGCGCTGGACGGCCTGATTCTGGATATGCGCGGGAACCCCGGCGGTCTGCTGAACGAAGCGGTCGCGGTCGGAGATATGTTCCTGGATAAGAACCAACTGATCGTTTCGCATCACGGGCGCTCATCACCGGAGCGGCGGTATTACGCGGTGCGCGGAAATCAGGGCGTTACCGTTCCTCTGGTGATTCTCGTAAATAACAATTCGGCTTCAGCGACGGAAATTGTTTCCGGCGCGGTGCAGGACCATGACCGCGGGTTGATCGTGGGAGAGACGACCTTTGGCAAGGGTCTCGTGCAGACGGTCACGCCGCTCAGCGAGAATACCGGACTGGCGCTAACGACCGCGCGCTATTACACCCCAAGTGGGCGGCTGATTCAGCGGGACTACAAATCCGTTTCGCTCTATGAATATCACTATGAACGCAAAGTGCCCGATCATCCGACGGAAGTGAAACTGACGGACAGCGGGCGCCAGGTGACGGGCGGCGGCGGCATCACGCCGGACATCATCGTGCCCGCACCCAAGTTGACGAAGTTCGAACAGTTGCTCTATCGCGACGATGTGTTCTGGCCCGCCGAAACCGGCGTAGGTGGATTTACGCGCTACTATCTCGGCACCAAGCCCACCATTACGAAAGAGTTTGAGGCTGACGATAACGTGATGCGCGTCTTCCGCGAGTATCTGAGCAAGCACAGTGTCCGGTACACGGAGCCAGAAATGGCCGAAAGCCTCGACTGGATCAAGCGGAAGATCAAGCAGGAAGTGTTCATGTCGGCGTTCAACCAGCAGGAAGGCTTCAAGGTTCTGTTGGAAGCCGATCCGCAGGTGCAGAAAGCCGTGGAAGCGATTCCCCAGGCGCGCGCACTGTATCAGAACGCCAAGAAGATCGTGGCGCAGCGCGCAGGCAATTCGATCGAGCGGCCGTAAGGACAACGCACAGATTTACGCTTTGATGTTAGGGTCACGGCATCCTGCCCGGTCGGGAAACGTGATGCGTCCTTATGTGTTTGCAAGCAGCGGAACGCGTGTTGGCAAGCACCGGACCGTTTGCTAGAATTACCTCGCTGCTCGTGGGCGAGTAGCTCAGCTGGGAGAGCGCCTCGTTCGCAACGAGGAGGCCGGGGGTTCGAATCCCCTCTCGTCCACCAAACTACTTTCCTGCTTTCAATAGCTTACGGCACATTTACGCTATCTTTGGAACAACGCGGAGTAGCCCAAGTAGCCCAACTGAGCCCGGAATTTGGAATCCCGTGCCTAGCCGTTCAGCCCAATCCAACCGGTACTGCCGATCGTTCATGAGCTTTATGTATCGCTCCGAGACGTGTCGCGGAGCGTGCCCGGACCAGAAGTGTCTAAGCGCCTCCGGGCAATCCGACTTGTCGAGGTAGGAGAGACGGTAGCGCCGGAAGATATTGAACCCACCCTGCACATGCTTCATGGATTTGAGAATCGGATGGAGATTGTCTTGGAGCGTGTTTGATTGAAGGAGTTGGGCACCGGTCGAGGTTTGGAACAGTAGCCCCGATGTGCGCGTGCCGATGAAGTCCCTCAGCATCGCCGCAAGTGGCGTGCACAGGTCAACGTAGCGTTTTCCGTGCTTGGTCTTAAGATACTGCTGGATATCACCACGCTTGGCTTTTTGGATGATGTGGAGGGTTCGGCAGTCCGGAAAGATATGCTTGTCGATTTCGAGGCCGAGGGCTTCCCCGACCCGAAGAGGCCCAGAGCCGGCGAGCAGCGCGTAGAGCATTTGATACTGCCCTTTCGCCTGCGCGACAATGGTTGTGGCGCCTTCACTGGTTGTAGTTGGTTGCCGCTGATCGTCGATTACAGGCGCGTCGATGTAGTCCTCGTTCCACTTTCGTGGAAACAACTCTTCCCCGTTTTCGTTGATTGCCGAGGCCATCACGCTCTTGACGATGCCCAGATAGTCTCGGATGGATGCGGCAGCGAGGTGTGGCGCCATATTCTCAACCAACTCTTTCAGGGCGCGATTGTTGATGTCGGCCAAGTGGCGCCCCGCAAGGAACGGGTAGATCCACTTGTCCATGGCGTACCGCCGATTGTCGATGGTGGTTTCTTCGAGGGGATTGCGCTTCCGTTTGGAGAGAGATTTTAGCCATACCTCTCCTTGCTCGCGAAAGCTAATGGAAGTTGTTGCCTCGATGAATTGCTGGGTTGAGTTGATGCCGAGTTGCTCGAGCCTTTCTGCGGCCCGTCGTTCGGCAGTCGTGCGCGTTCGGCAGATACCCAAGGCGCAAGCGCATCGCCTTGGGTATCTGCCGA
>MNEA01000101.1 GCA_001917435.1 Acidobacteria bacterium 13_2_20CM_2_57_6
ATGTCATCGTGCTGTTCGATTTCATTGAGGAGATGCACGAAAAGGGCGAGCCGCTGGAGCGTGCTCTTCCGGATGCCGGGATTGAGCGTATTCGACCCGTAATGATCACCGTGGGCGCAACGATACTGGCTTTGTTTCCTCTCGCACTCGAAGGTGGCCCGCTCTGGAAACCTCTGTGCTATGCCCAGATCGGCGGACTCGCCGTCGCAACCTTCATCACCTTGCTCTTGGTCCCGGTCTTCTACTCGATTTTTGTACTCGATCTGAACTGGATCACGTGGGAGACGGTAGGGGACCGCAAGGGGGCTACTGAGGCGGAAGCAACAACAACATGAAGAATACTCAACAGGCAAGCATCGATTTTCTTCAAATCTCGGTAGGGCGTTAGGAAGGAGAACGATGACTTCTCGACGCGACTTAATTAAGGCGGGAGTAATGGCAGCTATAGCAGGGACAGTACCATCGTCGGTCACTCTCGGCGACCCGGTGCCCGAACAACACAAACGTGCCGCTGGCACTTTCTGGCCGGACGGCGCTCGCATGGTCATCTCCGTCTCTATGCAGATGGAGGGCGGCGCGCAACCGACCAGCGGAGCCGAAAGCCCCATGCCGAAGATCGATCCGAAGTATCCAGATCTGCCGGCTAGCAAATGGTACGACTACGGCTACAAAGAGGGTTTGCCTCGGCTCCTCGAAGTTTTTGAGCGGCGCAAGATCAAAGTCACTTCCCATATGGTCGGCGCAGCGGTGGACCTGCACCCGGCACTCGCAAAGGAAATCGTACAGCGTGGGCACGAAGCAACCGGACACGGGCAAACCTGGACCGCACAATTCTCAATGACTCCTGAAGAAGAGCGCGACTCGTATCAGCAGAGTATCGAGAGCATTGAGAGAGCAACTGGTACGCGGCCTGTCGGCTTCAACGCCTTCTGGCTGCGCGGCACTCCTCATACTCTGGAAATTCTTCAGTCGCTTGGGTTCATCTACCACATTGACGACATCAGCCGCGACGAGCCGTTCTTGATCAACGTGCGCGGTAAGCCATTTGCTGTAGTGCCGTACACACTCCACATGAACGACATTGTGGACTACGAAACTCGATACTTCAGCACGGCCATGTACGCTGACGATCTTAAGGCGGAGTTCGACGCGCTCTATGCCGAGGCCGGAGCGCGGCGTCGGATGATGTCGGTTAGCGCGCACGATCGTATCGCGGGTCGGCCTTCTCGCGCCAAAGTGCTCGAACAATTCATGATCTACGCTCAATCCCATCCTGGTGTCGCATTCATGCGTAAAGATGAGATTGCGCGCTTTGCCCTGGAGAGCCCGTTGACCGTGCGCGAAGACATTTAATTCGCAAAAGGAGTAACAGAGTGATTGATTCCACGACGCCCATCTCGGGTCGCCAGGTCCCAATCGGCGGTGCCGCCATGGTAGCCGTTGCGGGACTCCCTATAACGGTTTTCGCCGGTCAACCCAAGCCTGCGAGCGCTCCCGCTCGGCAGAGAACAAATCAAGGAGAAGCTCAGATGAATACAATCACAACCAACGATGGGATCAGAATTTTCTACAAAGATTGGGGGACAGGACCGACGGTCGTGTTTTCACATGGATGGCCGTTGAACGCGGACGCCTGGGATCCACAGATGCTCTTCCTGGGACAGAACGGCTATCGCGTCATTGCCCACGACAGGCGCGGCCATGGACGTTCGAGCCAGCCCTGGAATGGCAACAACATGGACACATACGCCGATGATCTGGGAACGCTGCTCGACCAACTGGATCTTAAGAACATAACTTTGGTCGGCCATTCCACGGGGGGCGGCGAAGTCGTGCGCTACATCGGCCGGCACGGAACCAAACGAATATCGAAGGCCGTGCTGATCGGCGCGGTCCCACCACTTATGCTGAAAACCGAGACAAATCCGGACGGCCTTCAATTGTCTGCGTTCGACGAGATTCGTGCTGGCGTGACTGCGGACCGCTCGCAATTCTTCAAGGACCTTACCATCCCCTTTTACGGATACAACAAACCCGATGCCAAGATTTCGCAGGGTGTTAGGGATGCATTCTGGCTACAGGGAATGCAGGTATCGATTATCGGAGCATACGACTGCATCAAAGCCTTTTCCGAGACGGATTTCACCGAGGATCTCAAGAAAGTCGATGTGCCAACCTTGATCTTGCATGGGGATGCCGACCAGATCGTGCCGATTCAAGCTTCGGCGCTCCTGTCTGCGAAACTCATCAAAAATTCCAGCTTAAGAGTCTATCCGGGCGCGCCGCACGGGATGTGCACCACGCTGCCGGACAAGGTGAATGCCGATCTTCTCGGGTTTCTGAAAAAGGCCGATCAAGCGGCCGCATGAACACCAGACGACCCGGCCTTTCGGCTCTACCGCGACCGTTGGGGCCTCCTGAGTGTGGCCGCTTCGATATGCAAATCAATTCGCGAAAAGGAACGTCACCTATGGGAGCAGCACGAAGAATGTTGAGATTACTTTGCGTTGAATTTCTGTTGTTGGGCGGCTTGCTCTCAGGGCAGAGCCTCTCAGCGCAGAACAACAATGAAGAACATCGCGTCCGGAATGTTGTTCTGGTTCACGGTGCCTGGGCGGATGGCTCCGGCTATGGAGGAGCGGTAATTACTGAAGCTGGGACGGATCCAGCTGTCGCTGGTTTGGTATACATCGCCGCCCACATGCCAGACGCTGGAGAGAATGAGGCTGACGACGGGAAGCGTTTCCCCAGCGACCTCAGCAAGTCTACGGGAATAAAGAAAACTGCTGACGGGTTCACTTACCTTGACCCTGCTCAGTTTCACGAATACTTCGCGGCCGACCTCTCGGCTGAGCAGGCCGCTTTCATGGCCCGGTCGCAGGTGATGAACAAAGCCGACAATTTCAAAGCTGTCATCACGACACCTGCATGGAGAAATAAACCAAGCTGGATGTTGGTTGCGGGAGCAGACAGAACCATCAACCCAGACCTCGAACGGTGGTATGCCACACGAGCCAATAGCCACAAGGTCGAAGTCTCGGGGGCGAGCCACTCAGTTTACGTCTCTAGGCCGAAGGAAGTTGCGGCTGTGATCGAAGAAGCCGCATCGCAGGTTCGGTAGAGGAAAAGGAGCAAACAGATGCCGGACACGGTCTATTGCACAAGAGTCACTGCGACCGGAGGCCGCCACGGCTCAATCCGCAGCGACGACGGCCTACTTGATCTTAAGCTGGCCCTGCCGAAGACGCTCGGCGGTAAAGGCGATGCAACCAACCCAGAGCAACTCTTCGCAGGCGGCTATGCCGCCTGCTTTGAGAATGCACTGTTACACGTGAGCCGCAAGGCTGGCCGCCGATTCGCCGACGGCGACGTCAAAGTTGTCGCCGAGATCGGCCTCAATCGCAACGCCTCGGATGCTTTCGTGCTGTCCGCCGCACTCGCCGTGACCATCGCCGGCGTAGACCAGGAGACGGCGGGACAGCTTGTCGAGGGCGCTCACGCCATTTGTCCCTACTCGAATGCGATCAAGGGCAATGTCGATGTTCAAATCGGCGTCTCGGTTCGGTGAGTTGACACGGCGACCAAGCAGAAACAAAAGGGCTCTCCGCGCCGTTCATGGGCGGTCGAAGTGAGGAAAGATGAAATGGGAAAGCTTGAT
This sequence comes from Acidobacteria bacterium 13_2_20CM_2_57_6, assembly GCA_001917435.1. GTDB lineage: Bacteria > Acidobacteriota > Terriglobia > Acidiferrales > UBA7541 > Acidiferrum. The sequence goes on from MNEA01000101.1 coordinate 3,659, forward strand.
GGAAAGACCGCGCTGGTAACAGGAGCATCGAAAGGAATCGGGGCAGGCGTCGCGTTGTCGCTGGCAAAGGAGGGCGCCGCTGTTGCAGTGAACTACGCCTCTGATCGAGAAGGCGCAGATCGTGTCATTGAAAAGATCAAGGCGTTCAGCGGAAAGGCCGTCGCTGTGCAAGGAAGCGTGACCTCGTCGGAGGAGATTGATCGTTTCTTCGACAAGACAGAGGAGCAACTCGGCAATGTGGATGTCCTTGTCAACAATGCCGGCGTTTTCGCTTGCCTGCCCTTGCAGGATATAAACGAAAAGGAATTTCATCGCCAGTTCGACACCAATGTTCTCGGACTTTTTCTGACTTCTAAACGCGCTGTAAAGCAATTTGGTGAGAAGGGCGGTTGCATCATCAACATTGGCTCTGTAGCAAGCACTCTAAGTCCTCCCGCATCGTCGATCTACGCTGCAACGAAGAGTGCAGTGAACGGTATCACCCGTGTGCTGGCAAAGGAGCTCGGACCGCAGAACATCCGTGTCAACTCCATCAACCCTGGCGTAGTCGACACCGAGGGCGCGCGTGCCATGGAGACTTACGAGCAAGTCGCAAACGCGATCAAGGCGCTGACTCCGCTTGGTCGGACCGGCATGCCGGAGGATATCGGGTTGATCGCTGCGTTTCTCGCCTCCGATGAGGCCCGATGGCTCACCGGGGAGATCATCTTCGGCAGCGGCGCTCTGTGCTAAACATGGACGAAGTTACTTTGAATTCGTGGAACTCGATTGCACCGACAACGCGTACAGCCGGTCAAGGAGGGACAGCAGTGACACGTTTTTGGGGAAAACTGCCAATGCTCGCGGCAGCGTTGGTCATCACGATTGCTTACACCTACGCGGCCGATACTCCACTGCTTGAACCGCATAACCTAATCGTCGATCGCAGTTTGCCGAGAGAACAGGCCGACACCCAAATCATTGCTGCGCGGCGCTACGATACCTTCTGGAATAACGGGGACGAAGCACTCGCGCGCGCAGCCCTCGCGCCGAATTTTGTCGATAATACGCTGCCGACCGGGCGCTCCCAGGGAGTTGCCGGACCGCTAGCAGCATCGCAGTTTATGCGATTTGCGATCCCCGACCTCCGTTGTGAGATTGAGCAGATGATCGTGGCCAGTGATCGTGTCGTCACGCACCTGCGCTTCCGCGGTCACTTCACAGGGCACTTTGGACAGATCCAAGGCCACGGTCAGACGATCAATTTCATCGCCACTGACATCTACCGCATCGCCGACGGACGGATTGCTGAGAATTGGCACATCGAGGACAACCAAACTTTGCAGCAGCAACTCGGAGTAATTCCCAAATGAGAGGAGTTGGAGTGATTACTCAAGACACACGGACTAGCCCCCTAACGATTCGCGTAACTCGCATTGAACGAGGTGCGCTGGTCTCCTTGGGTGGTCGTCTCACAATTGACTCCTCGCCAGAGCTTCGGAATCAGATTCTTGGGGTGCTTCACGAAGAGACATTGGAAAACCTAACCATCGACCTGTCGGCTGTCCCGTACATGGACCTTTCCGGCGTTGCCACCCTCCTTGAAACGCTGAGGGTAGCACGTGGTCGCAAAACCGGTTTGCAGTTAAAAGGATTGCAGGATCGCCCCCGTTATTTGCTGGAGGTCACAGGCCTGCTGTCATTGTTCGAAACCTGTGGCGTAAATGTTCGCTCGATTCAGAAGGCGCAGTGATGGCAACTCTAATCGAGAACGTCGGACAAAAAACTCTCAATCACCTCGACTACGTGGGCGGTTTCAGCATTCAACTGTGGGCGGTGCTCCGCGCGATGGGCGCTTCGCTGCCTTTTGTGGGGAACCCTTATCGCTGGAAAGCATCGGTGGGCCAGATGCTGCAGATTGGCGTTTCAGCACTCCCGATGGTTGGACTTATGGCGATGTGTAGCGGATTTATTCTCGCTATGCAGGGAGCTTCTGAATTACGCCGCTTCGGGGCCATGCATTACGTGATTGACCTGGTCGCAGTTGGCTTCACGCGGGAGATGGGACCTCTTCTAACCGCAATCGCAGTCAGTGGCCGCTCTGGATCCGCATTCGCAGCCGAAATCGGCACCATGAGCGTGACTGAGGAGATCGACGCACTCCGCGTCATGGCTTTTGAACCGGTTGAATTCGTGTTAGCGCCAAAGTACCTAGCCGCGCTGATCATGGTGCCCTGTCTCACCATCGCGTCCAACGTTTGCGGCATCTTGGCGGGCGGAATCTTCATGTTTTTTACTACCCACCTTAGCCTGGGCCTCTACCTTCACTACGTGTTGACTTCGATCCAATTGCGCGATGTGATTAGCGGACTGATCAAGAGCCTGGCGTTCGCGACCATTATCGTCCACGTGGGTTGCCTCGAGGGGTTTCGAGTCCACGGCGGGCCCGACGCTGTCGGTCGGTCCACCACTAGCGCTGTGGTCAAGTCGACGTTTCTGGTCATTGTTGCGGACGTCATTTTCACCGCCATCTTTTACTACTTCACGGGGAAGCATTGATGGCGATCATCTCCATCCGCAATCTCGTCGTTGAGTACGATGCTCGCCGTGTGCTGGACGGGCTGAACCTGGACATCGAGCCGGGAGAGACGATGGTCTTGTTGGGGGGAAGCGGGTCGGGAAAGAGCACGCTTCTGCGCCAGATTCTTGGGCTTGAACGCGCGCATTCCGGCAGCGTCCTCGTGAAAGGAATCGACATCACCCGCTGCTCGCAGTTGGAGCTGCGACTGGTACGGCGTTCCATTGGGGTGGCGTTCCAAAGTGCCGCATTGTTCAATTCTCTCTCAGTCAAGGACAACGTTGCGCTCGCCCTGCGCGAGCATACCGCCCTAGCCCCATCCATCATCGACCTCATGGTTTGGATGAATCTGGCCGCTGTTGGACTGGCAGACTTCGGCCATCTGCATCCTCAGGAACTATCCGGGGGCATGAAGAAGCGGGCTGCGGTGGCGCGTGCCCTTGCTCTCGATCCTGAGATTCTTGTATTCGACGAGCCGTCTGCTGGACTCGATCCGATTGTCGCGGCAGAACTAGACGAATTGATTCTCCTGCTTAAGAAGGCTTTTCAAATGACGGTGGTCGTCGTGACACATGAGCTGCCAAGCGCCTTCCGCATCGCCGATCGCATCGCCATGCTGCACAACGGCAGTTTTCTTGCGGTCGGCACCAAAGAAGAGATCAGAAGCAATCAGCATCCACGCATCCGGCAGTTTCTTGACCGGGTTCCAGACAAGATGGGAAAAGCCTCAGAGGTCGCAGCTTCTTTCGAAAAATATCTGCGAGGCGAGGAGGCAAATCCTTGACAACGGAAGCAAAAGTCGGCGCGTTCGTCCTAGTGTCTCTCCTGATACTGACATCCACAATTGCCTATTTGGCGAACGCACAGTTCCGCGGCGGCAAGGTGCCATACCGAACTTACTTGCACTATGCGGGCGGACTTGAAGCCGGCGCTCCCGTTCTGTTCGGAGGGATCAAAGCCGGCAGTGTCACCGCTGTGCGTCCGTGGCCCTCCGACCCTACTCGCATCGAGATTCTGGTTGAGCTCAAAGAAGGAACCCCCGTGAACCAGAAGAGCGTGGCGAAGCTCGGTACCGTGAGCGTTATGAGCGAACCGGCACTGATGGTAAGCACGGGCACCAACGATGCCAACCGGATTGCAGCTGGCCAGATGATCCCCTCACAAGAAACTGTCACGCTGGATGAGATCGCAGCCAAAATGGCTGTCGTCGCGGGCAATGCAAACGACCTGATTGTCCAGGTGAAGGGAGAACTGGGCGGCATCAGCGGTGACGCGCGGACACTTCTAGCCAACTTGAACTCTGTAACTAGGGATGAACGCCCGAAAATTGACCATATCGCGGATCAATTGCTGGCACTGAGTCAGCATGCCGATGCTGTGATCGCCAAGGTTGGCCCGGTGGTGGATCATGCCGATTCCGCCATTCAGAATGTAAATGGTATGGTCGGAGATTTGCGCGCGCCGTTGCGCATGGACCTCGCCGAAGTCCAAAGCACGCTGCAAGAAGCAAAGAACGTTCTCGCGGATATGCATGGTATGGTGCGGGCCAACGACTTCAAGATCGATGACACGATGGAAAACCTGCGCGAAGCCACCGACAACCTAGACCAGTTGACCGACCAATTGAAGCAGCGGCCGTGGAGCTTGATCCGAATCAAGCAACCCAAGGAACGAAAATTACCCGAATAGGACAAGACGAAACATGAGGATACAACAAGCATTTCTCATCATTAGCCTGGCGGTCTCGACCGTGCTTGTCGGTTGCGTAGGACGGGTGAGATATCCAACCTACTACACTCTCAATGTGCCGCCGGCACCCGATCCCCCGGCTGCGGCAGGACTGCGCGCGTCTCTTGCTATACGGGAATTCAGATCGCCAGTTTATCTTCGCCAGGGACCGCTCGTGTACCGTGCGTCGGCGGAACAGATCGGCTTCTATGACTATCATCGCTGGGCAACTGATCCACGCCAGTTCGTTACGACCGCGATCGCGGATCGTCTGCGCGCCAGCGGCAACTTCGCGGACGTGTCGGTGTATGACGGACGGTCACATGCGGACTTCATAATCACCGGATGCCTGGAGAAACTCGAGGAGGTGGACTACGAGGGCGGAGTCAAGGTCGAAGTTGCGCTTTCTGCCCAGATGACAGACATTCGCACGGGCACAACTGTTTGGGCGAGCAGCGTGTCCGTCGAAACTGGACCTACAGCGATGAGCTTTGAACCGATCGAAAACTACGGGGTGATTGGCAACATGCGGTCGATTGCTCTCGTGGGTGTAAACGGTTCAATGGACTTTCTCTGCTATCCAAATTTCGATTCTCCGACCGTGTTTGCTGCTCTGCTCGATGACGAGAGAGGTGGCTGTTTTCAGATTCAGCCACAACTCAAACAAAAACGGGTACGACAGCTGTACTTGCCAGACACGAACATTCTCCTTACGCGGTTTCTTGCGGACGAGGGTGTGGCCGAGCTGACGGACTACATGCCTATTGGAACCGACGGGGAGCAACCGAATGAAATCATCCGTACTTTAACGGTTATCAGGGGCGAGGTCGATTTCAAGATGCGGTGCCAGCCACGATTTAACTATGGGATGTGTGAGCACGCTGTAAATATCGAAGAGCGGTATGCGATTTTTTCGCCAGTTGGCGATGCTTGTCCGCCGATGGCGCTGTATTCCACCGTCGCCCTGCGACAACAATCCCGGGACGTAATCTCCGAGTTCAGCCTTCGAGCCGGGGAGAGGACGACGTTTGTTTTTGATGGAGTTCGTCCCCAAGGACAGCAACCCGAAATGGAGTTCGTAGAGCAGCGCTTCCAGGAGACAGCACGTTTCTGGAAGGGATGGATCGCGAAATCAAAGTACAAGGGCCGGTGGCGGGAGATGGTCAACCGTTCGGCCCTAATGTTGAAGCTGCTGATCAGCCGTGAGCATGGATCGCTGATTGCAGCGCCTACATTTTCCGTGCCAGAACAAATTGGCGGAGTGCGCAATTGGGATTATCGCTTCACATGGTTGCGAGATGCGGCATTCACGCTCTACGCGCTGATTCGGCTGGGTTTTGTCGACGAAACTGAAGCGTTCATCGACTGGCTGAAGGGGCGGCTGGGCGACGATGCGGAGCGGGGACCGTTACAGGTGATGTACGGAATTGACGGCAGGCAGAAGCTCGATGAGCTGACGCTTGATCATCTGCAGGGGTACGAACATTCGCGGCCCGTGCGTATCGGAAACGCGGCCTACCAGCAGCTCCAGTTGGATATTTATGGCGAAATGATGGACTCGATTTATCTGGCAAACAAATATGGGGACGCAATGTCGTATGCGGGGTGGCAGGAGGTTCAGCGCATATTGCAGTGGCTGGGCAAGAACTGGCAGCGGCCCGACGAAGGTATATGGGAGGTTCGTGGCGGGGCGCGAGAATTCCTGCACTCCCGTTTGATGTGCTGGGTGGCTTTTGATCGAGCATTGCGGCTTGCGCAGAAACGCTCGCTTTCGGCGCCGTTCGGCGCTTGGCTGCGAACGCGCGACGCGATACGAGAGGATATCTTCAAAAACTTCTGGCATGAGGATCTGCAGTCTTTCGTCCAGTCGAAGGGGACTAAAGACCTGGATGCGTCGGTCCTGCTGATGCCACTCATGCGGTTCATCAGCCCGGTCGATCCGATGTGGCGCTCGACGATGAAAGCGATTGAAGCACGACTAGTCGAGGATACCCTTGTCCGTCGCTACGAGGCTGAGCGCACGCAAGTGGACGGGCTTCCAGGCGGAGAGGGTAGCTTCACTGCGTGCTCGTTTTGGTACATCGAATGCCTGGCGCGCGCGGGGGAGTTGGAAAAGGCTCAATTGTTGTTTGAGAAACTCTTGGGATACGCCAATCATCTTGGGCTCTACTCGGAGCAAATTGGTCCAAGCGGGCAACACCTCGGCAACTTCCCACAGGCGTTCACGCATCTGGCGCTGATCAGCGCCGCAACATATCTGGACAGGGTCCTTTCCGGCAAGGATGACTCTGTGTGGCGCTAGTATTTGGAAAAATGATTGGACGCTCGTTCACCGCGGAAGTCGTCGCGATTGACTTATTCCCGCTCATTTGGGGTCAGGCAATGACTAGCCATCGCAAAGATCAAACTCGAACCTGTAATAATAATAAAGGATAAAGAGGAATCTTTATGACTGCCGTTGCATCCGCAGATGCCGTCAAGTTCTCTGTCAACAACCAGCCCCTTTCCGCAGAAGAGTTGCGCAAAATGGACGCTTATTGGCGCGCCGCCAATTATCTTTCGGTTGGGCAAATCTACCTGTTTGCCAACCCGCTGCTGCGTGAGCCTCTGAAACTTGAGCATGTGAAGCCTCGGTTGCTCGGTCACTGGGGTACGACGCCCGGACTGAACTTTATTTACGTACACTTCAATCGCCTGATCAAGAAATACGATCTTAACGTTATCTACATTTGTGGTCCGGGGCACGGCGGGCCAGGAATGGTGGCGAACACCTATCTGGAAGGCACATACACCGAGCTGTACACGAGTATTCAACAGAACGAAGAAGGCATGAGAAAGCTGTTCAAACAATTCTCTTTTCCGGGGGGCATTCCCAGCCATGATGCGCCTGAAACACCTGGCTCTATCCATGAAGGAGGTGAACTGGGCTATTCGCTGGCGCATGCTTACGGTGCGGTTTTCGACAATCCCGATCTTCTGGCTTGCTGTGTAGTAGGTGATGGCGAATCCGAAACTGGGCCTCTTGCGACGAGCTGGCATTCCAACAAATTTCTTAATCCGGCACGTGACGGCGCAGTCATGCCTATCCTGCATCTGAACGGCTACAAGATCGCGAACCCTACAGTGCTTGGACGTCTGACCGACGAAGAATTAACTCACCTCTTCACTGGCTACGGATATAAACCCTACTTCGTCGAAGGGCATGAGCCAGAAGTGATGCATCAGCTCATGGCGGCGACGCTCGACACGATCATCGCTGAAATCCACGCCATTCAGCGCGAAGCCCGCGGCAAGAGATCGCCTAGCCTTCCCGTCTGGCCCATGATCGTCATGCGTACTCCGAAGGGCTGGACCGGACCGAAATTTGTGGATGGCAAGCCCGTCGAAGGTACGTGGCGCGCGCATCAGGTGCCGGTAGCCGATCTGGATGCCAAGCCGGAACATTTAGCAATTCTCGAAGACTGGATGAAGAGTTATCACCCGGAAGAGTTGTTCGATGAGAACGGGACGTTAACTGGGGAACTTTCGGAACTAGCTCCTAAGGGAAACCGGCGCATGGGTTCGAACCCGCATGCCAATGGCGGGCTGCTCGTGAAAGACTTGCTGATGCCGGACTTCCGCGATTATGCAGTTTCGGTTCCCAAGCCTGGCACCGCGACAGCGGAATCCACCAAAGTGTTAGGCACCTTCCTGCGCGATGTGATGAAGAGGAATCTGGAGCACGCAAATTTCCGCGTCTTCGGTCCTGATGAAACCGCTTCGAACCGCCTCGACGCTGTGTATCAGGCCACCGACAAAATATGGATGGAACCCATTCTTCCGGTGGATGAGCATCTGTCACCAGATGGGCGGGTGATGGAGATCCTGAGCGAGCACATGTGTCAGGGCTGGCTGGAAGGCTATCTGCTCACCGGCCGTCATGGTTTCTTCTCCTGCTACGAGGGCTTCATTCACATTGTGGATTCGATGTTCAATCAACACGCGAAATGGCTTGAGGCTACGCACAAAATTCCCTGGCGGCGACCGATTTCATCACTGAATTATCTGCTCACTTCTCATGTGTGG
>MNEA01000158.1 GCA_001917435.1 Acidobacteria bacterium 13_2_20CM_2_57_6
CTCGTAAACAATATCTCTTTTCAAAACGGAAAAACGGGCATTCTGGTGGGAGCCAACGATCCGGGATGCATAAACGACAACAGTGTGGTCAATAACAACATTTTAATTCACAACGGGTGGCATGACTACTGCACGTATACCGATGGTTCGCAGTGCCCAATTGGCAATCACTCCGGGAGTGGCGGCGTTGCCGAGGTCGGAAGCACCGGGCCTAACAACAAATACTGGAACAATCTTTCCTACCAGAACTTTTACAACGGCGTACAAAACGACACCATCCACCTGCAGACAGGAACACAGCAGAACGCCATCACAGGAATCAGTCCGCAATTCGTCAATTATCAACCGGACGGCACCGGCAATTATCATTTGCTGTCCTCGAGTCCTGCGGTCGGTAAAGGCACCAGCATGGATGCTCCGCCCTACGATTTCGAGAATTTTCCCCGGCCCTATGGCGGCGGCATCGACATTGGCCCATACCAGTGGCACCCGTAAGTTCGCATTGCTGAGGCACTCGCGCCCCCGCGAACTGCTCCGAACCACAAAGCATAAATCTCAGATCACCAGCGAAAACCGCCCCGGCATAGAGGCTCCGAATGGGTGTCGCTTGGTGACTGGGCGATGCCACGCCGGCAGATTTCTGCGCCAAATATTGCCATAGGCGCTACACTTGTACGCCGAAGGTCGCCATGTCTTAGCGTCTCAAGGGTGAGGCGCCACACCCAGGGATCCCACTGCTCTTCTTGTCGAGATGAATTCGCCTTGTGGGGCATTTTTCGACGAGAAACGGTCCAGCATGGCGAGAAGGAGACGACCGTGCACCAAGTCTCGCGGATTACGCTCTGTTTGGTTGGGCTGTTCTTCCTTAATGCAGCTGGTTCCGCACAAGCCCAGAAAGAGTCCGGACACAAGAACCATCTCTCCCATCTCTTCGGCTGTGAGGATTCCGGCTCGCTTTGCGCCGAGCGTGAGGACAACGTAAGCTACGATCCGGAATACAAAGGGAAATATATCGGCCACGACGAACCCGCAGTGGCGTTTTATTCCTCAAGAGCGGGCTCGGGAAATTTTAACGTCTACGTGCTCCGCCTGCCAAAGGATCCACCGAAGTATCCGACAGATCCATTCTCGAACGGCGCCTCATTGTCGGCCACGGTTTGGAATTTCCAGCAACGTCCCGCGTTCTGGTTTGGAATGGCCCTATGCGACACGCAGTCCTTTCCGCTGGCCACGAATGTATGCACCCCCGATTCCGACAGCAATATCTTCGATAACAGCGACCCCACAGCGCCTGACTACATCGGTAAGCATCCTGGAACCGCTTTTATGGAATTCCAGTTCTATCCCCCGGGTTGGATCGGCACGAGTTGCGACAATATCCACTGGTGCATGGCCATGACCATCGACAGTTTTTCCCGCATGGCCCTCGGCCCTACAGGACCGGTGGACAACAATGCGGCTTGCCAAAACCTGCCGCGTGTCGGCCTCGAGCCCGTTAACTATGCTTTCGTAACCACCAATGGAGTTTCACAGGCTCCTGCGGACCCCTTAAATCTCAGCTTGGCCAAGTTTTTGACCATACCGGGCGAGACCTTCTTGGTCAACCCGGGGGACGTGCTCGTAGTGATTCTGCACGACACGCCGGACGGCCTGCAGGGTATCGTCATCGACGCGACTACTTCGCAAGTGGGCGCGATGACCGCCAGCATCGCCAATGGATTTGCGCAGATCAATTTCAATCCCACGGCTTCCACATGCACTTCCACGCCGTATGCCTTCCACCCGATGTACGCAACATCGAGTGAACACACCCGCGTGCCTTGGACGGCACATTCTTTCAACGTGGGCTTCTCCGACGAGATCGGGCACTTCGAATATTGTGATACCACGGCAGGCCTCTTCGGCAGTTGCACAAGCAGTCCAGTGCCAGGCGAGCCGGATGCCGATGACACTTTGTGCGTAGACGGGTTGACAGCCTTACTGTCCGGAGCGGCAGGTCCATTGGGAGGCTGCCAAGGAACCGATACGGACTTTGATACCGTCTCGCACCACAATGCGTGGGCGGGAACGGATTTTGCACACGACCCCTACTTGTATTCGGCCGTGCCGGAACAAGTCATTTTTACGAGCCCCAAATTCCAGGACCCAACGGCCCCTTCTGGAAGCCCTTTGCTGAACTTCGATCGCGTAGCTTTTGAAGCAGACATGCTCACAACCGAGCGGGCTCTCGGCTGTGACACGGCAACCGGATTGGCGCCTTGCCACAATCCGCCGCCGGGAGCAATATTCTATCCAATTTTTAGCACCGTGCCCTCCGGGACTGCCTGCTTGTGGCAAGAAGGTGGACCGTCAATCCCAGGAACGACAAACAACTTCGGCGGCAGCTCCGCCACAGAATTCAGCACGACGCCGGAGCCAGCCGTTTACATCAACGGTACCAGCGCCGCACCCGGTTCCGTGACTAAGTTCGAGAACTATCGACGCATTCTTTCAACGAACCCTTGTACGTGGTGATAGCAGGCCTCGGCGCAGGCTCACAATATTCCGGGAATCCGGCTCCGCCACGCAAACGATAAGGAGATGTTCTGACTCTGGAGGTCCTATGCCGAGAATGTTGCTCGTCGCGCTGGCCGCTTTCGCATTGCTCGCGCGCAGTGCTGTGGCCCAGACGCCCGCGGATTCGCCGGCCGCAAAACGAATCGCGGGATTGAGCGCCGCAGCGACGCTCGACCGCGACCAGCAGGGTATCGCGCATATTAGCGCAGATAACGAGCATGATTTGTTCTTTCTGCAAGGTTTTGTACATGCGCAGGACAGGCTTTTCCAAATGGATGTTACGCGCCGAACTGGCAGTGGCACGCTGGCCGAATTACTCGGACCATCCTCACTCACCGGCGATGTTCTGTTCCGACAATTGGGACTTCGACGCGCCGCGGAGCGCTCCCTCCCAATACTGTCGGACCGTGCGCGGGCGACGTTACAAGCCTATGCGGATGGGGTCAACGCCTACGTAGCCAGCAATCCCTTGCCCCCGGAGTATCGAAGCCTGGAACTCTCAAAGTTCCAACCGTGGACCTCTGGCGACTCCATGGTGGTTTCAAAGTACGTTTCGTTCTCGCAATCATTTGATTTTCTCGACCTGGAGCTCACGGTCGCGTTGGGGAGTTATCAAGTAGCTGGCAGTCTACTGGGGTTTGACGGAACGAAACTCTTCAACGACACATTTCGCTCGGCCCCTTTCGAAACCGCGTCTACAATTCCGGACGCGTCCCCTTTCGCAACGGGAGGAATTGTCTCGCCGCATTCCTCATTTTCCTTAGCACCGAGTACGGTCAATCAAAATCAAAAGGTCGCCCTCCCTCCTGTCCCAGTGCAAGTGCTAGGGCTGGGGCAGCAATACTTGAATTTAGTAGGCAAGGTTCCTGCACTATTATCTCTGCTCGATTACAGGCGACACGGAGGATCGAATGAGTGGGCAGTCAGCGGGGCACACACGACCAGCGGCTTTCCCTTGCTCGCCAATGATCCCCATATGCCGCTGGCGGCTCCGTCAACTTTCTACCCTCTGGAGCTCCATGCGCCGGGTGTTCATGTCGTTGGCGCCAGCTTTCCTGGAACCCCCGGCGTGGTTACCGGTCACAATGAGAACATCTCGTGGGGTGCGACCTTTGATCCCATGGATGTGACCGACTATTACTTCGAGCTCGTCCTGCCCGACTCCAATTCACCTAGCGGACTCAGCACCGTGTATCGCGGACAGCTCGAGAACGTAATAGCGATTCCGGAAACGTTTAGGAGTAACAACCTGGGAAATGGGATCCTCGACGATTTGACGGTTGTACCCGCGAGCAACCTAATCCCAGCAAGGACTCTGATTGTGCCGCGAAGGAACAGCGGTCCTCTTCTGGCGTCCGGGCCGGGATTGGGGCTCAGCATCCAATACACTGGTTTTAGCGGCACTCGTGAGCCGGATGCGATCTTGGGATGGGATTCTGCGGACAATCTTGACGCGTTTATCGAGGCATCAAAGTTCATAGGTGTCGGTTCCTTCAACGTCGCTTATTCGGACGTTTCCGGAAACATTGCCTATTTCACGGTCGGCGAAATGCCCATTCGCGAGGATCTGCAAGCGGGTGCAGTGAATGGTGCCCCACCCTTTTTCGTGCGCAATGGGTTGGGAGGAAACGAGTGGCTCCCGGTTCAGAATCCGCAACTGGGCCAGGTTTTGCCTTACGAAATTCTTCCCTTCTCTGAGATGCCGCATATCATCAATCCGGCAGCCGGATGGTTCGTCAATGCCAATAATGACCCACTGGGGACTACGTTCGACAACAACCCATTTAACCAAACCCGGCCCGGGGGTGGAATCTACTACCTGAACCCAGGTTATGACCTGGGCTTGAGGGCCGCCAGGATCACCGAAATGATCCGCGACGCGCTTTCTGCCGGCGGAACTATTTCCATGGAAACGATGCAACGAATTCAGGCGGATACAAAATTGAAGGACGCGGAATTTTTCGTGCCGTACATTGTTCATGCATTTCAGAATGCCGGGCTTCCAGGGGCGAACCCAATATTGATGTCTTTGGCCTTAAATCCTCAAGTCGCAACCGCTGTAGGTCGTTTGCAAAGCTGGGACTTCACCACTCCCGTGGGAATTCAGGAAGGCTACGATGCCGATCTCAGAGGACACGTAACACCCCCCTTCGCGCCTCCCTCAAACCAAGAAGTTGCGACAAGCGTGGCAGCAACTATTTACAATGTCTGGCGAGGACAATTTATTCGCAATTCGATCGATGTGCCCCTGAACCTCTTGCATGTGCCGGTTCCTCCCGATCAGCAGGCTCTCACCGCCCTGCGACATGCACTGGAGAATTTTCTGACGGAACAGGGCAGCGGCACCTCGGGAGTCAGCTTTTTCAACGTGCCCGGCGTCTCGAGCGCTTCCGATCGTCGGGACATCGTCATCTTGTTTAGCATGTTCGCTGCGCTCGAACGTCTGGCCAGTCGGCCCTTCGCAGCAGCTTTCAACTATTCATCCAATCAGGAGGACTATCGCTGGGGCAAACTGCACCGCATCGTCTTTCGACACACACTCGGCGGCGAGTTCAACATACCTCCGGCTTTTGGAGCCTTCCCCGATCCTCTTCTCGGATTGCCCGGCATTCCCACGGATGGAGGATTTGGCAGCGTTGATGCAGCTGCTCACGACGTCCGGGCGGATTCTGTGGATGGCTTCATGTTCGACAGCGGTCCGGCCCATCGCTTCGTAAGTGAGGCATGGCCCAGTCAAGTGACGGCAGTATCGAGCCTACCCGGTGGAGTGAGTGGGGTCATCGGCAGCCTCCACTCAGTCGACCTGCTCTCTGGTTGGCTGACGAATCAGGCTTTCGCGCTACAATTTGGTACGGGACCGTCCGGTCTGCAAACCGTTTTCCTTCCCGCCAACTAAAGCTGTCAGATGAACAGCCAAACGAGTCCTACCGTGGACTTCGAACGGATACGCGAGATCACCACTCCGTCCCAGGCTGGACGCTTACGGTTGATTTGGACGCATAAGTCTGTGAAATTGCCATCCTTAGGCAACACTTTGCAATGTTGAAGATTTACGCTCCAGCGTGCTGAGAGTCAGGAAACTAGCTATTTATAAGAAAATAGACTACTTAGGTCGGAACGTCCGCGACGATAAAACATGCTACGCGGTTTGGCATGTAGGTTGCACACTTCTTAGGGTCGTGGTCTTGGGAGTGCTAGGACGCATACCTAAATTATTGGGGGAACTTTGAATCTCAAAGCGATTTCCTGTGGCATCTCAACTGATCGAAGGATTATGAATACAACTAAACGACGAATTAGCGTGACAGTTGGTGTAGTCCTCATGGCAGCACTATTTGTCCCAGGAATCCTATCTACTGCGAATGCCGACACGATAAGCAGCGTCACAGATGGAGTTGCTACAAGTGGGGGGGCAGCCTATTGGGGCGAGACGGTAACAATCATTGTCGGTAAGTCATGGAATTCTCTCTCCCTAAACTTCTACGACGCCACGGGCGCGGCCCAGGCCGTTGGTGACGTTTACCTTCTAAGCCAAGCATACCTGGGCACTCCTGCTAATCTTTCATCTTCGACTCCGGGGTTTATAGCCGAGGGAATAGCAACAGGCGGTTTTTACAATTTTCCAAGCGCCGTCACCGTACTGGGAGGCACTAAGTATTGGGTCTATACCGATGCTGCAATGCAACTCACCGGAAATGGAGCAGGCAATCAATACTATTTCTCCACCTCGGCGACGTCGAATTTCACTGGAGTCCCGGGAAATGATATAAACTACACATTAACCGGAACGTTGATACCCACGCCGGAGCCGAGCACAAGCATTCTAATGCTGGCCGGCGTAGGGTTGATAGGGTTGATGCTGATGAGAAAGCGTAAAGCTCAGGGTCTAGCACAGGCCACCTGAGTCCGTCGCACGCGATCCCGTCCAAAACACACTAAGCACCACAGCATTCATCGCCGAACGTATTGTCCAGTGCGCCGATTTCTTCTCTCGGCGCACTTTGTTTATGCTTATGCGGGGGAATCCGTCCGTGGAATGAAATGCATGCGTCGGACACGGCCTACACATATTCCAGAGTTGTTCGTACAGAATCTTGGTGAGGTGCTTTCTCGCTTTCGCACCGGGCTACCCACCCCCAAGCGAAATTAAATGCTGCCCCCAAGCCCAGACTGTTGCGGTTCGTATTTGTTTAGCTACTCGCGCGATCGAGTTCAGAAGTCTCATTGAATACCACGCCAACCAACTTCGGGTTGTCAAGGCTCGCCAAACCCTTCTTCAAAGCTTTCACTGGAGCAACTCCCTCCCGAACAACCAAGAGCGTGCCATCCACCAATCGTGACCATAGATTGACAGCCACTGCAGATATCATCGGTGCAGAATCCACAACGATCCAATCGAATTGACGGGAAAATTGAGCAAAGGCTTCCGCAAAGCGCGGCGATTGCAGGATCTCTGAGGGTTGCTCGTGCGTCCCGCCGGCTAGAAGTAACCATAGGGGGAGGTCCTGCAGTTGGTAGAGCGAGTGCTGGATATCCCGCTTGGCCCCGGACCACCAATCCGTAACGCCCGGCAATGGACTAAGGCCAAAAACTGCCGCCAGCTTCGGACAGTGCAAATCACCCTCGATCAACAGGACCTTGGAGCGAGAGCATTTCGCGAAGGTTAGCCCTAGGTTCCCAGTTATCAGCGTCTTGCCTTCTCCGATCACCCCGCTTGTGACTTGAAGGGACTTCAGATCCTTCTGCTTCTTACGTAGATTCTCCAATCGCGCCGCTAGAATTCGAAATTTCTCTGCTCCCAGACCAAAGGGTTCGGTCAGCGCGACCAAGCGGGACTCCAGCGGAATCTCGAAATTTACCAAACGGCGCTTCTGCGCTGTGGCCGGGTCCGCATTTGCGCTTTCTTCCGCCTTCAGCGATGCCGCGGCTGGCTCCGGCGCCATAGCCCCCAACTGGCGGCGTTCCCTTTCCGCTCTTCGTAAGGCTTCGTAGAGTCGGCTCATTCCGCTTTCACCCCTGGCTCCACTTGGTTGCCACGAGTCACTTTTCGGGAGCACGGGGACAAGAGCTCGCCGCTCGAACTCAGTTCACAAAATGTCGCATCAGTCCAGGAATCTTTTGCCAAGCAAGGCTACCCTTTAAGAAAAACGTAGATGTTTCCAACCAAAATCAAAATGAACATTGCGGCAAGTGCTCCACCTTCTATCCACGGGATCAAGGCCTCCCGACTCTGCTCTTCGGGCGTGCTCAAATGCGGGATGCCAATCAACACGCGAACCGAAAGCAGTTTCTTCAAGTCTTTCTCTTGCCAAACGCGCGCATGGGTCAGTTCCAGCAGCCCGGCTAACCCGATTCCAACAGCGATTCCCAGGAGCAAACCTTCCATGCTGATTTTGAAATGATTTGGCGATGAAGGCTTGATCGGCAAGCTGGGAGGATCAATGACGCGGCGCTGTTCAACCTGCTGGCGACCGTCCGGACTAGTAGCCAACCGCGACTGCATCTGTTTCTGGAGCAGCAAGCTGTAATTCATTTTGGATTCTTCATATCCACGGGAGATTCCCAACCACTGCCGTTCGGTTTCCGCGGTCACATTTGACCGCACCTGATGAGAAGAAATCTGAGATTCCAAATCTTTCACTCGCTGCTGATAGTCCTGTTTGTCTAATAGATTGGCTTTGAGCTGGTTCTGAATCTCGATTATGGCCGTCGACGTACCCGCGTGGACGGTGCTTGTTCCGGTTTCCAGGTTGGTTCCCGTGTTGTCCGTCTCTTGTCTGAAGGCCGTCTCGTCTTCGATTTGCTTCTTAAGTTTTTCGGTCTTTGCGATCTTGTCTTTAAGTGCAACTACATCGGGATAGTTATCCGTATAGATCGAACTTGCCTCCGTGAGGCGCCCCTTCAAATCCTGCAGTTCTTTATCCAGCGGATCCGGGTTTGTCGCCGGCGCTTCCTCACTATTCAAATTTCCTAAGGCTGGCTGATATTTTTGCAGCAGCCACTCGAGATGAAGCTTCTGTTGCTGCGCGTCATCCAGGGCCTGCTGAGTGGCGCGCAGCTGGGCCCGCAGACCCGACAGGACTTGGACATTGCTCTCCAATTGGCTAGGCAGTTCCTCGCGCTGCTGCGCCTTAAAGCTGCGAACCTTAGCCTCTTGTTCCTCTAGCTTCGCTTTTGCCTCCGCCAGCTGGTTCTCAACAGAAGCAGTCCCCTTTTCAGATAGTTGCTGCTGGGATTTCAGATTCTCGTCGATGAAAAGCGAGGTCAACTCGCTGTTGATTTGGTGGGCAAGCTCAGGTGAGCCTGCGGTGTAGCGAATCTTGAGCGCGGCCAGTTCGCCACGACGGTCAGGTGCTTCCACGATCTCGATCTTGATGTCTTTGCGCATTCGTTCAACTACATCTTCCGATGGAGACGCGCCGGCTGCCCCCTCGTGTCGAGAGTAGAGCTGAAACCGATCGACCATCGCTTGCAGACGCGTGCGGCTCAGAATCTCCTGTGTCATGTTTTGCAGCCGGTCCTGCAAATCAACGGAGACATTCGGCATCGCGTACTCCTCCGGCACCTTTTGCTGCTCCACCAAAATGACTGCCTCGGACTCATACGCCGACGGCCACAGCTTCGCCCCCGTCCACACAGCACCCCAGCAAAGAAACAATGGCAGAAAGATCCACCAACGTCGCCGACGTGCAATGCCCCAGAAGCCTTCAAGGCTGCGATGGCCTTGAGCCTGTGGCTCATCAAACATTTCTACCTCCCGATCGGCTTCAAAAAGTAGCACGAGATGGACACATCAGCTAGGTTGTGATTTCCGGCGGGAGGGGCTCAGACTTCCCGTCAATCTCTCAAAAAACAGATTCATGAATAATCTGGAACCCGACCCATTCTTTTGACAGGCGCTCTAGGGAGCGTAGGGCAAATGACTTTAACAAAAGGCTCGTCTCCCATGGTGACCGCACATGAATGAATCCCACAAGGACTTCCATCCCGATTCCAACTGGCCAGGGATCAGTACTGGCGCGTCGGCACCAGCAACCTTACTAAACTTTATGGCGAACGACCCGCATCACGTCCGAAGTGAGCAACTGAACCCATCGCGCGCGGCGCTGGAGATTCCTCCCTAATTTCACCCCTATGTTGCTTTGGCCAGTCAGAACGCTCACCCGGGCCGTTCTGTGGCCAGGTCGTCCACCAAACCCTTGCCAAACCAGAACATACCTGCACACTTGAATCCACGTGAATTGCTACCTAACTCTAAGCCGGGGCACCCAATTTGACATAAGCCCTTTTTTTATAGCCATTTACGAGGAAGCAGATCCTCCCTCCAGAGAGACTTATCCGGACCTTGGCAAAAGGAGAGGCCGGTAAGGAAAATGTTTCCATATGCTGGAGTCACTTTTTCCACCGTCGAGGGCTAGGCCAAATATGGCATCTGGAGCAGCCAGTCTTACCAATGATCATAAGAACTGTGCACCGCTTCCCTCTCGCGTTGCCGACGCCTGTGATGAGGAACGCTTACGCAGCCGCCACGGGAATTTTCCACGCTACGGCATACAAGCATATGCCCCGAACACTTGGGCTCACCAGATTGCTCCCTGATATCATTGAGGAGGCGACCGAACATTCACGTTGAGTCGGGCATCGCAAATCCTAAGGAATGGGCTTTGCGGGAGGACGGAGCCATGAATAGTTCCGACCGTGCAATTCAGTATGGAGTGGTGCCGACCGGAACCGCCAAGACCATCTCTGGCCTCGAACTGCTCACTGCGATTATGGAGGGTCGCCTACCTGCGCCTCCCATCCAGAAGGTCCTGGACTTCCGCCTAGTCGAGGTGGCCCGCGGCTATACCGCTTTCTCGGGCAGTCCGAAATTTGAGTACTACAATCCGCTCGGAACCGTTCATGGAGGATACACTGCCGCCCTCCTTGATTCGTGCATGGCCTGTGCCGTGCACTCCACACTTGACGCAGGGTGGAGCTACGCGACATTGGAAATAAAAATCAACTATGTGCGCCCCATAACTTTTGACACCGGCGAGTTACGCGCAGAGGGAAAAGTAGTCCATTCCGGGAAGCGGACATCCACCGCGGAAGGAAGGCTTTATGATGGTGCACGGAAGCTATACGCGCACGGCACCACGACATGCCTGATCCTAAGCTTATAACATTCCGGCGGAATGCTCGGCTCGATCGCACTCGACTGCATGAAACGGCAATCTCGCTTACGTTCCCCCCACTGCCCGTTAAAATGGCGAACGCACTTTTCACCCTCTTCTTGGCACTAGGTGAAGGCTCACCTCCGGATCGGAGTGGCCGTCAAACCGATGTCCCCGGCTATTGCAGGTCTTTTCTGGGTCCTGCGCAATTCCAGATCTCCCATTTGAAGCTGATCCACAGTCTTCCATCTTCTTTTTGCATGGGCTGATGCCCCACCCGAGGTCAGTTATGCTCAGGCGTGCATGGCCCAAACCAATCTTTGCCACTCGAGTAGACCCGCAGTCGTCTGGTCGGCGATAAGCGATTCGATGGCCACAGCAGTACAATGTCGGGCCGGGTCGATAAGGAAAGAAGTCCGGGCTCGAGGAGAGCTGATGTCGAGACCGATAGTCCGGAAAACGAGCGGTAGAACGCATGGCTAGGCAGGCAGACGCAATCGGTGCCGCCGCTGGAAATCCGCAATCCAGTTCCTTGCCGCTGGTCCTTGTCGCATCCTCTCTCGGCACCATGATCGAATGGTATGACTTTTATATTTTCGGTAGTTTGGCGACGGTGCTTTCCGTCAAATTCTATCCCCCGGGCAATGATACCTTTGCTTTGATCGCTTACCTGGCAACCTTCGCCGCCGGTTTCGTGGTTCGACCGTTTGGCGCGTTATTCTTCGGCAGCATTGGCGACCGCATCGGGAGGAAGTACACGTTTCTCCTGACGCTGTCCATTATGGGCGGCTCAACGGCGTTGATTGGCCTCCTGCCGACTTTCAGAACCGCCGGATGGTTCGCCCCCATCATCCTGATTGTGATCCGGATGCTGCAGGGACTGGCCCTTGGTGGCGAATACGGAGGCGCAGCGGTTTATGTCGGTGAGCACTCCCCTGACGGCAAGCGCGGCTTCTATACGAGCTTTATCCAAATCACGGCGATCCTGGGACTGTGCGTTTCCTTGCTGGTCATACTGGGCACACAATCTGCGATGAGCAAAGAAGATTTTACCGATTGGGGATGGCGTATTCCTTTTCTACTTTCTCTTTTTCTCGTCTGCATTTCCATCTATATCCGAGTGAAGCTGCGCGAATCGCCAATCTTCTCTCACCTCAAGGCTGCCGGAAAAACTTCCCTTCAGCCGCTCAAGGACGCTTTCACCAAGTGGTCCAACTTGAAGCAAGTCCTGGTCTCTTTGTTCGGCGCAGCGGCCGGACAAGGCGTGGTGGCGTATACCGGGCAGTTCTACGCCCTCTTCTATCTGCAGACCATTCTGAAGCTGAATCCCCGCACGGCCATTGTCATCGAGGCCGCTGCGCTGGGGATGGGAATGCCGTTTTTGATTGTCTTCGGAGCGCTCTCGGACAAAGTCGGGCGCAAAAAAATAATGATGGCCGGGTTCCTGCTTGCCGTACTCACCTATGTTCCGATCTACCACGCCATGGAACGTGCCGCGGGCAACCACGTCGTCACTGTCAAGTCGACCCGCAGCGAGGTGACCGGAGCCATCACCCTTACTCCGATGACTACGGATGCCACCGGCGGCCTGGTTGCCGCTAGCGAGGCTATCCAACCGAACAAGGGCAAGCTCATTCTGCTAATTCTGCTTCAGAGTATCTACGTCGGTATGGTGTACGGACCGATTGCCGCCTACCTTGTCGAGGCCTTCCCGGCGAGGATCCGCTACACCTCGCTTTCCTTGCCGTACCACATCGGGAATGGGGTCTTTGGCGGACTGCTGCCGCTGATTGGTCTATCCATTTGTGCGGCCACGGGTAAGATTTACGCGGGATTGTATTACCCGATCGCCGTAGCGGCGGTGACCTTGGCGGTTGGAAGCCTCGCGTTGCGCGAAACTCATGGAACGAGGATTTGGGACGAAGTCGTAGGCCGGCCGACGGCAGATTCCGCGGATCGGGGATCCTTAGAGTAAAGAGGAATGGACATCATCGGGCGAGGGTGCCAGCAGGACACTGGAACAACCTTTGCCAGCTCGAAATCGGCAACGCCTTGTCGAGAAACCAGAAAATCTCTGTGGCAGTAGCTTGGCTGGTCAGTCGAAGAGTGGGTACTCCAAACCGGATTGCGCGGCCTGAACGCGCAATGGCCATCTGGAGTTTTTTCGAGCAACTCAGAACTGTAGGATATTCAACGGCAGTATCTTGACGACGGCGGAGGCGAAAGTCGCGGCCGGTTTCGCCGAGCAAGGTCTCGAGATTATTAAAGCGAAATCAAGAAAGTACTGGCAGCAGTTTTCGCTTCGAGCCCGAGGTGCGGCGAAATCGGGCGGCCTGTTTTCAAATTTGACTTCGCCGGATGTATCTGCCCAAAGGTCTGGAGGTCCTCTCCCAGTCCATCGGCGGCAGTTTGATCGTGCGCGGACGTCATTTTGTGCTCTCTTCGATTGTTCAACATCGGAGTGTGATCGGTAATCGAGCATCAATTAACTGTCTATCTATTATATTGCTTATTTTACTACTACTATAACATATCAGCGAACCCGGAAAGCTCCAAGGTCTGACAAGCCTTAGTGTGAATACTCGATTTGCATTTGCGGAATTGGCCCGATTTACTAGCTATTTCAAAGCGTGCTAAGAATGCCCGGTCATGGCCCATGAACCTGTCGAAAGACCACTGCCTGAGTCACCACACGATGATCGGCCGACGGCTGGGCTCTCTACTCTCACTGGGGACCAATTACGCCCCATTTCTTTGAGATAGCGCAGCTTGTGATGCATATGGCCATCAAGGAATACGCAAATGAAAATTCCAATTGAATCCCACCTTTACAGCTTCCTTGCTTCCGGCGTCGAGCCCGTTGGAAGCCCAGAATTCACCGTTTCTGCTGGCGTTCCGCAGCGTGTCGGCGGCCGAGTACTGAGCGCGCTTCGGCGCGTCGGTATTCTCCTGTATCTGATGTCGGTGACGGGGCTGTTAGTGAGCTCAGCTCATGGGCAGGCCAGCAACGCGATCGTCATCGAGAATCAGCAGCCCGGGACGACCCAGTGGCGGGCTAACTTCGGCTCTACGGCATCGGACGCCGGGGGCCAGATCAAGGGTTATGCGTCCGCCACTAGCGTGAACAAGGGTGAGAACATCACCTTCTATGTGAGCGTCAACCCTGCGCAGACCTATACGATTGACGTCTATCGGATGGGTTGGTACCAGGGGCTGGGGGGGCGCCTCGTGCAGCACATCGGCCCACTCAACGGTACGCTGCAACCCGCTTGCCCAACGGATGCTACGACGGGAATGATCGAATGCCAATGGGCGTCCGCCTATACTTTGGCCACCCAGTCCTCGTGGACCAGCGGAATCTATGTCGCACTCCTGACCAACGCACAGGCGTATCAGAACTACATCGTGTTTGTCGTTCGCGACGACAGCCGAGTCGCCGCCCTCCTCTACCAGCAGCCCGTAACGACCTATCAGGCTTACAACAACTATCCTGATGACAACACCACCGGCAAGAGCCTCTACGCCTTCAACAGCAATGGCGCGACGACGATAAGTGGAGGCAAGAACGCCGTGAAGGTTTCCTTCGACCGGCCCTACGAGGGGAATGGCACCGGCAACGCTTATAGCCAATCCTTTTTCTCCTGGGAGTACCCTTTCGTCCGTTGGATGGAGAAGTCCGGCTATGATGTGACCTACGCGACCGACATCGACACGCACTCGAACGGTGGCAGGTTGTTGAACTACCGTGGTTTCCTTTCTGTCGGGCACGACGAATACTGGTCGAAACCCATGTATGACGCCGTCATGGCCGCCCGCGACGCTGGGGTCAGCCTTGGCTTCTTCAGTGCCAATGCCATCTACTGGCAGGCACGGTTCGAGTCTTCGAGTAGTGGCGTGCCAAACCGAGTCGAGGTCTGTTACAGGGACGCCACTCTCGACCCCGTCAGCGACCCAACACTGAAAACCGTTCTATGGCGCGACCCGCCCCTGAACCGTCCAGAGCAGACGCTAATGGGTGTCCAGTACACTGCCGAGGTGCCGTATAATTCTCAAATTGGGGGCTGGGCCTCCTACGTCGTTACGAACAGCGGGAACTGGGTGTATGCCGGGACAGGATTTAAAGACGGTGACACCGTGCCGGGGATCGACGGATATGAAGCTGATCGCCTGTTCAGCCAGTACCCCCCGCCAAACGCCGTGAGCAGCACGTACACGCCGCTGTCGAACTCAGCCCTGGGCAATGGCGGCCCATCGGATTACTCCAACTCATCTGTTTATCAAGCGCCGAGCGGAGCCTGGGTATTCGCAGCCGGGACGATCGCCTGGAGCTGGGGGTTAGACAACTTCAACGGATACAATTTTGCTGACCCGCGTATCCAGCAAACGACCGCGAACGTCTTGAACGCGTTTTTGACGGGAGTCGCCCCGACGATCACGACCTTCACCCCGGAGAGCGGACCGGTGGGAACTAGCGTGACGATTGGCGGGACGAACTTCATGGGGGCCACCGCGGTGACGTTCAACGGGAGCGCTGCCAGCTTTACAGTAACCTCCGATACGGCAATTCAGACCACCGTGCCGGCGGGGGCCACGACGGGACCTCTCAGCGTGACCACACCTGCGGGAACGGCGACCAGCGCGAGCAGCTTCGCGGTGGTGGTGGCACCTACCATCACGAGCTTTACGCCCTCGAGCGGGCGGGTGGGGGCCAGCGTGACGATCAGCGGCGCGAACTTCATGGGGGCCACCGCGGTGACATTCAACGGGAGCACTGCGGCCTTTACAGTAACCTCCGATACAGCAATTCAGACTACCGTGCCGGCGGTACAGTAACCTCCGATACAGCAATTCAGACTACCGTGCCGGCGGGGGCTACGACGGGGCCTCTGAGTGTGACCACACCTGCGGGCACAGCACTCAGTGCGAGCAACTTCACGTTGACGGTTCCCTTGACGGTGACGAAGACCGGCCTCATTGCGGGGGGCACGGTGAAGTCCAGTCCGGCCGGGATCGCCTGCGGACCCACCTGCTCGGCCGATTTCAATGGTGGCACCGTCGTGACGCTCACTGCCACGCCGGGCTTCCTCTCGATCTTTACAGGCTGGGAGGGCTGCGACGCGACGAACGGGACGACCTGTACGGTGACCATGAATGCGCAGAAGACGGTCACCGCCAACTTCTTACCTTAGCCCGGCTCGATCAATATCGCCCGAAGACGTTTGGCTCGGGTGACAACGGCAGTGAAAGGTGTACGTTTTCAGTGCCATGCCTTGAGGGGGTCGGGAAGGACATTAATTTGCCACTTGGTGGAACTAAACCGGGACTTTCATGCTCTTTCAGGTGTCCCATTTAAGGCTCCAGAACATCCTATAACATACAGATAAAATAGGACTTACACAAAGAACATACGCAAGTCGGATGAGCGATCTCTTGGTAAGGCACTTGCTTCCAATATTCAATGGAGAACTAATGGTAGCAACTCCGAGTCACGCTCGAGAACTTTTGGCAGAAATGGGCATCGCCTCGGCCCAGAGTGCGGTCATGCAATCGCTAAACACGATGGTGGCCGAGATTGCCAAGACCGATATCTCCATTCTTATTACAGGCGAAAGCGGGACCGGCAAAGAAGTCTATGCACGGTGGATCCACCGGATCTCGGGGCTTGCCGATGCTCCCTTTAAAAAGGCAAACTGCGCGGCCCTGGATGCGGGGCGCTTACTGGCGGAGATTGCACAGAGTCTACGAACGGATGGCACCAGGGGGGTGAGAACCCAGACGTTGTTTTTGGACGCTGTGGACGAACTGGACCTCTCGTGTCAGCGCGTTCTTCTTTCCCTGCTATCGGATAACGAGCAAAAAGCGAGTAGCGAAGGAATGGCCGTGAGATTTATTTCCGCCACCTCCTGCGAGCTAGAAAAAGAGATCGAAGCAGGACGATTTCGCCAAGAATTGTATTTCCGGATCAATGGAGTGATCCTGAGATTGCCGCCACTGCGCGAACGAAGGGAAGATGTTCCGGCGCTGCTCGAATACTTTTTAGCCAAACATGCCAGCGAATTGAAGAAGCAAGTGCCAGTGATGGACGGCCATACCCTCGAACTACTGACGGCCTATCACTGGCCGGGAAATGTGCGCGAGCTTGAAAACATTGCGAAAAAGATGGTGGCTCTCGGAGATCCGACGGTAGTTTTAGGCGATCTGCACGCCGCTCCGATGACTTTGCCGGGATCGGCTGAACCCCGACGTTTTTCGCCGCTGAAGGCGGCCGCGCGAGCAGCCTCCCGTCGGACGGAAACAGAACTCATCCTACAAGCGCTCGAGCGGAATCGGTGGAATCGAAAGCGCGCCGCCCGCGAATTGCAGATCAGTTATAAATCGCTTTTATACAAAATAAAACAGATTGGGGTGCAAGAGTCTGGGGCCGAAGGTAGGAATATCCGATGATTCTCGCAACCAGTCTCTTCCTGGCGGCCTGGCTAGGCTTTGCTGGCGGGCAGGCTCCGCCGCAGGCGGGGCAGGAAACGACGGTGAAAAAAGACAACCCGAAAGGTATGACGGCAGAGGCATCGCCAGCCTCGCAGGCTGATGCTGAATACAAGATTGGTCCGCAAGATGTCCTGCGCATCGATGTCTGGAAGGAAGCGGAGATTTCCCGCACGCTTCCCGTTCGTCCCGATGGAAAAATCTCTTTGCCACTGTTAAATGATGTGCAGGCCACTGGCCTCACGGCCATGCAACTTGCCACCGTCATCAGCGAGGGACTCAAGAAGTACATTACCAATCCGCAGGTAACGGTGAGCGTGACGGAGATCAACAGCCGGCGCATTTACGTAACGGGAGAGGTTTTAAAACCGGGAACCTTTTCTCTGCTACCCAACATGACGGTTTTGCAGGCGCTATCGAGTTCCGGAGGATTTTCGCAATTCGCCAGGGTAAAGAATATCTACGTCCTGCGCAAAGAAGGAGGCAAGGACGTCAAACATCCCTTCAACTATAAGGAGGTTGTTTCCGGCAAGAGCCCGGAACAGAACATTTTGCTCGAGCCCGGCGATGTCATCGTAGTTCCTTAAAGGATTTGGATAGTCATGAGACGCTTTACGAGTTTAACGGCAGCATCCATCGTTCTACTCTTTTTGCTTATAGGAAGCGCTCGTACGGTGGCGCAAGAGGATAGTTCGAAGCCCAAACCCGCTGCTGGTACCCGTCTGCCCATCCCCGGGGTTCCCGGCGATCAAGAGG
This sequence comes from Acidobacteria bacterium 13_2_20CM_2_57_6, assembly GCA_001917435.1. Lineage (GTDB taxonomy): Bacteria > Acidobacteriota > Terriglobia > Acidiferrales > UBA7541 > Acidiferrum. Next base: position 17,952 of record MNEA01000158.1, read on the forward strand.
AGCAGCAGCCAGGAAGCGAATTGACCCCAGACACGCGGCCACTGACGGGCATACAGACTCCTTCGCTCGGTTCGCCGGAACTTCGTCATAGTTACTGGGTGCCTGGCTTCCAGTATGGCAATTTTGTGCGCTCCAGCAGCCTAAACCAGCCGACCTCTTCTGGTTGGAATACGACAAGTTTTGTGACGGGAAATCTCAGTCTTCTCGAAGCATGGAGTCGCTCCCAGTTGTCCATCAACTATACTGGCGGAGGAAGTTTTTCCACCGATAACTCTCAGGGAAATGACTCCTATCATCAACTAGGACTCGTCCAAGCCTTTAACTGGCGGCGATGGCAATTATCTTTCATCGATCAGTTTGCTTATCTCCCGCAAAGCCAATTCGGTTTTGGAGCCGCGAGCGGTCTCGCGGTTCCGGGTATTGGAGGGCCGCTCGGTCCTTCTTTGCCTGCTCTGCAGCCCAACTATCAGCCCAATCAAACCATTTTCACTTCCATTGGTCCGCGCTACAGCAACTCCGTTGCGACAGAAATTGCTTACGCGGTTAGTCCGCGCGCGTCAGTGACAGTTTCGGGATCCTACGGGTTGCTGCGTTTTGTCGAAACGGGGAATATAGACACGAACGATACGATCCTGGGCACCGGTTACAACTACGCTCTGTCGCGAAACGACACGATCGGCGTGTTGTACCGATTCAGCGGCTACCGCTACGTCGGGAATCCCCAAGCCATCAACGACCACGTGGCACAACTCGCTTTCGGTCGTAAGGTCACCGGCAGGATGGCGTTGCAATTGTTCGCTGGACCCGAGGTGACGACTTTCCGGGTGCCTTTCGGCGGCGCTACCCACAAGATTTCGGGGAGCGGCGGCGCCGACCTGACGTACGCCTTCTCTAGGAACAGAAGCACCCTGTCGCTTTCCTACAATCATGGCGTCGGTGGCGGCAGCGGGCAATTCACGGGTTCGCGTATGGATCAACTACAGGGTGGAATAACCGATCAACTTTCTCGTGTTTGGCAGGGCCACCTCAACTTTGGCTTCGCCAGAAACACGAGCCTAGGCCTTTTAATTCCTACTCAGGTTTCACAGACCTATGATTCTTGGTTCACGGGTGGTGGGCTCAGCCGCCCGCTGGGCCGGACGGCGAGTTTTACTCTCGGGTACACGGCTTATTTGCAGAATACAAGTCTGCCCGTTTGTGCCGCGGGAACATGTAACACCAACTATTTGCAACATCAGATTTCCCTCAGCTTTCAATGGCATACGCGCCCGCTCGTACTGCGCTAGACGGACTGAGGGTCTGCTGAATCTGGTTTGCGACACATGATTTTTGTGGCAGGGAAACAAGCCTTGTCGGGGAAACCCGAGTTCTCCCCGATGAGCGTAGCGCTGTTATAATGAGGGTCGAGAGACCATGTACAAGAGCTTTTTCAAACTGAAAGACAACCCGTTCAACGTCAATCCCGACCCCCGCTACCTCTTTCTAACCAAAGAGATCGAAGAGGCGCTGAGCGGCCTGATGTATGGCGTCCAGAATCGCAAAGGCTTTATCACTCTCACCGGTGAAGTGGGCACGGGAAAAACCACGTTGGTAAACCAGCTTCTCGAGTGGCTCCATCAACGGAGGGTGAGAACGGCGTTTCTCTTTAATTCGCGGATGAATACGAATCAAATGTTCGATTTCATTCTGGCGGAGTTCGGAATTCCCTGTGAATCCAAGTCCAAGAGTCAGCAGCTGTTGCACCTCAATCAGTGGCTTTTGGACCGTTACCGCGCGAGTGAAACGACCGTGCTCATCGTGGACGAGGCACAAAACCTGACCTATCCGGTCCTCGAAGAAATTCGCATGCTCACCAACCTCGAGACATCCACGGAGAAGCTGCTGCAGATCGTATTGTCGGGACAGCCGGAGCTCGAAGAGAAGCTAAAGCTGCCGCAACTGCGCCAACTCCGCCAGCGAATCATGCTGCGCTGCAAGACCGGTCCCCTTAGTAGGGAACAGACCCACGATTACATCGCCGAACGGCTGAGGATCGCGGGCGCAAGCGGTGAGTTGATTTTCAGTCCGAAGGCCGTTGAAACGGTTCATTTGTATTCGCTGGGCATTCCGCGGGTCATCAATCTCTTGTGCGAGCATTCATTGATTAATGCTTACGTAGAACAAGAACGCCCGATCAGCGCGAGGATTGTCGAAGACGTCGCACATGAGTTTCAATTGGACGAGGTCGAACCAACGGCGCCTGCGGGGAGCACCCGGATCGACGCGAATCTATACACTTCAGAAGCGTTTATCCAAAATCTCGGAGAAGCTCTGTCGCGATTCCGGCTGAATCCCTCCGTCACCCAGCCGAGCCGCGAAAGAAAATAAGCTCTTCCGAAACATCGAAGAATCAACCACGATCAAGTAAGCGCACGCCCAGCGAATCCGTAGGGTGCATTCTCATTCGTTGCTCGCGGGTCGTGTCACCGCCTGCTCTGTAAGCGGTGCCAAGGAGGACATCAACATTTTGTGGATGGGTCACAAGCCCAAAACCATGTCAGAGATTTACTCTCTGGAGAATGATTCGCCAACTCCGAAATCTGGGCTATCAGATCGAACTACCGAATCCTCAAGCCAGCCAAGCACAGGCGTAGTTATTTTCGACTCTGTTTGAGGAGATTGACATGCGGTTGGCCGAGGCCAAGGTGGTTGGATTTGGCTTCGATCTCCCCAAAGATCCATCCGAAATCCCTGTGGTTGCACCGATGGCACCGAGATCTCAAGTCGAAGTTTTTGAACAAGTAGCCGCCGGCCGTATATGCTTGATGATAAAATAGATTCGACCGTGCGCCCGTAGCCCAGTTGGATAGAGCGTCTGCCTTCTAAGGGAACGCAAATTCACTCTAAGTCATTGCGACGGTTGCGCTTACGAGTTTCGGGCCTTCCTTGGCTTGCTCCAAAGTTGCTCCAAACCAACCACCATATCCGTCAGTTTATCCCTCCTCAGAAACGGACCAAGTTTGGTAGGGGCGTTAATGGTTCTGTTGCTGCTGGTTCTGCTGGTCCGGGGGGACGACGCATACAGCCGTCGAGGTCGCAGTATTTCCTGCCAGATCTGTAGCGGTCGCATTCAGGGTATAGGTCCGGCCCGTTCCTGACCCCAAACGCTCCGCCCGTAGCTGGACGGCAAAGCCGCCGGAACTATTTGGCGCAATGACGACATCAGGGTTATTCGGATCGGAAGGCTCATTGCTCGTTCCTGTCAACTGGAACGAGCCTGGCACAACTGGCACAACCCCGGACAGCGCGTCTGCCGCGGCTACCGTAGTCACCGCGACCAGCTTGTGGTTTGGCGGCCGGAGCGCACAGCCGGGCGCAGGCATGCCGGAGATGACCGGCGGGGTCTTGTCAATCTGCACCGTGAGCGTTTTGGCTTGCTCCACGTTTCCTGCCTTATCCGTGCCAAAGTAGGTCAGCGTGGTGAGACCTTCGGCGGAGATCGTCACGGAGGCGGTAGTTCCCACTACCGTTTGCGCGTCGAGGGGCTGTGCGCCGGTGAGCCCGTACTGTATCTGCTTGACGCCTGTACCACCGGGTTCGTTGTCCGTGGAACTCAGGGTCACGGTGACATCCGTGTTGTTCCAGCCATTGCTGTTGGGGCCGGGCGAAGGGCTCGCCGTTGTCACCGGTGGAGTCGAGTCTAACGAATAGCGTATAAACCCATGACTATTACCGCTCGCGTCGAGGTAATACCCCGTGATGTCGCCGGCATCGTTCATGGCTGTGGCGTACGTTGCTGTTGAATTAGGCACATCGAACGTAACGACAGTGCCATCGTTCTCCCGTAAGAAGCCGTGGACTGTGTAGGGGTAGGGATTCTTGGCCTCCTGGTGAACCAACAGTCCCAGTGATCTGGCCTGCCGCGTTGATGGATTGCGGGACCGTGGGTTCGACTTTCGTGGGGCCCTCTGGTGAGGCAAAAAAAATCTGACAATGGTACTGTCCGGCTGCCGTAGAAATCCGTAGCCATAGTCGTCGCTGCCTAGGGTCCAACCCGGAGACATGGGTAAGTCGCTACCAGGGCGCGATGGTGGAGATAAGGATCACCTCAAAGCCCTCTTCCCGGAGCGCTTCCGCAACGGGAGCGAAGAAGAGGACGTGAGGAGAATTGTCCAGATCAATCCAGATTTTCTTTCGGACAGCCATGCTTTTTGGCTGAGCTGTGTGATTTTTTGTCAACTGGATTTTCCGATCGTAATCTTTTTCAAGTCAAAAATAAACGGGCGGATGCGTCAAGCGCCCAGTGGATTCAGTTTTTTGAAGGCTTGGCCGAAAAGGGCCATGACCCTGGTGAAACACGGGGCCAAGTCGTCAGAAGCGTAGTATCCCGCTTCCTCTACACCGCGAAAGGAATCGAGCCATTGTTTGAAGGTCAGTTTTCCCTGCTGGTGATATCGAAGGCAGGAAACCAGATCTTGATCCTCAACGACCCATTTGCGCCCTTCGCGCGCTGTTCCCGGAATGACCTGCCGCCCCGTTAGATCAAGGTATAACGCCCGGGCGACATCCATCCCGTTCTCGGCCACGAAGAGACGAAACGAGGATCCGATTCGGGGGTTGATATCCAGCACCTTGTAAAGGCCGTCCCGCGCGTCATATCGGTAACCAATGTCCAGGATCCCTTTGTAGCCAATTTTTTTCATGAACTCGGTGGTGGTCTCGCGCACCGCCTGGCTCTCCAGGCAAATCCCGAGAGACGTCGAACCTTGGGAGACCGGGTATTGTCGGATCTTTTTCCCGGTAAAGGCGAGCAGACACTCGGATCGGTCGTTGAAGTACCCGTCGAACATCCAGACGGTATCGTCCCCGCCAGGAATATATTCCTGTATCATCAGGTTCGGATGTGCAGGGTCTTCCAGGGCGTCGTATTTCTCCAGCAACTCGGCTTCGGTGTGGACGATGAACATTTTTTGCCCGCTGATTTTCATCAGCTGCGAGCCGTAGATCGCTTTGAGCATGACGGGAAACTTGGCGCGGGAAATAAAGTCCAGCACGTCGTGGCGCGATGTGGGAAATGCGGCTTCCGGCGTAGGCACGCCATGTTCTTTCGCGAGGTAGTACATCCCTTTCTTGCTGCTGACTTCGCGTATCAGTTCGGGACACATTGGGGGAAACAGAAACTGTTCACGGAGGGCAGCGGCATGGTCCGCGACAAATAGAACGGCGTTGTCATCCGTGGGGATCAGGATCGACTTCCGCCCGATTTTCCTTCCAAGCTCGAGCAAGACTTCTACGGATTTCCCCGCATTCCCGCTCTCGACGTTGCACACTAACCTTCCCTTGCAATATCGGGAGAAGAACCCGGGAGTTTGCGAATCACAGGCGACCAGATGGACTGGAATGCCCAAACGGCCGAGGCTTCGCAGAATGCCGAGGGCGCCGTGACTTGCCGACTCCACTCCTCTCAAAACAACAACTGGCGTTGATGCATCGCTGAATTTCATAGTGCTCGAATGACGATTTGACGCGTGTCCCCTAGACCGGGCAGGCTGAGTTGCATTTCCACTTTGCCGCTATCGGCCACCGCTACAACTTCGCCATCCCTCATCATGAAGACATGCGGCAGGTCGTTTACATGCTCCAGAGTAAAATCCAGGTCCTGAGTCTGCCCCGATCTGCGCAGGTACTCCGCGCTCTTGCTGTACAGGCAAGCGTCCGCGTCGGCCGTGCCCCATTGCTCGACGATGGAAGAGGTCCGTTCGTTTTCCGGTTCGTAACCCGCAGCGATCAACTCGCGGGCGATCCAGGCGCAGCAGATCTGATCCTCTTCCCGAAACTCACCCCGTGTTCCCGCGCCAATCAAGGTCACACGGGTGTGATGACCGATGATGTGCTCCGCTACGGTCGAATGGTTCCGGAAGCAAGCCAGGTAAGTGAAATCACATTCCCGCGCCGCATGAATCAGCTTGGTTCCGGAAGAAGAGAGGAGCACGAGCGGGCGCTCAAGATCCCTTCGCTTCGAGATTTCGGCAGGGCTGTTGTTCACTTCAAAGCCTTCCGCCATTTCCCCCGCAATCTCGCCGGCCATCAGGGCGTTGACGAGTTTCCGCTGAACCAGTTTCGCGGCTTCCGCCGTCGGGACGGGAAAACAGCGCCGCCCCCCCGCCACAGCTGTGATTGCGGTGGTGGTCGCGCGGATCACGTCGATGGCGACGACTGCATAGCCATCCCGCCGGACTTCAGGATTTTCCTGGAAGCAATCAATAATGAACTTATTCCGCATACAGGGGCATCCTCCACTCGAGCGATTCTGTGGATCGACGGGCTGGCTTCGGAGCGACCGGCCGCAAATTGTCGTGCGAAAATGCGTCTGAATGGAGACCCCGCCGGTAAATTTCCACGCGAAGTATTTCTTCCAGCCGCACGTTGCACAAGTGCACTTCGCGGCCGAAGTGATTCAACAAGGCAAATTGGCTTGGCTTATTGGGAGCTTCGAATACCACGGTGTGAAAGCCGAACGTCTTTGCGAAACGATCTGCGTATGCGCGGTTGAGATTTCCGGAATCGTCAAACAAACCTACTTCTTTCGCGCTCTCCCGCGCTTCCACCACCAGTTGGAGTGCTCCTGCATCCAGCCACCTCTGTCCCTGCTCGATCAATTGAGTTACGCCATCATCGGTAAAGGCACCGTCATGCTTCTTACCAAGCTCGAATTGAACATCGAGTCCGCGCGATGTGGCCATCCTGATGACATCCGCAGCTTTTAAGTTCATTTCTGTAAATCCCTCGCCGCACTCAATACGCGTCACTCCGATGTCCGCGCAAAGATCGAGATAAGCCGGAAGATGTCCCTGCGCTACAGCAACCTCGAACGGGCCTCCTCCTGTGACCGTTGGCACGCGGTGTTTTTTCGCGGCGGCTACTTTCCGGCGTGTGGCGCTCTCTTTGGCAACCATCCAGCAAGCCATCGAGATTTTCAGAATGGACATCAAATGGGCGCTCTGTTCCAGATGGCTCTCGAGGGTTGCCGGATCGTACCCAGGATCAAACGGGCTGGTAGCGGGCACTATTTCGGGGACGCCGATCATCCTCAGATAATCGCTAGTGTGATGGTGGCCCCTTAAAGGATGCTTCGTAGTTTCTTTACTCATTTGTTTTTACCTTGTAGGAAAACCTACGGAGTAGCTCCTTTTCTGGCGAGCACGATGTAATGTGTTCCAGAGGACCGTACGACGGGGACTCCGCGGTCTGCGTGATTCTGCAGCCAGTGGTGCAATCTGATTCCAGAGGAATCGGGCAGCAATTTTTGTCCGAGAAAAGAGAAGGGTCCAAATCCGACTGTCCTGCCCTCAATTTTCTCAAGTCCAACAGCGGCCAGACTGGCATCGAATTCCCTTATCGAATGTAAGCGGGCCGAGGCTCCACTGGGTTTACATAGAGCGAGCCTCTCAAGGACGCTGCGGATTCTCTTCCTAAACGGTCCGAGGGGAGGAAAATAACGAGGATCAAGCCAATGATTGAGGCGCCAATAATTGTCCGCGGTCGTAATCAAATATCCGCCGGGCCGAAGGACCCGTGCCACTTCGCGGGCCGCTTTGTCCAGGGAATGCAACCACGGAGCAACGCCAATTTCTAAAATCAGACTAAAAGTATTGTCCGGAAAATTCAGTTCGTGGACGTCGCGTATGCTGGTGATGACACGCCCGCTGACTCCCGCGTCCTCCGCATGCTGGCGCGTAAGTTTGATCATCGCGTCAACGGTATCGACCGCTTGTACCGTGTAGCCGGCTTGAGCCAGCGCGACGCTGGTCAAACCCGCACCGCAGCCGATTTCCAGAACGGGCCATTCAGTTGACAAGGCCAGCTTTTGTGCCACCGCCAGAACGGCCGAACGACGGTCTCTGTAGATGGCCGCGTCTACATC
>MNEA01000091.1 GCA_001917435.1 Acidobacteria bacterium 13_2_20CM_2_57_6
TGCCGTTTTCGAAATCCCAGAAATTTTGGCCAAGCTCCTAATCGAAACAAATTCTACCCTGGGGCGCGCGACGCGGGCGGCTGTCGAAGCGGAAGCTCGCTAGAATTCCTGCCGGCAGAAAAAGTAGTTCCACGTTCCGATCAGAATATTTTCAGCCGAAATTGAAAGTCGAAAACACCAACTACGGATGGAGTTGCGCGTGTTCGGCGCGGCCGGGATGCGGGAATCTCGGGCCGGCGTTTGAGTTGTTCGCCGGTGTATGCATGTGGGGTTTCGCGCACTTGATGGCCCACCAGCGGGAGGCAAATCGCTTCGAATCGCACAACTTTACGCAGCCGCCTCGCCGATGCGATTCCTCGCAACGACAAAAGCACCCGCCTGCAGGAACTTTCCGCAGCAACGCCGGCGTGTCCGCGAGCAGTGTGAGCGAGCAGGCCAGGAAGGCAGCTCCAAAGAGGCACGTCCTCCAGAAGATTCGCCGCGACATAATCTTGGCAACGTGCCCACGCATGGGCGTTATTCTGTGGAGGGTCTGGAAAAAAACCGATAGTTCCCAGAGTTCGAAAAATTTGTTACCCGGGTCCTGGAACCAGGTGGCAAAGAAGTATTCGAATGCGATAAACACGGGCAGGTTCCTGATTTAGCGTGGAATCGGTTCCGAATTGAAACGCTAGTGCAGATTTGGCGTTTGTGGATGCACGTAGGGTGAAGCTAACTTAAACATAAGCAAGTACTTATGTGGAGGCCCTTGGTGCGCCACATTGGCGGAAGCCTTGCATAAGAAGGCAGCGTGGGCGCGTTTCAAATGACGAAATGTAGGGAGAGACAAGCGAGGGGGAAGGGGCTTGCTTGTCACTTTTTGCAGATCGTTCCCACCTGCCTCTGAGAGGGAAGCAAGTGATGGATGACCCCACGCGCTGGTGTGAAAACGACGCCAGCAACTGAAACGCGCCTTCAGGGGCCCCCATCCCAAGCGGGGGCCCCTCCTTTTTTGGCGCAAGCACTGCAGAACTCTCCCGGCAGTTTTCGTTTCCCGCAAAGCCGAAACCGGCAGTTGGCCGCGGAAACGAACTCGACCGCATTTCCAGCCGCTCCTTGACTTGGTTCGACCTAGCCACTCGGAATTAGACTAATTCACTTTGCGGGCGACGGCGATGCGTGCCTGGCCCAGCGCATGCGCCACCTGCGTCTCCCGCAAGCGAGAAGCGTCGTACTCGAACGACAACCGTTTCTTCGATTCGTCAAGGCGGAATCGCCGCAAGCCGTAAGTGTTCGCGAATTCGCCGAGGTGGCGCAGTTGCTGTTCCGTCAGCGGTGATTGCAATTCGTAGGTAATTTCCACGAGTGTCATGGGCGGCATTATACCAGCCGCCGCGGAATTCGAGGCCTATCCGCGCGTAACCTGAATTCATCTAACATAGTGATATGTCCGACTCATCGCCAATGTCCAAGCCTCAAGTTCCAAGCCTGACGTTTTTGACGACACTGGAAAAACGAAAGGATCCCGTCTGCGGAATGATGGTTGCGGCGGAAAAGGCCGCCGCCAAAATCGAGCACGCCGGAAACACCTACTACTTCTGCTCGACGCGTTGTGCCGAACGATTTTCGGACGAGCCGGAAAAATTTCTCGCTGCTCCAGGAACCGCAGGAATGGAGCAGGGTCCCGCGCACGCGGAACACGATGCGGCGCGACACTCGGGAGCGACTGCATCGCGCGCCGCGACTGACGAAAAGAAAATTCGTTACACTTGTCCGATGCATCCCCAGATCATCCAGATTGGTCCGGGGAGTTGCCCGATTTGCGGCATGGCCCTGGAGCCGATGGACGTTTTCGCGGAAGTCGAAGCCGATCCCGAGTACGACTCCATGCGGCAGCGTTTCTGGATCAGCGCGGTATTGTCTCTTCCGCTTCTGCTCCTTTCCATGGTGGGCGACCTGATGGGCGCCCAGCTAACGCCCGCAGTTCGAAATGGGATCGAGTTTTTTCTTGCGACGCCAGTTGTTCTCTGGGGCGGATGGCCTTTTTTTGAGCGCTTCTGGTCCTCGCTCGTCAATCGCAGCCCGAACATGTTCACGCTGATCGGGCTCGGCACTGGCGCCGCGTACTTCGACAGCGTGCTTGCCACTTTTTTCCCGCAGATTTTTCCAGCCTCGTTTCGCGGGATGAATGACGCCGCGCCCGTTTATTTCGAAGCTGCTGCGGTGATCACCACGCTCGTTCTTCTCGGGCAGGTTTTGGAGTTGCGCGCCAGGCAGCGCACCAGCGGGGCAATTCGCGCGTTGTTGAATCTCGCGCCGCAGCAGGCCCACTTGCTTGCTGCGGATGGCACGGAGAGCGATGTTCCCCTCGATCAGGTAAAACGCGGCGACAGACTTCGTGTACGCCCGGGCGAGAGCATCCCCGTGGACGGCACGATACGCGAAGGCGCGAGCGCCATCGATGAATCCATGGTGACCGGCGAACCCATGCCAGTCGAAAAAAGCATGGGAGACAAGGTTACCGGCGGCACGCTGAACACCAGCGGCAGCTTCATCATGGAAGCGGAGCGTGTCGGGAGCGAAACAACGCTCGCCCAAATAGTGAAACTCGTCAGCGAAGCGCAGCGCAGCCGCGCGCCGTTGCAGCGACTTGCTGATCACGTCGCAGCTTATTTTGTGCCGGCAGTGGTTGTCGTTGCGATCCTGGCTTTTGCAGGCTGGATTTTGTTCGGCCCGGAGCCGCGTTTTGCGCACGCACTGGTGGCGGCTGTGTCTGTGCTGATCATCGCTTGCCCATGCGCACTGGGCCTTGCGACGCCGATGTCCATTATGGTTGCCGTCGGCCGCGGCGCGCACGGCGGTGTGCTGGTGCGCAACGCCGAGGCGCTGGAGACGCTCGCCAGAGTCGACACCCTGGTCGTGGATAAAACGGGCACGCTGACCGAAGGCAAACCCCGGGTCGCTGGGGTAAGTGTTTTCGATGGAGGAGGCTTCAGCGAGGGAGGGCTGTTGTGGCTTACCGCAAGCGTGGAGAGAGCTAGCGAACATCCATTGGCGCGCGCCATCGTGGATGCAGCAAAGGATAAAGGAGTCGAACTTGGCGAAGTCACCGAGTTTTGCGCAACTTCCGGCGGTGGAGCGGAAGGACGCGTGCTTGAGGATCGAGTTCTTGTCGGGACTCTGCGATTCCTGCAGTCGCGTGGAGTGACAGGTGCGACCGGAGAAAAACTCCCAGCCGTGGATTTCGGCATTGACCGAACGGCGTCGGTGAGTTTTGTTTTCGTGGCGGTGAACGAACGCCTAGCCGGAATGATCGCACTGACGGACTTCGTCAAGGAATCGACGCCTGAAGCATTGAAGGCGCTGCGAGAACAGGGCGTGCAAATCGTGATGCTGACAGGTGATTTAGAGGCCACAGCGAAATCCATTGCAAAACAGCTGGGGATTGAAAAAGTCGAGGCCGAAGTCCTGCCACACCAAAAGAGTAAAATCGTCAAGCGGCTGCGCGAACAGGGCCACATTGTGGCAATGGCTGGCGATGGAATTAACGACGCGCCAGCGCTCGCGGCGGCGGACGTCGGAATCGCCATGGGCACAGGCACGGACGTTGCGATTGAAAACGCTGGCGTCACATTGATAAAAGGAGATCTTCGCGGCATCGTTCGCGCGCGCAAGTTGAGCCGCGCCACCATTCGCAACATCAAGGAAAACCTGGCTTTCGCATTTCTCTACAACGTGATCGGAATCCCCATCGCTGCGGGCGTTTTCTTTCCTTTTTTCGGATGGCTGCTGAGCCCCATGATTGCCAGCGCAGCGATGAGTTTTAGCTCAGTGTCCGTCATCGCCAACGCGCTTCGCCTGCGAAAAGCTTCGCTCTAGCGACAAAACCAGAACGTAGAATCGCATAGGGTTCGATCGGGGCTCTATCCTGCCGTGGTGGATTTTTGCACACCCGTCCACAGATTTGCACAAGTGTTCAAGCGGAATTTGATTGACGCCGAAAACGGGAAAGTTTATTTTGCATTCCAGATTGAACCGGGAAGCTTAAGAACTTTACGGATCAATTTAGAGGGCGCAGCAAGATTAAACATCGGCGGCGCCGCGAGATTGAATCGCGAAGCTCGAAGCCTCAACGGTTCCGTTTGGAGGGCGCGACTAGCCTAACGGCGGTCACGCCGCCAGGTTGGTTCGGAAACACTTGAAACTTAACGGTTTCATCCCAGGGACGCAGCTAGCGTAACAGCGAGTTGCGTCGCGAGATGGAGCCGGGGAGTGGAAAAGTCCTGACGGACCGGGTTGGAGGGCGCAATTGCCTCACGGCGGTTGCCCTGCCAGATGGGATCGAAGAGGTTAGAAACTTTACGGCTCAGTTAGAGGGCGCAACAGGCTAAACACCGGTTGCGCCCTCAAATTTTTTGCCCCGGTCTGCGACGAACGGAAATCCTCGTAGAAGTGACCAGCCACAGACAAGCTTTTTTGATTTAGGCAGTAGCTAGTGTCGCAGGATTCGTCAGCCCTGTCCAAGGATGGAGTCAAAATACGCCAGCATGTCCGGCGAGTCCCATTGCTGGAAGCCGATGAATTTTCGAGCGATTTTGCCGTGACGGTCGATGACGTAAGTCTCCGGGTACATCGAAGTTCCATACTCCTGAGCGATCGGAGAGTGATTGTCCCTTGTGGATGGATCGCGGTAGGTCAGGAAGCCGACGCTCTGTTCGCGGAGGAATTTTTGGTAAGCGGCAGGATCCTCATCGGCAGCCACACCGAGAATGACGCCGTTCCGCGATTCGATGTATTTTTGCAGGCGGTTGAGAGCCGGAGTCTCTTCGACGCAAGGCGGGCACCAGGTCGCCCAAAAATTCAATACCACCACTTTGCCCTTGAGATCGGTGAGATGGGCGGGCTTGCCCGCAATTTCCAGCGGGAAGTTGCGCGCCGTCTTGCCAGCCACCGAGGCTTCGCCTTGCCGGTAAGTGGGCATCGCAAACAGCACCAAAACTGCCCCGGCGAGGCCCAACGCGCCCCATACCGCTAATTTCCTGAGGATAGCCATCCAACTGCTATACTAACTCAATCAATCTGGGTCGCGAAGCGCCCAGATTGATTGAGTTAGTATAGCAGTTGGATGGCTATCCTCAGGAAATTAGCGGTATGGGGCGCGTTGGATGGGACGGCGGGCGCAGTGCGCACCCTCAACGCCAAATATGCGCACCTGCGTTTGTTACAGGCGGACAGACTACCTGACGGTTGGGTAGGCAAAAATTACGCCCTTTGGATCGGCGTGCAGCAAGCCAAAGGCTCATGGCTTCTCTTCACGGATGCTGACGCCGAGCACCAGTCGAACTCGGCAGCCCGCGTGCTGCAAATCGCTCAAGAGCACGAAGCCGCCTTAGTCTCTTTTTCTCCCGAGCAAGTGACTGAAAACTGGTACGAGAAAGCGCTTATCCCGTACATCTACGTGCGGCTAGCAAAATTATTTTCCTATGACAATGTGAATGATCCGAAATCTCCTGCCGCCGCTGCGAACGGCCAGTTCTTGATGGTTCGCCGCGACGTTTACGACGCGATCGGCGGCCATGCCGGCGTCGCGGGCGAAGTGCTCGAAGACGTCGCCATTGCCATGCGCGTCAAGGCCGCGGGCCATCGCATCTGGTTCGCTTCCGGCAAAGGCATCGTTCGCGTGCGCATGTACCGCTCGTTCGACGCCATGTGGCAGGGCTGGAAGAAAAATCTTTATCGTCTGATTGGCGGGACGCCGTGGACGGCGTTTCGCGAGATCGAATCCAGCCTGCCGTGGATTCCATTGGCGCTCATTCTGATTGGCCTGAAATTTCCGTTGATCTTTTTGTCCGGCGTTTTGCTTTTGCTCGCCCGCCAGACCCTCTACGGCCTTGAACTTGTTCGTAACCGTTTCCCTTTTTCCTTCATCTTTTATTATGTTCCCGCGGCATTCCTATATACAGGTGTGCTCTGGGCCTCCTACCGAAGCCACGTGAAGGGAAGAATTGAATGGAAGGGCCGGGAATACGCCATTGGCGCTCCCGAATCGATAAAATAGACGGATTGCCATGGTACTGCTGACGCGCAAAATCGAGTTCTCAGCTTCACACCTGTATCACAACCCGAATCTTTCAGCGCAGGAGAACCGCCGCATTTTTGGGAAGTGCAATAATCCCCATGGCCACGGCCACAATTACACGCTGCAGGTGACGATCGAGGGCGAACCCGATCCCGTCACCGGCATGGTGCTGGACCTGAAAGAATTGAAAGGCATTCTCGAACGCGAAATCATGCAGCGTATGGATCATCGTCATTTGAACTACGAAGTGCCGGAGCTCGCCGGCCAGATTCCCACCTGCGAAAATATTGCCCGCGTCATCTGGCAACTCCTCGAGCCAAAGATTACGCAAGGGCGGTTGCATCGTGTGCGGCTCTACGAATCGCCGGATCTCTTCGTCGATTGTTACCGCAACGGCGCGAACGGGGCCTGGAAGCCATGAGCGGTGCGCTTAAAATTGAGCTTGGCCGGCGGTATCGCTTCTCGGCGTCGCACCGCTTGCATGCCTCGCAACTCAACGAAGAGGAAAATTGCCGTGTCTTTGGGAAATGCAACAATCCCCATGGCCATGGTCATAACTACGTCGTGGAAGTCAGCATATCCGGAGACGTCGACTCGGCCACAGGCATGATCGCTAATCTTGCCGATCTGGATGCCTTTGTCGAGCGCCAGGTGCTTGAGGATTTCGATCACAAGTCGCTCAACGAGGACGTGCCCGCGTTCCGGGAAAAAGTCCCCACGACAGAAAATCTGTGCATCGAGATTTTTCAGCGCCTTAAATCTTTCTCCAGTGCAAAACTCGAACGCATCCGTGTCGAGGAGACCGGAAACAACAGTTTCGAGTACGCCGGGGACAACCTGGAAGGGAACCGTCCGTGACCAAACCAACGGAAGAAATTCTATTACATGACAACCAAGAGATCGACGCACGCAAGATCGCCTGCCACATGCGCGAGATCATCAAGCTGGTCGGCGAAGATCCGAATCGCGAGGGGTTGCGCAAGACGCCCGAGCGCTTTGAGAAAGCGCTGAAGTTTCTGACCAGCGGGTATCATCAAAATCTGGATCACGTCTTGAACGGCGCGACCTTCAGCGTGGCCTACGATGAAATGGTCATCGTTAAGGACATCGAATTCTTCAGCCTTTGCGAACACCATATCCTTCCGTTTTTCGGCAAAGCCCACGTGGCCTATTTGCCGGAGAAGCGCGTGCTGGGCCTCAGCAAAATCGCGCGCCTGGTCAATATGTTTGCGCGGCGGCTGCAGATTCAGGAACGCATGACCAGCCAGATTGCGGAAGCAATCCAGGAAAAAATCGCACCTCAGGGTGTCGGCGTAATCGTCGAGGCCCGCCACCTGTGCATGCAGATGCGGGGCGTGGAAAAACAGCATGGCCAGGCCGTCACCAGCGCCATGCTCGGCGCTTTCCGCCACAACAAGCAGACGCGCGACGAGTTTTTAGCACTCGTCCGGCCCAAGAATACATGATCCAACTGCATTGGATTTTTTCCCATGCCTGGCAACGGACACAAATTCGTTGTCAGGCGCTTCGCTTTTGTGCTGCCCGTGCTCTCCGTACTCGCGCGCGGTTGCCGCAGGTGCGGTCGTTGCACCACCGCTTGGTCCCAGCCTTTGTAGGATCGTGAAAAATCCACCGGCAATCCGCGTTAGCGCAGATTCGCACGCGCTCGGCGTTCTGTCCCGCCAGCGTTTCTGCCAGCGAAGCCGCTATTTGCGCGAGCGTCCAGTTGCCATCCCTCTGTATTGGAAGCAGCTCTGCCCGCCACCCATTTTGGCGCTGGACGAGCCGCTGCCGCACCGGTACGTTGAGAGCGT
Organism: Acidobacteria bacterium 13_2_20CM_2_57_6; assembly: GCA_001917435.1. Taxonomy (GTDB): domain Bacteria; phylum Acidobacteriota; class Terriglobia; order Acidiferrales; family UBA7541; genus Acidiferrum. The sequence goes on from MNEA01000091.1 coordinate 7,873, forward strand.
GATTCAGTTTTGTGATTTCACCGGTGCCCAGCGAGTGTCCCGCGGCCAGCTTTTGCGCGGCGCGGCGCAGCAGCTCGCGCAGATCCTGCAATCGGCGGCGGGAAGGGCTGTCAAACGAGATGGGGGCAAGTTTCCAATGTTTCCAGAACGCCGCCAGCCATTCCCGGTCATTCAAATGATCCGTGCGTTTGCCGAATCCGTCCCACTCCTCGCTGTTCGCCAGGTCAAACCAGGGAGCGACGTTGCCGAATCCGTGCGCGTAAAAAATGTTATGAGCCGCTTTCATGGTAATGCGTTAAATCCAGTTGACTCGTTACAACGGATCGGTTATCCTCCCGTAATGAGCATAGCAGCGATAAAGCATTACAACAATAGGCGTTCGTTCCCACGCTTCCCCTGCCCTCGCTGGCGCTCATAGGTGAAAAGCATGTCCACGGACTCTACAGCAGCAATTGTCGCTAGCCTCCCCGCTCCGGTCGCCGCTGCGCGGCCAAGGCTGAACCGCGCCACCGTCATTCTTGCGTTTCTCTCTATTTACCTCATCTGGGGCTCCACGTATCTCGCAATTCGTTACGCCGTCGAGACGATTCCTCCACTCTACACCGCAGGCCTACGCCACCTGCTTGCTGGCTCGATTCTTCTTGTCTGGTGCCTGGCAAAGCGTCTTCGTCCAACCTGGGGACAAGTCCGCGCCAGCATCATCATCGGTTTTTTCTTTTTTCTGGTTGGCCACGGCACGCTGCATTGGGCGGAACAAAGAGTGCCATCCGGCCTTGCCTCTTTGCTCATTGCCAGCGAACCGATCTGGGTCTTTCTGATTAGCGCCGCCACCGCCCGTCAATGGCGCTTGAACGCCACTCTTCTGGCCGGAATTCTTTTGGGATTCGGTGGTGTCGGCCTGCTGATGGGCCGAAGCGCCCTCAATTCCGGCCCGGGCGTATTTGTCGGTTCACTCGCGGTAGTTTTGGGCGCGGTTTCCTGGTCCGTTGGGATTGTCTATTCCAGGCGGTCGCATCTCTCCGGGCATCCGCTTCTCTTGTCGGCGCTTTCGTTGCTGGCTGGATCTGCCCAACTGCTTCTGGTCGGCACTGTAGTTGGGGAGTACCGCGGATTTTCGCTCGCATCTGTATCAGTGCGTTCGTGGCTGGCGCTTGGCTATCTCATCCTCTTCGGCTCGGTTGTTGCGTTCACGGCCTACAATTGGCTCCTCGAGCACTACTCTCCCACGCTTGTTGCCACGCATACTTACGTCAATCCGATTGTCGCCGTTCTGCTTGGCTGGCTGTTCGTCAGCGAAGTGGTCACGCCAAACGTGCTGCTTTCCACCGTGATGGTCATTGGAGCGGTTATGCTTGTCGATCGCGGCATGTCGCGACTTCACCAAAGCTCTTAGTGTTCCGGTTTACGCGCCAGGCAGGCCAATAAAATCAAAAGGTGCTCTAGCTAAAGTGCCGGATGCGCCTTTTTTGCTTCCTGAAATCGGAGGCAGCTACATTTTGGAGATGTCCACGGACGCGCGCGTCGTCTCCCAATCCATCCGTAGCGTGCACCCGCTGCCTGTCTTGTCAAACGCGATGGTGAAGTTCTCAACCGTCGAGGGCAGAGTCGACGCCTTCATGTCGATTCGCGACAGATCTTCCGACGCCCCTGGGTATGGGATGCCCCACTCGCCGGTTTTCTTGCTGATCACCAGCGTCCATTTGTCCTTGTTGGGGATCGCGAAAATGGTGTACTTGCCGGCAGGCACATGTGTGCCGCCGACCATCAGGTCAGCAGTGGTAACGAACGTGGTTGCTTCATTGGCTCCGGCGCGCCACACCTCGCCGTAGGGAACCAGCCCGCCAAAAATCTTGCGCCCCTTGGCGCGCGGGCTGGAGTAATCCACGGTGATGGTCTTTCCGTCGGCCAGCGCGCAGCTTGCCTTCGCCGCTGGACTGGGCTTCGAGGCCTTGTCCATCTGCGCCGAGCCCAGCGCCGCCATCAATCCGACTGTCAGACATCCTGCCGCCAAAAATGCATACTGCTTTCTCATAGATTTCCCCCCTTACGCTGTGCCCCAGCATTGAACCGGATTTACCGGCACGGCGCAACATGGAATTTTCGTTCAACCCTAACAGACGGGTGAGAAGAAGACTCGTCTCGCCCTCTCTTTATTTCGTGCCTTGCGAAACCGTGAAAAAGGGGCTAAAGGTAGGGTCGAGCAGCTTCGCGATCGCGAAAGCATTATCCACGAGCGCCGCAGGTGTCGGGACGCTGCTTTACCGAGGTGACTCATGCCAGAATCAAGACGTCACTTGTTAGCGGGATTGTGTTGCGTTGCCGGCGTTTTTGGCGCGGAACCTCTTCTCGCCGGGCTCCAGGCGCCAGCACCAGGTTCGGGAGCTTCGCCGAGGGCCAAGGTTTACCCCAACGGTCGTGACCCCAATGCTCCCCAAGGCCTGGAACCGAGCACGCCCAATCCCAAAGCCATCGAACTCGCGAACCAGAAAGCTCTTCCGGCAGATATCGCCAAACTCTATGAAATGGCCTCCGATCTCAAGAACGAAATCGATAAGACGGACGCGGCTTCTACCCTTTCCGTGACCGTCGTCAAAAAAGCCCAGCAAATCGAGAAACTCGCAAGCAAATCAAGGAATTAGGCAGGGGTTGACCTTTGGTTTTTCATGCTCCTCCACCGGAAATACGTTCGCTTACGCGCCATGTTCAATCACCGGCCTTTCTTTACTTCAGGACCTTCCTGAGTTTTTGTTGCAAACGCGTGCAAGTGATGGAAGGACAGAGGTTTATCATTTCGGATAAGTGGGAGGGGACGGAATCCGTGGTAGAAGGGTTTTCGCCAAAA
>MNEA01000023.1 GCA_001917435.1 Acidobacteria bacterium 13_2_20CM_2_57_6
TGCGGCCGCTTTTCTGGGGTCCGGCAAAAAACTCGTGCAAGCCGCGCCTACTTTTCCCGCGCTCGGCAAACTCGCGCAAGGCGCGGGCAGCGAAATCGCGGACGTTCCTCTGAACAAGCGCTACGAACATGACCTCAGCGTCATGCTCGACCGCGCGCGCACATCGGCCGGGCTCGTGTATATCGTGAATCCCAACAATCCCACCGGCACAATCACGCCGCGGAAGGAGATCGAAGCGTTTCTCACCAAGCTGCCAGCAAACGTGATCGTGCTGATTGACGAGGCCTATCATCACTTTGCCAGCCCGAGCGCTTCCTACGAGTCTTTCGTTGACCGGCCCATCGGCGATCCGCGCGTCATCGTCTCTCGAACCTTCTCCAAGATTTATGGGCTTGCCGGAATGCGCATCGGCTATGCCGTTGCCACCCCGGAAATCGCCAAACGCCTCGCCGCCGGCTTCCCCAGCTGGAGTGTCAGCGTAGTCTCCGCGCGCGCTGCCTCCGCCGCGCTCGATGATGTCGACTACGTGCGGCTCGGCATAAAGCGAAACGCTGACGACCGCCAGGAGTTCATGAACCAGGTTAACGCGCGCATGCTTCGAGCCATCGATTCGCAAACCAATTTCGTGATGGTGAATCCCATGCGCCCGCCCGACGAAGTCATCGAGCACCTCAAGAAAAACGACATTCTCATTGGCCCCAAATATCCGGCTCTCGACAAATACATCCGGGTCTCTCTGGGCACGCCGAGCGAAATGCTAGCCTTCTGGCGCGCATGGGACCTCATGCCTACGACGGGCAAAATGGCGATGTAGGGCGGGATTCTAAATTGGAGAGCCGGGGACGAGGAGTTTTAGGGCTCGGGGAACGATCTTGAATTCGACGGGGAGGCGGGCGAGAGGCTCGCCGTCGACTTGGGCGTAGACGGGATTCGAATCGAGGGGTTCGCAAACCACAGCGTCGGACTTGTAGAAATGGACGCCTTCAGTCCCGCGCAAATTACCCATCCAGAGCGTTGGCAAGTAGCTCAAATAGCGGAAGCCGCTTTGCGTGGTCAGGGTCATGACCTCGAACTGATCTTCGAAGAGATCGGCGTTGGTCGTGATTTTGAAGGGCCCGCCGTAGTTCTTTGTGCGGCCGACGATGGCAAGAGAAGCGCCAAGTTTTTGATCGCCCATGCGAATGCGGAAGCGCTGGAAATTGTAACGGAAGACTTCGCGGGCGCCTTCCCACCAATAGGCCAGCATGCCTATGCGGGCTTTCAGGTCGAGGTCGAGGGAGTAGACGATCATGCCGTCGGGGCCCGCCCCGCCCACGCTTAGAAAATACTTTTTCTTTCCGGGATGTTCGAGAGGAGTGGCCAAGCCGAGCGCAATTTCTTTTACGGTGCCGCGAACGAGCTTTTCGGCGGCACTAGGAATGTCCCAGGGCAAGTCCAATTCCTTGGCGAGGATGTTGGCGGTGCCTCCGGGAAGAAGAGCAAGAGGAACGCGGTGGCCGTTTTGGTTGGCGGCCAGGCCGTTGACGACTTCGTTGAGCGTGCCGTCGCCACCGCAGGCGATGACGAGGCCGCGGCCTTCTGAAGCTGCGCGTTGCGCGATTTCGGTGGCATGGCCTGGGCCGGTGGTTTCCGCAAGTTCAGATTCGATGCCGCGGGAGGCGAAAATGTGGCGCGCGGTATCGAGCGTGTGGCGGCGGCCTTTGCCACCTCCGCCGGCGTTGGGGTTGTGAATCAGCAGAGCGTTTCTGAGATTTGTGGTCATCGTTGGTCCGTGTTCATGCCGTTCGTGCGCCAAGACATTCATTCTATATAATACCAGCCGATTTCATGCACTCTATCCTGCAATCGAGTGCTAAGAGAGATTCCTCGTCCCGTAGAAGCATTCGAGACGCAAAAAACGCGCTTCGCTCGGAATGACGGGCGGGAGAGAGTGCCGAGGGTTTCATGGCCAAAGCTGCGCCGGCTAGCGTCAAAAAAGAGATTGAAGAACTTCGCGAGAAGCTGCGCTACCACGAATACCGCTATTACGTGCTCGACGATCCGGAGATTTCGGACGCCGCGTACGACCGGATGATGAGCCGCTTGAAAGAGTTGGAGGCAGCGTATCCGGAACTGGTGACGCCGGATTCTCCCACTGTGCGCGTGGGCGGAGCGCCGCGCGAGGGGTTTTCCACGGTGCGGCACGCGCGGCCGATGCTCAGCCTGGACAATGCGTTTTCCTATGATGCGTTGCGGGAGTGGGACCGCAGGGTGAGAGAACTTAGCGGACAAGAAAAGATCGGATACGTTGCGGAACACAAATTCGACGGGCTGAGCATCTCGCTGCAATATGAAGATGGAATTTTGTCGCGCGGCGTTACACGTGGCGATGGAACCACCGGAGAGGAAGTTACGCCGAACGCGAAGGCGATTCGCTCGATTCCGCTGCGCGTGGACGCCGGGATATTGAAAAAGGTGAAGCTGCCGCCTGATTTCGAAGTGCGCGGCGAAGTGATGATGACGAAGAAGGCGTTCGAAGCGCTGAACCGGGAGCAGGAGCGGATTGGCGGCAAGATTTTTGTGAATGCGAGGAACTCGGCGGCGGGAGCGGTGCGCGTGCTCGATTCGTCGATCACGGCGGCGCGGCGACTGGATTTTTTTGCGTACTACCTGCTGGTGGATGGAAAAGTACCGTTTGCGAAACATTCGGAGTCCTTGCAAGCATTGAAGCAATTACGGTTCCGCGCTTCGGACGACTGGAAACTTTGCGCGGGAATCGAGGCGGTGGTCGCGTATTGCGAGGACTGGGACGCGAAGCGGGAGAAGCTGCCGTATGAAATTGACGGCGTGGTGATCAAAGTGAACTCGGTTGCCATTCAAAATGAACTGGGTTACACGGCGAAGGCGCCGCGGTGGGCGATTGCGTACAAGTATCCCGCGCGGCAGGAGACGACGGTGGTGAACGACATCATCGTCCAAGTGGGCCGGACGGGAACGCTGACGCCGGTGGCGGTGCTCGAACCGGTGCAAGTGGGAGGCGTCACTGTCAGCCGTTCCACGCTCCATAACATGGATGAAATCGAGCGGCTGGGACTGCAGATCGGCGATACCGTGCTGATCGAGCGGGCGGGAGAAGTGATCCCGCATGTGCTCAAGGTGGTCAAGGAAGGGAAGAACCGGAAGCCGTTTCGCATGCCGAAGCATTGCCCGGAGTGCGGGAGCACGATTCATCACGTGGAAGGGGAGGTGGCGTATCGCTGCGTAAATGCGGCGTGCCCGGCGAAGAGGAGGGAATCGATTCTGCACTTTGCAGGCCGGCATGCGATGAACATTGACGGGCTGGGAGACAAGATTGTGGATCAGCTTGTGGACAAAGGCTTGGTAAAAGACGTCGCGGATCTTTACGCGCTGAAGGAAGACGAATTGGCTGGGCTGGAGCGCATGGCGGAAAAATCAGCGCAGAACTTGCTGGAGGAAATCGAGGCGAGCAAGAAGAATTCGCTGGCGCGGCTGATTTATGCGCTGGGAATTCAGTTTGTGGGCGAGCGGACGGCGCAATTGCTGGCGGAACATTTTTCTTCACTGGAGGAATTGGCGGCGGCGAAGGAGGAGCAGCTTGAGGAAGTGCCGGAGGTCGGGCCAAAAGTGGCGGCGAGCATCGTTGAATTTTTCTCGGAGCCGGCAAATCGCCAGCTCATCAAGAAGCTGCGCAAGGCGGGCGTGCATCCGACGGCAGAAAAGCGCGTGGTGAAGAGCCAGAAACTTGCCGGCAAGAGTTTTGTCTTTACGGGAAGTCTTGCGAATCGTTCGCGGGAGGAAGCGGGCGAGCTCGTTATTCAGCACGGAGGGAAAGTTTCCGGCTCGGTGAGCAAGAAGACGGATTACGTCGTTGTGGGGACCGATCCGGGATCGAAATACGAGAAGGCCAAGGAACTCGGAGTCACGATCCTCACCGAAGGGGGGTTCGAAAAACTACTGGGACTATAGCGGCGGCACAGTGTTATCAGTGTTCGGGCTCAGTCTTTTTTCCTTCTACAAGCCGATCAATGAAGTCAAAAAACCGGTCGAGCGGCCAGAAAAGCACCTTTGGAAAAAGGAAGCCTCCAATGATTAGCAAGGCGAATAAAGCCTGCAGGAAGCGAGGATTTGGAACGGGAACATAGTTCTGGAGGGGCCATGTTCCATCTCTACGTGGAAAAACCAGCATAGCCACGAGAAAAGGCATCAGCAAAAATAGGACCAGCACAGCCATTGCGAACCATTCGCGAAGAGAAGCCTTTTTTAGCGGGTGTCCCCACAAGACCAAAATGTAGTGGTCGCCTCTCCGTAGTGCTCGAATGGCTGCGTCCCAACGTCGAACAATCTCTGGATTCTGACTCTTGATTCGCTTGTATGCATGGCCCATCAGCCTCGATATTTTCTTTTCGAACTGCGCGATGTCGTACTGGGCTTCAAATTCTTCGTTCAGTGTGGAGGGATCTTCAATGGCCTCAGGTCCTTCTGTAAAATACATCATCCTTTTTTCAAGGTCAGTTAGAGGCACGCCATCCAGCGCGGCCTGCTCTGCAGTCTGGGCGACGAGAAAATCCTTTGCTTCTCGGACTTTCATGGCCCGGATTGTATCGCTGGAATAACCACCACAACTACACATTTTCTGCTCCCAGTCAGGGTATAATTCAAACTGGCGGGCGGGCCGGGTGGTCGCTGGTCCCGGTCGTTAGCCGGCCTCTTACGAGGCCGGAGATGACCGAGGACGGGAGGAAAGTCCGGACACCGTCCTGAGGCACGCTCTTCACTTTTGTGGGGAGCGGAACTCTTGACAGGGCAACGCGCCTGGTAACGCCAGGGGGCGAATCCGGGAGGACAGGCAGGAATGCCTGTCCCACTAGAGGCGCCACGGAAAGTGCCACAGAGAATATACCGCCGGCGGAGCGCAGCACGGTGGCATCGCGCAGGGAAACCTGCGAGACGTCTTCGAAGAGCACGCATCGTTTGGCAAGGGTGAAAAGGTGGGGTAAGAGCCCACCGCTCCGGTGGTGACACCGGAGGCACGGAAAACCCCGCGCGGTGCAAGGCCAAATAGGAGGGGAGAGCCGGCCCGGCTCGATGAGCGAAAGCTCCTTCTGCGGTGGCGCAAGCCATCTCGGAGGAAAACCCTCGGGTAGGCTGCTGGAGTCACGGTGCGAATCGTGACCTAGAGGAATGATCGCCGCGCATGCAAGCCGTTTTGCGGTTTGCGTGCGGCACAGAATCCGGCTTACAGGCCCGTCCGCCACTTTTCAAAAACTTACAGGCAACCTAACCCCATAACCAACTTGTGTGACCACCGAAGACCGTTCCTCCGGATAGTTTCAGTAGGACTAAGTATTTCCCTCGATGCGGGCTTGAAGACTTTTTGACGGATTCTTAGGCAATCAACCGTCTTGCCTTTCGAAATCCTCAGGCGTAATACGCCTATATTGAGCGGAGATGGTCTAACTCGGCAAGGCGTCCTGTTCCCACGGGAAAATGGAGGTTCAAATCCTAGCTCTCCGCTCCAACCTCCACATGGGATCGGCGCAGGGTCGGAACTGGACTGGGAGCGTTTGACACTGCCGTTCACAGAATCAAGTGAACTCCTGCAGATAGATCAGCGTTGCCTACCCTTGCCTGACCATCTTGACTAACATCCGCGACACGTTTGAGCGTTACCGATATCAGTCGACAGCGTATTTCCAATGAGTTACGCGCCCTCAATACTCATTTACTGAATCCGGCTTCCAGGCTCGCCCGCCAACTCTTTGATAGTTTTGCATCCCTCTGTACGTCCTCGCAGAGACTCCTCCCTATCGAGCTTACAAGTTGCCGCCAGCAGGATTCCGTGTATTATCTGGGCATACGTTACGTCAGGAAATCTGCCAGGGGCGATCTTTCCGAGACCAAACGGGGAATCCAGTTTCTCAGGCCCGAGGAGCGCGCTCACGTGAGCCGAGGCAGTTTACTACTCAGAATGGAATTGCGGAGCAATCCTGAGATGCTCTGCGTGGTGCGAAACGCAGTGGGAGAGCTCACCGCCAAATTGGGATTCTCCGAGCCGGATTGCCGCGCCGTCGTGCGCGCCGTTGACGAAGCGCTGACCAATATCATTCGCCACGCTTACCTTGGAGACCCAGATCGGCCCATCGATGCGTCCTTCCACCGGATTGATGCGCCGAAAGATGGCCAATCGGGAGATGCTCTTGAAATCGTGCTGGAAGACAACGGAGTAACGGCGAATCCGGAAAAGATGTGCGGGCGAGCGCTCGAAGATATTCGGCCTGGAGGTCTGGGCCTGCACTTTATCCGCGAGTGCATGGATACGGTAGAATTCACCCGCAATAACGGCAGGAATCAGCTCCGGCTGGTGAAGTTTCTGAATGTGCAGGCGCCCCAGAAAGGCTCCTGAGGAGAATCCATCTTGCAAATCGCCGCGCGCCACTTGGACAAAACCACTATTTTTGACATTTCGGGAGACATCGATCTTGCGACCTCGCCGCAACTGCGGAAAGCGCTTTTGCGCGAGCTTCGCGAACTGAAGATGCCGCGCGTGGTGCTTAACCTTGCTGCCGTTCGGTATATCGACAGTTCCGGAGTGGCGTCGCTCGTGGAAGGCCTCAAAGCCTCGCGCGACGTCGGCTCGCGCTTGATCTTGTTCGGCTTGAACAGGACCGTACGAGAAGTGCTGCAACTTTCCAAGCTGGTGAGGATTTTCGAGATTTACGAAAACGAAGAGCAGTCCGTAGCGTCTTAGGGCCGCCCAAGCGGGAAACCGAGGAAGCCCGTCGAGAGCACTGTGGAACTGACGACGCAAATTGGGGAATCAGTTACCGATGGGCTTGCGTATCTGGGAGCGCTGACCTCGCTGGGTGGCCGGGCCGCCTATTTCACGTTCGTCGCGCCGTTCCAGGGGAAGCCGCTGCGCTTGCAGCGCGCCATTTCGCAGGCCATGCAAACCGGCGTTGGCGCGCTTCCCATCCTTTCCCTGATTACGTTTTTCATCGGGCTGATTCTGGCGCTGCAGAGCGCTTACGAGCTGCGCAAGTTCGGCGCGATAAATTTTGTTGCCAGCGCTGTTGCAATCTCCATGACCCGGGAACTGGGGCCGCTGATTACCGCAATCGTGGTCATCGGACGGTCCGGCTCGGCGTTCGCCGCGGAAATCGGCACGATGAAGGTCACGGAAGAAATCGACGCACTGGAAACGATGGCCATCGACCCGATTCACTTCCTGGTGACTCCGAAATTTATCGCCATGATGGTGATGCTGCCGTGCTTGACGATTTGGGCGAACTCCATGGGGATTCTCGGCGGCGCGCTCTTTGGCGTGACGCAAGCAGATTTCACGTGGGTCCGGTATATTCAATCTTCCCTGGACGCTCTGTTTTTGCGCGACATCACGACGGGCTTAGTCAAAAGCGTTATGTTCGGTATGACCATTACGGCGGTGGGATGCCACGAAGGGCTGTCCACCGGGGCGGGCGCGGAGCAGGTCGGCAGGTCAACCACGCGGGCCGTAGTGGTTTCGATATTTTTGGTGATTCTCGTGGACCTCGTTTTTACGGCGCTCTTTTTCTTTATGAGTGAAAAATAGGATTTGGACGATCCGCATGGAGCAGAGCAGTAGCGCGACTATGACATTGGAGACGGAGGCGATGATCTCCCTGCGGAATCTTCGCGTCAGTTATGGCGAACGCGAAATTCTCCACGGCATCGGATTTGACGTGATGCGCGGAGAAACGCTGGTGATTCTGGGCGGTTCCGGTTCCGGCAAGAGCACGCTGCTGCGCACGCTGGTGGGCCTCGAAAGGCCGAGCTCGGGCGAGATCTGGCTGAAAGGCAAGAATATTGCGGCGATTTCATCAGGCGAGATGGACGAAATTCGGAAGAAAATTGGCATGTCGTTTCAGGGCGGCGCTCTCTTTGGCTCGATGACGGTTGGGGAAAACGTGGCGCTGCCGCTGCGCGAACATACCAAACTCGAAGATTCCACCATCGAAATCATTTTGAGGTTGAAGCTGGATCAAGTGGGTTTGTCTGGATACGAAAATTACATGCCGTCGCAGTTGAGCGGCGGCATGAAGAAGCGCGCCGCAGTGGCGCGCGCGTTGGCCATGGATCCTGAGATTCTTTTTTTTGATGAGCCTTCTGCGGGGCTGGACCCCATTATTGCCGCCGGCGTGGATCAGCTGATCCTGGAGCTCAAGCAAGCGTTTCACATGACCATCATCGTGGTCACCCATGAGTTGGCCAGCGCGTTCCTGATTGCTGACCGCATGGTGTTGATCGACAAAGGAAACGTGGTCGCTATCGGAACAACCGAGACAATGCGTTCCAGCACGCATCCGCGTGTGCGACAGTTTCTCGATCGCATTGCCGAGCCGGCAGTCTCCGAGGAGTTAGATTATCTGCAGATGCTGACGGAAGAACACCGCCATCCGGGCCGTTAAAGAGCGGCCAAGAGAGGTGCCTAATGGAATCGAAACGCGAGCAAGCCATGGTTGGAATGTTTGTCCTGGTCGCCGCCGCCGTACTGATAGCCACTGTTTTTGCGCTGACCGGTGCGTTTGGGGGCACCGCCGCGACGTATCGAGCGTATTTTCCGTTTGCCGGCGGACTGGAACCGGGCGCGACCGTGCGCTACGCGGGCGGGCCGAAAGTGGGCCGCGTCGAGAAATTACAGCTCGATCCGAAGGATTCTTCGCGCATCGAAATAACCTTCAGCGTGAAGTCCGGCCTGCCGGTCAAAACCGATAGCCACGTAAAGATCATGAGCTTGAGCCCGCTCGGGGACAATCACCTGGAGATTGTTCCGGGAAGCGAAAAGGCCGCGATGGCGGCTGTGGGAACAATCTTGCCTTCCGACCCCTATGTGGATTTCAATGCGCTCACCGCGAAGATCAATGACATTGCGCCTCAGGCGCAGCAACTCCTTAAGACCCTGAATGACCGCGCGGGGGATCTGCAAGTAACGATTGCCCGCGTTAACGATCTGCTGAACGATTCGAATCGGGCGAACCTGGCGGGGACGCTAGCGGAAACTCGCGGCATGATTGCGGAAAATCGCAGCTCCGTGAAGTCGACGGTGCAAAACCTAAGTTCCGCTACCAAGAAGCTGGAGCCGCTGCTGGAGGATCTGCGGAAGACTTCGGCGCAGGCCAACGAAGCGTTGAATCATGTGGATTCCTTAATTGGAGAGAATCGTGCGGACGTTCGCCAGGCCGTAATCGAATTGCGGCGGTCGCTCGCTACAGTAACCGATTTAACCGGACGGCTGGACCAGACGCTCGACGTCAACTCCGACAATATCGACGAGTTGCTCGAAAACTTGCGGCATGTAAGCCAGAATCTCAAGGAATTTACAAACACGATCAAGACCAGGCCCTACACGCTCATCCGGTCAAATAACCCGCGCGAGCACAAACCGGGAGAACGACAGTGAGCCGAGGTCGCGATGACATGGAACGGGGACAAATTCCTGGCGAATTCAGCGGTATCGATAATGGAGGAAGCGGGAGCGCTCTCATCACCAGTATTGCTCTGCTGATTGGATTGCTCTCCGGCTGCGGCGCAACGCGGCCGAGTAAATATTACCAGCTTACGGTGCCGGCCGATGCGCCTGCCGTCGAAAGAGCCGACGCTGTTCCCGTGTCGCTGCTGCTGGGCGGACTGATGACTTCCCACCTGTATCGCGAAGATCGCATCGTCTACGGCAACGGTCCTGAGCAGTTAGGCACTTATGAGTATCAGCGCTGGGCGGAACCGCCGGCGGAAATGATCCAGGAGGTCTTGCTGCGGCAGTTGCGTGCATCGGGCCGCTACCGGGCCGTCCATTACCGGCGCAGCAACATGCAGGGAGATTTTGCCCTTCGCGGTCACCTATATGATTTTAAAGAGGTCACCGGATCGCAGATGGCAGCGAGAGTCACGTTGGATTTGGAAATGCGTGACCTAAAAAACGGCGCGACCGTTTGGACTCACTACTACGCCCACGATGAACCTACCGCAGGAAAAGATGTGCCGGCAGTCGTGGCGGCTTTGGACAAGAATGTACAACTTGCCGTGAAAGTGTCAACAGCGTTATGTCGTCCTCCAACTCGGTATCCCCGCCGCGGTAAAGATGCACACCTTCGAGCAGCGCATTAGAAAAATCATTTAGCAGCAGCGGCTGAGGCAATTTGCGCAGGGTGCTTTCCGCAAGCCCCAGGAAGCCCTTTGAAGTGAGTTGTTCCCCTGCAGGCGAGCGAACCTCCGTTGCGCCATCGGAGAACGCCAGAATCATGTCGCCATAATTCAGCCGTACACTCTGCTGACTGTAAGTTTCACCTGTGATGTACCCTAGCGGGAAGCCTTCCAATCCCTCACCCAGTTCCAGGAATCGCCGCTCGCGCTCGCGCCAAAGCAACATCCGCGGATGTGCCGCGTACGCAAAATTAAACTCACCGCTTGCGCCGTCAAAAGTTCCTGTGACTACTGTTGTCAGGCGAAGAGGGCCATTCGATTTTTCATTCGACAGCGTAAAGGCATCGTTCAGCGCGGCCAGCAAACCCGCCGTGTCTCGAATGTCCTGAAACTTATGCAGAAGGTGGTGAACATGCCGCGCCACACCGGCGGCTGTGTAGCCGTGTCCGACACAATCCGCGAGGACCACGCGCGCGAGATTATCGCTGCACGAAAATACTGCTGAGAGATCACCACCCTTGTCTCCGCCCGAGGGCACGGCGATGACATCGCTTTCCAGTCCTGCGAGGTCCAGCGAACGGTGCGCTTTTTCATTGCCGGCCCACAACTCCATGCAGCCAAAGGGCCGCATCGCGGTTTTCGTGCAATCCAATTGTTCCGGTTCGACTCTCTTGAACTTCATGTCCACTTTGATGCTTTTAGAGCTTTCTTCGGTGCAGCCATTGTCCGGCCATTCACCCCCAGTCTCTCACTTTTCCTTGCACCTGCCGTATGATGCTCGCATGCGGCTACTGTTAGTTGAAGACGATGCGCGCATCGCGCGATTCGTGGCCAAGGGCTTGCGCGAACAAGCCTACGCCGTGGATGTCGCCAACAGCGGCGACGACGCGCTTTATCAGGCGGCGATCACTACCTACGACCTGGTAATCCTCGATGTGATGATTCCCGGCCGCAACGGTTTTGAGGTTTGCAGCGAACTCCGAAAATCGGGGCAACGCATGCCCATTCTGATGCTGACCGCGCGCGACGCCGTGGAAGACCGCATCACCGGCCTCGATCATGGCGCTGACGATTACCTCACCAAGCCGTTTGAATTCCGGGAGTTGCTCGCGCGCCTCCGCGCGTTGCTGCGCCGTTCCGGCGAGCTCCGTCCTGCCAAAATTACCGTTGCCGACCTCCTCCTGGACACAGCGGCGCAAAGCGTCTCCCGGGCCGGCCGGAACGTGTCCCTTACCGCCAAGGAATATGCGCTGCTCGAATATCTTGCGCGCAACGCCGGTCGGGTTGTGGGACGCGCGGAAATCGCCGAGCACGTTTGGGACGAAACTTTCGATCCCTTCTCGAATCTGATTGAGGTTTACGTGAATCGCGTGCGCCGTAAAATCGACACGGATTCCAGAAGGCCACTGCTCCATACCCGCCGCGGCGCCGGCTACTTCTTTGGCCCTCTGGCCGATTCGGACGCCGCAGACGCAGGGGACGATAGCATTTCGTCGCGCCATCGCGCCAAGGCCGCATCTCCAGTCCGGAAGAACCATGCTTGATTCCGTCCGCGTCCGGCTCACGCTCTGGTACACAGCGGTGCTAGCCCTGGTTCTGATTGCGCTCTCGACCATCACCTATTTCATTTTTTGGCGCAGCACTCTCCAGCGCACCGACGTGAATCTCTCCGAACTCTCTGAAGCTTTTCTCACCACTCTCGATGCCGAAGTGGAAGATGTGAGCGGCCCTGATTCGCTGAAACTCGCCGGGCAAGTGGCCATCACGGAACATCGCTTTCGCGATCACGTCTTTGCGATTTTTGATGACGCGGGGAATATCGTTGTCAGTTCTCAGGAGGTTCCACCTCCAGTGACGGCGACCAGCTCGCCCGGCGGTGGACCTTTGTCCTCTTCTTCGTTTCAGCGTTTTCTGGATGCCTCTTCTCATGCCGACCGATTATTCGGCGAGGTCAAAGGAGGCAGAGATGGCTACCGCAGTTTTGCTCGGCATTTTTCTTCGTTGGGCGAAACCTACACGCTCGTGATCCTGCAATCGCTGCATCCGCAGCAAGAGATGCTGGAAGAAGTTGCCGCCACATTTGCTTGGGTCATCCCAATCGCCATCTTGCTTGCTAGCGGCGGCGGCTACTTTCTGGCGCGCAAGAGCCTTGCTCCCGTCGTGGCCATGAGCACCCAGGCTGGGCGCATCGGTGCGGCCAACCTCCACGAGCGTTTGAAGATAGAGAATGAAAGGGACGAGCTGGGTCATCTCGCCGGGTCGTTCAATAGCCTACTGGACCGTCTCAGCCAGTCATTCGAACGCCAGCGGCGGTTCATGGCCGATGCGAGCGGCTTACGCACATCGTCGAGGACCTATTCACCCTTACGCGGGCGGACGCCGGGCAGTATCCGCTCCAGCCGCGCGATTTTTATCTCGATGAACTGGTTTCCGAATGCGTGCATTCCGCCAGAACGTTGGCGCTCGCAAGAAAGATTTGTCTGAATTTCGAAGAGGCATCCGAGTCGCCCATCCACGCCGATGAATCCCTGCTGCGCCGCATGATCCTCAATCTGCTCGATAACGCTATCAAGTACACTCCGGAGGGTGGACGCGTCACAGTTACTTGCCGTCGTACCGGGAAGGAATACGCCCTGAGCATTACCGATACCGGAGGCGGCATCCCAGCAGAACTGCAGCCGCGCATCTTCGAGCGCTTTTTCCGCGCTGACAAAGCTCGGTCCCGCACGGAGAACGACGGTGGTGGCGCCGGCCTAGGCTTGTCCATTTCGCGCTGGATCGCCGAGGCGCACGACGGCCGTTTGGAGTTGGTGCGTTCCGACTCCGCAGGAAGCACCTTTACTGCCTATCTCCCTGCGGAGCCATTCCCGTCTGCAACTAACAGTTAATCCTGCGTTTAGGTTGTTTTCGTTACGTTGATTCTTCCTGCCGTGCGCCGTTTTCGTCCGGCTCAGGAGTCGAGATTTATGAAAGCGCTTCGCACCCTCATTCTGTCGTGGGCCTCGGTGACCGCCCTGCTTGTGCCTCTTGTGAGGAGTGCCGGCGCGCAGGAATCGCCGGCCCCAACGAGTACCTTACCAGCCAATAATGTCCAACAGCCGACGACTCCCGCTCCGCCGGTGCTCCGCCTCACACTTGAAGATGCCCTTGCGCGCGCCAGAAAGAACAGCCCGCAATTCCTGGCTGCGCAAACCGATGCCGCGATTGCCCGCCAGGATCGCTACCAGGCAGCCGCGGCGCTGCTTCCCACCGTCACTTACAACAATGAGGCGCTCTACACGCAGCTCGGTACCGGCAACAACGTCAGATTCATCGCCAACAATGCCGCTCACGAATACGTCAGCCAGGCCAACGTTCATGAAACCATCGATCTTCTGTCGGTTTCGAATTACCGCCGGGCTTCCGCGGCGTCTGCTCTTGCGAAGGCGCGCGCTGAAATTGCTTCGCGCGGCCTTGTTGTTACGGTTGTACAGAGTTATTACGCCGTCGCCGCCGCGCAGCTTAAGCTGGAAGCCGCAAAGAAAAACGGAGAGGAGGGCGACGGTTTCCTGAAATTGACACAAGACCTTGAAAAGGGCGGGGAAGTCGCACACTCCGACGTCATCAAGGCCGAGCTTCAAGTGCAAGACCGCCATCGGCAACTGCTGGAGTCCCAGCTTGGCCTCCTGAATGCTCGCCTCGATTTTGCGGTGCTGGTGTTTCCTGATTTCAACGACAATTTTGAACTTGCGGAAGACCTACACGCGAGCGTCCCTCTGCCAACCCTTGCGGAAGTGCAGCAGCGCGCAGCGCGCGACAATCCCGACCTTCGCGCCGCCCTTGCCGCTGTACAACAGGCGGGACACGATGTGACCGGCGCGCGCGCGGGATATCTGCCTTCGCTCAGCTTCGATTATTGGTATGGAATCGACGCCCCGCAATTTGCAGTGGACGGTCCGAACGGCGTTCCCAATCTGGGATCTTCCGCCGCTGCTACCGTGAATATTCCCATTTGGAATTGGGGCGTCACACAAAGCCGCGTCAAGCAGGCCGAGCTGCGGCGCACCCAGGCCCAGCGTGAACTCTCCCTCGCGCAGCGCAAGCTTCTCGCTGAAATAAAATCTCTGTACGCCGAAGCGGATACGGCTCTCAACGAACTCAGCGGCCTCAGCCGCGCGTCTGAACTCTCCGGAGAAAGCTTGCGCCTCACGACGCTCCGCTACAAAGGCGGCGAAGCAACAGTGCTGGAGGTCGTTGATGCGCAGACCACCTTCGCCCAAACCAACGCCGCCTACCAAGACGGAGCCCTGCGCTATCGCGTAGCCCTGGCCAATTTGCAAACGCTGACGGGGGTTCTGACAACTCCATGACTCCGACAATGATCACCGCCTTGGCGTCGCGCCGCGGAGCGACATTCCTTTTCTGTGCTATCGCCGCAATACTCTGCCTCGCCAGCGGTTGCAGCAAGGACGAAAAGGAAAAGGAGCCTGTTGTCTCCGTGCAAACTACGCCTGCGCAACGCGCCCCCATCTCGCAGGTGATTTCCGCGGAAGCCGTGGTCTATCCCTTGGAGCAAGCAACCATTGCTCCGAAGATCAGCTCGACCATCAAAAAATTTCATGTACAACGAGGCGCGCACGTAAAAAAAGGACAATTGCTTGCCGACCTGGAAAACAAGGACCTGTCCGCCGCCGCAGAGTCCAGCAAGGGCGATTTCGAGCAGGCGGACGCCAACTACGTGACCACCGTTGATGCCAGCCTCCCGCAGCAGATTCAAAAGGCGCAGCTCGATGCCGTCGCCGCGAAGTCGAACTTCGAGGCGCAGCAAAAAGTCTATGAGAGCCGCAAGGAATTGTTCCAGCAAGGTGCCATTCCACGGAAAGATTTAGACTCCGCTGAAGTCGCTTTTCTTCAAGCCCGCAGCCAGAACGAGCAAGCGCAGAAACAACTGACCGACCTTCAGCGCGTTGGAAAAGAGCAAGTGCTCAAGTCCGCTCAAGGCTCGCGCACATCCGCGGAAGGCAGAATGAAAGGCGCTGAAGCGCAGCTTAGTTATTCGAGAATCCTCAGCCCCATCGATGGCGTTGTAACCGATCGTCCGCTTTTTGAAGGTGACCTTGCCACCGCCAATCAGCCCATTCTTACTGTGATGAACACCTCCAGGCTCATCGCCAAGGCGCACATTCCTCAATCCGATGCCGCCGTTCTAAAAGTGGGGAACCCGGCGGAGCTGAAAATTCCCGGCCTCGACGAGCCCGTCAAAGGCCGTGTCAGCTTGGTCAGCCCCGCTCTCGATCCGGGCAGCACGACGATCGAAGTGTGGGTCGAAGCGTCCAAGCCGGACCCCGCGCTGAAACCTGGCATGACCGTAGAACTTTCCATGACCGCGAAGATGGTGAAAGACGCGCTTGTCGTGCCCACTCCCGCCATCTACAAAAACTCCGAGGGCGCGGATTACGTTTTGCTTGTAGGCTCGGATGGCCATGCGCATGTCAAGACCGTGGAAGTGGGCGTGCGTAACGCCGAATTCGCGCAAATTGTAAGCGGCGTTAAGGCCGGCAATCAGGTGATCAACTCCGGCGGTTACGGACTTCCCGATAATACGCAGATCAAGATCGAAGCGGCGCCCGCGGAAAAAGACGCCGATGACAAATCCAGCAAGCCTGAAAAGCCTGGCGCTTCCGCGAAGCCTGCTGCCAAGAACGCGAAGGGTAAGGAATAGACGCGCATGGATCTTCCTCCAGATTCTCCGCGCGTCGCTCATTCTTTAAGCAAGCCGCACGCGCCCTGGTTCCAGCGCCTCTCGCGTCCCATTCTGTTTCTAATCGTCATTCTGATGCTCGTTGGCGGGTACCTCGCGTTCACCATTCCTGTTGCGGTTTTCCCAAACACCGACTTTCCTCGCATCGTCATTGGCATTGACAACGGTGTGATGCCCATCGACCAGATGTTGGTAGTCATCACGCGTCCCGTCGAAGAAGCCGTCAACAGTGTTCCCGGCTTGCAAAAAGTTCAGTCCATCACCAGCCGCGGCTCGGCGGAGATCGATCTTTTCTTCGACTGGACGGGCGACATGATCCTGACGTTGCAGCGCGTCGACGCCGTCGTCGCCCGCTTGCAGTCGGAATTGCCGCCGACAGCCAAGATCGAAACTCACCGCCTGACCTTCGCCACGTTCCCTATCCTCGGCTATAGCCTGACCTCCGACACGATTCCTCAGAGCAAGCTGTGGGAGATTGCCACCTACGATCTCAAGCCGCGCGTAAACCGGCTCGATGGCGTCGCTTCCGTTCTCATTCAAGGCGGCCGCGTTCCGGAGTTCCAGGTCATGCCTGAGCCGGCGCGCCTGCTCGCTGCCGGCGTCACCGTCAACGATATTCTCGAGGCCATCCGCCGGACCAATCTGATCGACTCGCCCGGTCTCATCGAAAATAATCATCAATTGGTTCTCGGTCTGGTCAGCGGGCAGGTTCGAACGCCGGAGCAGCTCGGCCAGATTGTCGTGAAGACTTCCGCCGCTGGTGTTCCCATTCGTCTCGGTGATATCGCCAACATCGCGCCGTCGGTCGCGCCGGTCTACACCATGGTGACCGCCAATGGGAAACCCGCCGTCCTGCTCAGCGTCCATCGTCAGCCGGACAGCAACACGCTCGACGTCGCTAACGAAGTTCACGCCCAGATCGAGGAGATTCGCCCCACACTCCCCCCCGGCGTGCATATCGAGCCGTTCTACGATCAATCCACCATCGTTCACGAATCCATCGCCAGCGTTCGCGATGCCGTGCTTTTGGGACTGCTACTTTCTTCCGTCATCCTCGTTCTCTTCTTGCGTGACTGGGGCACCTCTCTTGTTGCAGGCCTGGTGATTCCCGCGACATTGCTCGTCACTTTCATCGTCCTCCGGCTTACCGGCCAGACGTTCAATCTCATGACCCTCGGCGGGCTGGCCGCCGCTGTCGGCCTGGTCATTGATGACGCCATCGTTGTGCTCGAGAATATCGTCCTGCATCGCGACGCGGGCCAGGGCCGCTTTGAGGCAATTCAAAGCGCGCTTAAGGAAATGACGATTCCACTGATCGGCTCGACCATCACGCCGATTGTCGTTTTTCTTCCGCTGATCACCATTACAGGTGTAACTGGAAGTTTCTTTCGCGCCCTCGCTGTTACCATGACCGTTTCGCTCTTTACTTCGCTTCTGCTCGCTTTGTCCTGGACGCCCACGCTCAGCCAGTATCTTGTGCGACGCAGAGCAACGCCAAGCGATGAAGCGGAATCATCAAGTGGTGGCGACGTCGCCGCGCTTCTTGCCGCCGAAGAAGCCCATCTCTCCGGTTTTTTTGGCCGCGTGGTCGCGTTTTACGCTCGCGCGATGGAAGCAGTTCTCAAGCATCGCCTTCTCCTCGCGGCAAGTTCCGTCGTCATCATCATTCTCGCGTTCGTTTGTTATAGGGCCCTCGGTTCCGACCTCCTGCCTGAAATGGACGAGGGCGGCTTCATTCTCGATTATTGGACTCCTCCTGGCAGTTCACTCGCGGAATCCGACCGCATCCTCCAGCACATCGAAGAAATTGTTCGTTCGAAGCCCGAAGTCGAAAACACTTCGCGCCGCACTGGCTTGCAGCTTGGCCTTGCCGCGGTTACCGAAGCCAATCGTGGTGATTTCACCGTTAAGCTCAAGCGCGACCGCAAGCGGGACATTGATGAGGTCATCTCCGACGTTCGTTCCGAAATCGAGCAGACCGAGCCTGCCGCCAAGGTGGAATTCGTCCAGGTCTTGCAGGACATGATTGGCGACCTCACCAGCCAGCCGGAGCCCATCGTCATTAAGCTTTTCTCGCAGGATCCAAAACTCCTCGCCAACACTGCTCCGCGTGTTGCCGGCGCCATTCAAAAAGTTCATGGAGTCGTCGACGTTCTCGACGGCATTGAGAACACCATCAGCGGTCCCGCAACAATGTTTCAAATCAATCCTGCTGTGGCTGCTCGCGCTGGCTTCACGCCCGAAGAGGTCGCCGTGGACGCCTCCGCCATTTTGGAAGGTGAGCCCGCCGCCACGCCCGTGGTTGTCAACGATCGCGCCTACACCATCCGTGTTCGATTTCCTGAGCAAGTCCGCTCGACGCTGGATCGCATGAGCAACACCCTCCTCACCAGCGCCACCGGCCGCACCGCCACTCTCGGCTCCCTTGCCACGGTCAGCACGGACCCTGGACAGACGGAAATCCGCCGCGAAAATCTTCAGCGGCTCCTGGAAGTTACCGGGCGCTTCGAAGGCGTGGACCTCGGTTCGGGCATTGCTTCCGTCAAGAAAGCTGTCGACGATTTGCACCTTCCGTCTTCCATCCGCGTGGAATACGGCGGTACTTATGCCGAACAGATGAAATCTTTCCGCGACCTTCTGATGGTTTTGGTGCTGGCGTTGGTCCTGCTATTCGCCGTGCTGTTGTTTGAATTCCGCACGTTTTCCGCGCCTGCCGCGATTCTTGCTTCCGCCTTGCTATCGACCTTTGGCGGCTTGCTCGCTCTTCTGATCACTCGCACGACGTTTAACGTTGCGTCCTTCATGGGCATGATCATGGTCATCGGCATCGTGGCCAAGAACGGCATCCTTCTCCTGGACGCCGAGCATCGCTTTCGCGCCCTCGGTTTTTCTGCGAAGGATTCCATGATTCAGGCTGGCCGCCGGCGTCTTCGTCCCATCGCCATGACCGCTCTTGCCACGGTCGCCGGCATGCTCCCGCTGGCCTTCGCTATCGGCAAGGGCTCTCAAATGCTTAAGCCGCTCGCCATAACTGTTGTCGGCGGAATCCTCAGCTCCATGGTCCTCTCCCTCATCTTTACTCCCGCGATTCATTTCTACCTTCAGCCCGAAAAAGCGGCGCAACAGGAATTCTGAATAGCGACGCTCCGCCCACACCTTCCTCCGGCGCGGTGTGTAAGTCCTTCTTTGTTACGTCCTTCTCATCTTGCCTTCATCTCGCCGTCATAAATCTCACGTTGACTCAGTTTCGCCGCGCCTTCGGGGTGTACTTGGAAATCTGATCGCTGGAATTTCCTGTCGGAGGTGAACTTTCCCGATGGTTCGCCGCGTGACCGTGCGTTCATTGCAATTCAAATTTGAAGGAGTCGCCATGAGAGGTTTCTGCAGTTTATTGTCTGTTCTGGCTTGCTCGCTTTGGCTGATCCCCGCTGCTCAAGCGCAGTCCGGAAAGGGTGCGATCGCCGGACACGTCACGGATAGTTCAGGCGGCGCATTGATTGGCGCTCAGGCTGCCGTCCAACCCGGCGGTGTCAACGTCGCGTCGGACGGTCGTGGTCAGTTCTTCGTAAATGATCTTGATCCTGGAAGTTATACGGTGACCGTCACGTACGTCGGTTTCGAACCCTTTACGCAAACACTGGATGTCACCGCTGGCCGGGCCGCGAGTGTTGATGCCAAGCTCGAAGTGGAGTCGGTGAGCCTTAAAGTCTTGGTCACCGCCGAGCGCGCCTCCGGCGAAGCCGAGGCCATCAACCGCGAGATCACCGCCGATAACATCGTACAGGTTCTCCCCGCCGATGTAATCCGCAGCTTGCCCAACGCCAACATGGCCGACGCCCTTGGCCGTTTGCCCAGCGTAACCATAAAACGCGACGAAGGCGAGGGCAAGTACGTGCAGGTTCGCGGAACCGAGCCGCGCCTTACCAACACCACTATCGACGGCATCAACGTTCCTTCGCCGGAGTCGGGTGTTCGCCAAATCAAATTTGACGCCATTCCCGCGGACATCGTCGAGTCGGTGGAAATCAATAAGACCCTGCAGGCCAACATGGACGGCGACGGCATCGGCGGCTCCGTGAACCTCGTCACCAAGACCGCGGGGGAGCGCCCCACTGTCAATCTTGGCGGCATGGGTGGATATACGCCCATTCTGGGTGGCCGCGGCCTTGTGGAAACCACCGGCACCGTTGGTCACCGCTTCGGAGCGAACAAGCGCTTTGGTCTGCTCATCGGCGGCTCTTACGATTGGAACGGCCGTGGCATTGATGACATTGAACCGGTGCCGGACTTGGCCACCGTTAACGGGCAGCAAGTTCGCATTTTTGACTCGATGGACATTCGCGAATACAAGTACTACCGCAGCCGCTGGGGGCTTGCCGGCAGCGCGGACTATAAGCCGTCAGATGGCTCGACTATCTACATCCGCGGCCTTTACTCCGACTTCAAGAATTATGGTGACCGGTGGGTTTACTCCATCAACGACAACGCATTTAACAACGGCGGACCGCCAAGTTTCGGTACGCAGCTTCGCCGCCCCGACTACGCTATCGGCAGTGTTGTGCTCGGGGGCAAACATGTGCTAACCACCTCCTGGTACACTTGGGATCTCTCCACGTCACGTTCCCGGCAGATCGGCCAGGTCGGCGACCAGAACGCTAGTTTTGATGCGACCAATCTGGCGGCGAGTTCCTGCCAGTATGATCCGGCAAGCACCACTCATCTTTATCTTCCGCAATGGACGCCAGCCTGCTTTACGGAAGCTTATACACGTTCTAATTTCACTCTGAACAACATTCAAACCAACCACGGGCTCAGCGCTCAGCTGAATCTGCAAGCTACGGGAGCAGCGGCAAGGAACTACCACTTGGGCTCCCACATGGCAACTATCGAGATAGGCGGAAAATTCCGCAATGCTCACAAATTCGATAACACGTTTCGCGACAGGTTTACGCCTACTGGTGCGCCCATTCTGTTGTCGGCCTTCCCTAGCCGCTTCTCGAATAGCGACTATTACAGCGCCAACTACAAGCTGGGGCCTAACCCGAGCTTTCAGGATGTTTTTGCGGCCCTCAATGCCAGCACATTCACAATGACCAGTACTGCGGGAGGGAACGACGCCAACTTCGACCTCATCGAGAAGGTTTCCGCAGGTTACGTCATGAATACGTTTAACTTCACCGGGCACATACGCCTCGTGGCCGGAGTCCGGATCGAAGGCACGAATCTGGACACCAATACGTTTCAGACGGTTACCGATTCCTCCGGCAACACCACGTCTGGTTTCGTGAGGCGCAGCGGCTCTTACGTGAACGTGTTACCAAGCGCCTCCTTGCGGTTTGCCTTGACGAACAACGCCAACCTCCGCTTGGTCTATAGCCGCGGGTTAGCCAGACCCAACCCCCAAGACATGGCCCAAGCTGGCACAGCCGACGATACAGCTAACCCGGTTATCGTCTCTCTCGGCAATCCCAACCTCAAAGCAGAACGGGCAGACAACGTCGACATCTTAATCGAGCATTCCATAAACCCTTTCGGACTGATCGAAGCGGGGTACTTCTATAAGAATTTAACGGACCCCATTGTCACACACACCTGCAATCCGCCTGCAACATGTCCGGGTTTTCCTCCCAATACCGTGGTGACACAGCCTCTCAACGCCGGCAGCGCTTGGATCAATGGCTTTGAAGCTGCTTACATCCAACACCTTACGTTCCTGCCCGGCATGCTCCGTGGCCTGGGCTTTTCCGGAAATTATGGCTATACAGCGTCTCGCGCTTCCCTTGGCCCCGATTTCAGCCGCTCCGATCATCCACGGCTCTTGCGCAACGCCCCGCACACCTGGAACGTCAGCCCAACCTATGACCGCGGCCGCGTTTCGATTCGTGTCGGACTGTCATATAACGCTGCGAACATCGCCGCCTATGGATTCACGGATGGGGCCCCGGGTGGGATCACTGGACCTTTCGGCGATAACTACTTCTATGCGCACCTCCAGGTCGATGCTCAGGGCAGCGTCAGAATGGCGCGTGGCCTGAGCTTTGTCATGTATGGTCTCAATCTCAACAACGAGGTCTTCGGTTTTTATAATGGAAGCCCTCAATTCATGGTCCAGCGCGAATTCTATAAGCCCACCGTGGCTGCGGGCTTCCGCTGGTCCCCCCTGCATGAGAGATAGGCAAGCATGAGTCGCCGTGGCGAAGTGTTACTTCCGCGTTCGCCACGGCTGTGCCCATCGCAAATCGCGCCTGACACCTATATCCGTGTGACACAATTCGTCTTGGGGAATATCGCAAAATTCTTATTTTGGCGCCGCCGCCGGCGATCCAAAGACCGGCTATTACAGCTACGAACTCGGCGCCTGGCACATCATTGTCCTGAACAGCGAATGCAAGGACGTTGGTGGCTGCGAATTCGGTTCTCCGCAGGAAAAATGGCTGCGCGCGGATCTGGCCGCGCATCCCTCCGCCTGCACGCTCGCTTACTGCCACAAGCCGCTTTTCAGTTCCGGCAGCGCGCATGGCAATGACTTGACGGTGAAGCCTCTCTGGCAAGCTCTCTCCGATGCCAACGCCGACGTGATTGTCAACGGTCACGATCACGACTACGAGCGTTTCGCTCCGCAAACGCCCGACGGCGCCGCCGATCCGCGACGGGGCATCCGTGAATTTGTGGTCGGCACGGGTGGCAAGAGTCATCGCCCCTTCGGCGAGGTGAAGCCCAACAGTGAAGTACGCGACGCCACTGCCTTCGGCGTCCTGAAGCTCACGCTCAAAGCAGGCGCCTACGAATGGCAGTTCATTCCCGAAGCAGGGAAGAACTTCACCGATTCCGGCAGTGGCATCTGCCACTAACGTCCGAAACCTCGATCGATCTATTTTTTCTTGGTTTTCGCCGGCGGATTTTCCGGCATCGCCATTTCCATCGGCGTGCTCGCGCCTGCGGCAAGTTCTTTTTTCACCGATTCCGGTATCTTGTCCGCGTTCTTTACCAGCACTGTGGCTTGCCAGATCTGCTTTTCTGTCAACTGCCCTTTGAACCCCGGCATTCCGGTTAATCGAATCCCGTTTTCCACTTTCCAGTACGACTCCCACTCTTCATCGTCCGTCACCCCAGTGCCTTTGAAGAGTTCCGGCGGGGCCGGAAACATCCCCTTAGCTACCGCGGACTTGGGCTCGTTCGGCAAGCCATGGCAGGTGGCGCACTGCTCTTTGTAAATCTTTGCGCCGGCGATCACATTCGCCTCATCCGCAGGTACCTGAGGCGCCGGGTGCGGCAGCTTATCCAGGTAGGAATGCAGCCCCACGCGCGCAAGCGTCCTCTCAAAAGGGATGGGAGGCGCCGTAGTGGCTACCGGGGCGTTCCCGGAAGAGAAATAGATGTAAACGGTACCGGCAACCAGCAGGATTCCCAGCAGAATCCCTAGGAGTAGGCCCTTGATCATGTCGTTTTTCTCCGCGAGCCATCACGATTCTAGGCCCGATTTTCTAAAGCCAGGATCGTTCCGCGACAGTCTACTTTCTCAGGGCCATTTGTGCACCCCTGAAATTGCAAGGATCGCCAGCTTTCCGTTGCGGCCGGTCATCCCAAGCGACCAGGGGAGCCAAAGGCTACCCCCATGCCCTTCGTAACCATTCGCCCCCAAGAGCCGTCTTATCTAGTCGTAGACAATAACTTCCGGTAGGCTGCAGGTACCAGACGCCGCAGCCCGCGGCGTCTACTGCGATTGCCCTGCTTCGGCAGTCTCTCGCACATTTGTTATTCCTGACAGGAGCGTACGGATGGGCCAGACTAAGTCCCTAGACCTTCCCGAGCCGGGCACCAGCAGCCCCTCGGCGACGGTATCTTCCAGGAGCCGCTGGTGGCTCTGGGCCCTCGTCCTGGGAGCTGTCGCTGTTGGCGGCTGGTATTATCGCGATTCCAAAAACGGCAGCCGGGCGGCCGATCCCGCCGCGCCTGCGGCAGCTGGCAAGGGCCGGGGAGGATTTAACCCAGCCAACATGGTTGTGTCGGTCGTGGTTGCCACCGCGCAGCGCGGTGACTTGCCCGTTTACTTTAATGGCCTTGGCACTGTCACGGCCTTCAACACTGTAACGGTTCGCAGTCGCGTCGACGGCCAGCTCATTAGTATCGCATTCAAGGAAGGCCAGTTCGTGCACGAAGGCGATCTTCTTGCCCAGATTGATCCGCGTCCCTACCAGGTTCAGCTTGAGCAGGCCATGGGCCAACTCGCTAAAGACCAGGCACAGCGCAAAGATGCCGAAGTCAATTATGAGCGCTACAAGCTGCTCTTCAAAGAGGGAGTGATCCCACAGCAGCAGCTCGATACCCAGGCTGCATTGGTTGGGCAATTTGACGGCGCGATCGCCTCAGACCAGAGCCAGATTGACAACGCCAAGTTGCAGCTCACGTATTCCCGCATCACCGCGCCAATCAGCGGGCGCATCGGTCTGCGTCTCGTCGACGCCGGCAACATCGTGCATGCATCGGACACGAATGGACTTCTCGTCATCACCCAGCTCCAGCCCATATCGGTAATTTTCAGCTTGCCGCAGGACCAGCTTCCTCAGGTGAACGCCAAACTCCGTTCCGGCGTTCAACTTGTCGTCGATGCCTTTGACCGTGACGACACCGCGAAAATCGCCAGCGGAAGGCTCCAGACCATCGACAATCAGATTGATCCGACGACTGGAACTTACAAGCTCAAATCCATATTTGACAACGCCGACAACGCGCTCTTCCCCAATCAATTTGTGAATGTCCACCTTCTCGTGGACACAAAGCTTAATCTCACTATCGTCCCCGCCGCCGCCATTCAACGCGGACCCCAGGGAACTTACGTTTATGCGGTTACTAAAGATTCCGCGTCCAAAGACGCGACTGCGAAGATTTGCCCTGTCACCATCGCTCAGACGACAGGGAACAGTGTGGGCTTGAGTGCAGGTTTGAATGCCGGCGACGCCGTGGTCATCGATGGCCAGGACAAGCTGCAGGATGGGACCAAAGTCAATCCTAGCCCTGCCGGTGGCGCGAACGGCGCGGGCCGCGGCTCTGCGGCCGCATCGTCTGCCCAAGGTGTGCCGCAATCCGGAAGACCTTCGAAGGGCCAGGCTGGAGGAGCCCCTCGATGAGTCCGTCGCGGCCGTTCATTTTGCGGCCGGTCGCCACCACGCTCCTGATGGTCGGCGTCCTTCTCGTGGGCTGGGTCGCCTTCCGCCAATTACCGATCTCTGCTCTGCCTCAGGTCGATTACCCCACGATTCAGGTGCAAACGTTCTATCCGGGAGCCAGCCCCGAAGTCATGGCTTCGTCGGTCACCGCTCCGCTTGAACGGCAGTTCGGGCAAACCCCCGGCTTGAATCAGATGACTTCCACGAGTTCCTTCGGGAGCTCGCTGATCACCTTGCAATTTGATCTGGACCTGAACATCGATGTCGCTGAACAGCAAGTGCAAGCGGCCATCAATAGCGCTTCCAATCTTCTGCCGCAGGGGCTCCCCAATCCGCCCATCTACAGCAAGATTAATCCCGCGGATGCCCCCATTCTGACGCTCGCGCTTTCCTCCAAATCTCTTCCGCTGCCCAAAGTCGAAGACCTCGCGGACACCACGCTTGCGCAAAAAATTTCTCAGCTCAGCGGTGTCGGGCTGGTCAGCATCAGTGGCGGCCAGCGTCCGGCAGTACGCATCCAAGCGAATCCTACCGCGCTGGCTTCCTACGGGCTGAGTCTTGAGGATCTGCGCACGGCGCTTGGACAAGCCAACGTGGACCAGGCCAAAGGGACGTTTGACGGCCTGCACCAGGCCTACACCATCGGCGCAAACGATCAACTTGTCTCCAGCGACAGCTACCGCCCGCTGATCATTGCTTACCGCAATGGCGGGCCGGTGCGGCTGACCGACGTCGCTACGGTTGTCGATGGCGTGGAAAATGCCAAGCAGGCTGCCTGGGCCAATCGCGATCCTGCCGTCATTCTCAATATTCAGCGGCAGCCCGGTGCGAACATCATCGCTGTGGTCGATCGCGTGAAAAAACTTCTCCCGCAACTTCAGGCAGCGCTGCCTGCCGCGGTAAAAGTAGACATCCTCACCGACCGGACCACTACGATTCGAGCGTCCGTCGAAGATGTGCAGTTCACGCTGGTGCTCACCGTCGCGCTCGTGGTGATGGTGATTTTTCTTTTTCTCCGCAGCATCCGCGCCACCATCATTCCCAGCATTGCTGTTCCGCTCTCTCTGATCGGCACGTTTGGGGTGATGTACCTTCTCGGCTACAGCCTCAACAATCTTTCTCTCATGGCGCTGACCATTTCCACCGGCTTCGTCGTCGACGACGCTATCGTCATGATTGAAAACATCAGCCGTTACATTGAAGAAGGAGAATCGCCTCTTCAGGCCGCGCTCAAAGGTTCCGAGCAGATCGGTTTCACGATCGTTTCACTCACGGTTTCGCTCATCGCCGTGCTGATCCCGCTTCTCTTTATGGGCGACATCGTCGGCCGCCTCTTCCGCGAATTTGCCGTCACGCTGGCGGTGACCATTCTTGTCTCCGCGTTTGTATCCCTGACGCTTACTCCGATGATGTGCGCTAAGCTCCTCCGCCACCAGAAAACAGAAGAAGAAGGCTGGTTCTATCGCAAGTCCGAAGACGCCTTTAATGCCGTTATTGCATTCTATGGCCGGACGTTGCAGTTTGTTCTTCGCTTCCGCACCACCACGCTCATCGTTACTGTCGCTACGCTTGTCGGCACGATTCTTCTCTACATTTACGTTCCCAAAGGATTTTTTCCCGTTCAGGACACCGGCGTAATCCTGGGCGTCTCAGAAGGCCCGCAAATCGGCATTGACGGAACAAACACTACGCTGAACAGCGGCCGCATTCAGATTAATCTCAAGCCGCTCGCCGATCGAAAAATCAGCGCCTCCGATGTGATCCGCCGCCTGCAACCCGAACTCGCCAAATTGGATGGCGTCTCGCTCTTTCTCCAGCCGATTCAGGACCTGACGGTCGAAGATCGCGTCAGCCGAACCCAATTCCAGTACAGCCTTGAAGATGTGGATGCCAAGGAGCTCGGTTACTGGACTCCGCGCTTCATCGAAAAATTGAAAATGCTGCCGGAGCTTCGTGACGTCGCCAGCGACCAGTTGAACCAAGGTCTCGTCGCTTCAATCACCATTGACCGCGACTCCGCCGCGCGCCTCGGCGTCCTCCCCGCCGATATCGACAACACGCTCTACGATGCCTTCGGCCAGCGCCAGGTATCCACGATTTTTACGCAGCTCAACCAGTATCACGTCGTCCTGGAAGTGGACCCGCAATTCCAGCAGAATCCCGATTCGCTCAAGAACATTTACGTGAAATCTTCCAACGGCACGCAGGTTCCGCTTAGCGCCTTCACGCGCTTCGATCCCGGCGACTCTGCTCTCGCGCTCAATCATCAGGGCCAGTTTCCGGTGGTCACTCTTTCGTTCAATCTGGCTCCCAACGCCGCGCTTGGCGACGCCGTGAACGCCATCAACCTCGCGAAGCAGGAATTGAGCATGCCGCCCAGCATCCAGGCCACCTTCCAGGGTACGGCGGCGGCTTTCCTCAGGTCCTTGGCCAATGAACCTCTTCTTATCCTGGCGGCACTCGTTACCGTATACATCGTTCTCGGCGTGCTCTATGAGAGCTACATTCACCCGATCACCATTCTCTCGACGCTCCC
This sequence comes from Acidobacteria bacterium 13_2_20CM_2_57_6, assembly GCA_001917435.1. Classification (GTDB taxonomy): domain Bacteria; phylum Acidobacteriota; class Terriglobia; order Acidiferrales; family UBA7541; genus Acidiferrum. The sequence goes on from MNEA01000023.1 coordinate 27,620, forward strand.
GTCTGCCGGTGTCGGCGCGATTCTCGCTTTGCTTCTCTGCCACACGGAATTCAGCGTCATCGCACTGATCGGCATCATCCTGCTGATTGGTATCGTCAAGAAAAACGCCATCATGATGATCGACTTCGCGCTCGAAGCCAAGCGCAAGGAAGGAAAAGCTCCGCTCGACGCCATCTACGAAGCATGCTTGCTTCGCTTCCGGCCCATCATGATGACCACCATGGCCGCACTCTTGGGTGGCTTGCCGCTCGCGCTTGGCGCCGGCGTCGGTTCAGAGTTGCGCCGCCCGCTGGGTATTACCATCGTCGGCGGCCTGATTCTCAGCCAATTGCTGACGCTCTATACCACGCCGGTTGTTTATCTCGCGTTCGATTGGCTTGGGCGCCGCTTCGCCTTTAACATCGGCAATCCAATCGAAGAGCCGGCTCCCGGAGATTAGCGCGTGAACTTTTCCTCCAACTTTTCCGCGCCTTTCATTCGACGGCCTGTCGCCACGTCGCTGATCACCTTTGCCATTTTTCTCTCCGGAGCCGTAGCGTTCCGGTTCTTGCCCGTCGCGCCGCTGCCCCAGGTCGATTTTCCGACGATTGGCGTGGGCGCCGGCCTTCCCGGTGCGAGCCCGGAGACCATGGCCTCCGCAGTGGCCACGCCCCTTGAGCGCCAGTTCAGCCGCATTGCCGGCGTTACGCAAATGACTTCCTCGAGCGGCCTCGGGTCCACTGGTATTACTCTCCAGTTCGATCTGAATCGCGATATCAACGCCGCCGCCCGCGACGTTCAAGCCGCCATCAATGCGGCTCGCAGCCAGCTTCCCGCCGATCTTCCCGGCCAGCCCACATATCGAAAAGCTAATCCTGCTGATGCGCCGATCCTGTTGTTCTCGCTGACTTCGGACAATATCTCGCCCGCGCAGATCTACGATGCTGCCGATTCCGTCCTCGCCCAGAAAATTGCTCAAGTGGAGGGCGTGGGACAGGTCTTCACTTGGGGTAGCGCACGCCCTGCTGTCCGTGTCGAAACGAATCCGTACCAGCTCAATAGCTACGGAATCAGTTTGGAGACGGTTCGCAAATCATTGCAAGCCGCCAACGCCAACCTTGCCAAAGGCGCGCTTTCCGACTCCAAACAGACCTGGGCTGTTTCCGACACCGACCAGCTTTTCAAAGCGTACGAATACCAACCTCTCATTGTCGCCGGCCATCAAGGCGCTCCCGTTCGTTTGCGCGACATCGCCGAAGTAGTCGATTCCGTCGAAGACACTCGCAATCTCGGCCTGTCCAACGGAAAGCACGGCGTCCTCATGGCCATCTTCCGCCAGCCCGGCGCAAACATGATCGAGACGGTTGACCGCATCATGGCCATCACGCCTTTTCTTCGCGCTTCGATCTCGCCTTCGCTGCACTTGGATGTGGCTGTGGACCGGACGACGACCATTCGCGCTTCCGTGCATGACGTGGAAGTGGCCCTCATGATTTCCATCGTCCTGGTGATATTCGTGGTGTTCGCGTTCCTACGAAACGTCTGGGCCACCGTCATCCCCAGCGTCGCCGTGCCGCTTTCGCTCATCGGCACTTTCGGCGTCATGTATCTTGGGCGGTACAGCCTGGACAATCTGTCACTCATGGCGCTCACCATATCGACGGGCTTTGTCGTGGATGACGCCATCGTGGTCATCGAAAACATAACTCGCCACATCGAAGGCGGCATGAAACCCTACGAAGCCGCCATGAAGGGCGCCAGTGAAATTGGGTTCACCGTGCTTTCCATGAGCACTTCACTTGTCGCCGTCTTCATTCCCATTCTTCTTATGGGCGGAATCGTCGGGCGGCTTTTCCGCGAATTCGCGGTCGTTCTCAGCGTGGCCATTGGCGTCTCTCTTCTGATTTCTCTCACGACCACCCCCATGATGTGCGCGCGCTTCCTTCGCCACGAAACCGGCCGGCACAATCGTCTGTATCGATTTTCCGAGAACGCTTTCAATCGTCTGTTGAGCACTTACGATGTTTCTCTGCGCTGGGTTCTTCGTCACCAGTTCCTAATTCTGATCATCAGCTTTGGCACGGTCTGCCTGAACGCCTATCTTTTTGTCCAGACTCCCAAGGGCTTCTTTCCGCAACAGGATACCGGCCGCT
>MNEA01000148.1 GCA_001917435.1 Acidobacteria bacterium 13_2_20CM_2_57_6
TTCAATGCGTCTGATGCCCGCGCATGGGTGTTGCTGCCTGCGCCGCGACTAATCTGCGCACGCCTTCAGCGTGCAGTTCGCCACTTTCAAGGAGTTTGAGTATCTGGTCTGCGGTCAGCGTAAAATCTCTGCCCACCGGGAAGACTACCTCTCCATCGGCGGTTTGCATCGGGAAACCCACAACCATTCCATGTTGCCGCAGTAGGTGGATAGCCTTCACTCTATCGTTTGCTCTGGCTGGGTGATCGCTCACGACAAGTTCTCTGAACCGACATCATTGCGGAAACGGAAGAGCCAGTCTAGGGGGCAAGGACAGTCGCCCACAGGTATCCCACAGCTTCTCCGCGTCCTGCACTGAGTGTAAAATACGAGGTGCAATCCAGGTTTTATGAGCGACCAGCAGCTCACTGACACAAAACAATGTTTGAGGAAGAGGCGCAGCCAGCGGATTGAGTTGACCGTTCCAGTTGTCGTTCACAGACCCCCAAAGGAAGGCCCGCAGTTTTCTGAGAGGGCGCAAACGTTGGTTGTCAACGCGCACGGTGCGTTGATGTCCTTAGCGGAAAGGGTAACGCCTGAGCAAAAGCTCCTCATGCAAAACATAGACAGCGGGGAACAGAAAGAGTGCCGCCTGGTCTAGGTGGAGAAAGTGCCAATGGGACCGGCCAAGGTTGCAGTGGAATTCACCCGGTCCGCACCGAGCTTTTGGCGCATCGCGTATCCACCTGCCGATTGGGCTGCCAATTAGGGTCTCTTACCGATCTTACAATCTGACGTGTTCTTCAGCCTGTCCATTGAACACGCCGGGGCGATACTCAGGGAATTACCCAGATGGGGCACTCGTCTTCAGCCTTCATTGTTGGATTCCACTTCCCATCTGCCTGTAAGTCCGGTTCCAGGCCGGTACGGCTCATTCTGTCTTTTTCAGCCTGCGCTCTACACAACCCATCGCCCCTTCTTTCCCTTTGACTTCGGGGACTTATATGACGCCAAGAGGAGTACGCCTCTTTTGGGCATTTTGTGAATGATGAAGTACTCGCCCGGCCACAACTCTGCAAGTGCCTTGACGCGCGCTTTTGCAGCGTCAAGCGTTTGTGCAGCTTCAACGAAATGCGGGCTTCCGTCGCCCAACTTGAGGATGCAAAAGGGCAGACCCAACCAGGCTCCGAACGGGAGACATCTACAAAGGGGGGCAGTGGTGTGATTATCGCATCAATCTGGCGAGTTGGGAGTAGGTGCGCGAATTACAAACGGCGGCGACAGTTGCCGGGCAAAGCTTATTTGCCCACGGTTTGCACCCCCGCTTGCCCTTCCTGCTGTGACCCTGCTCTGCCAACCCAAATAACTTCGCACCGTACGGAATCAACGGGGTCATCAAGTACGAGTTCCACGAGTTGTCCGCACCTTAGTCTGAAGCTACCCCGCAATCTGAATCCCTCTTGCGATCTATCGACAATGAGACACGGAAGCATTGTCTGATTTCCCCTGAGATTGATGACGAGGTTGGCGCGCTTCTTCGTTGCGACCCGTACGGATCGGCGGCGGCCTCCGGGGATAGAAATGCTGGGCACTGTTTCGCCCCGCGCTGATTCTAGGGCCTAATAATCGGACATTTTAGCGCGGAGAATAATTCCGTGAAGCCATGTTCGGGTAATTCCTCGTTGCAGGAATCAAGTATTTACCTGATAGCGCAGGTTCAAGAGTTCTGTATCGTATCTTTGGCTATTTTCTGGCTTATACAGGAACGCCCGGCCCCCACGCTGGACATGGGTTCCGATGCAAAGCAAGGGTGTGCCAAAAGCACACGCGAAAGTGGTTGCATCGTATATCCAACTTGCGGTGAGGAATCAATGAGGACGCTCTTCGATATTTTGAAGAAGGACCGTAAAGGAACATTCCAGTGGTTAGAAACTGTAAGCGACATCGAGACGGCCAAAGCCCACGTACTGCAATTATCCTCAGAGTCGCCGGACGAGTTCATCGTATTTCGTGCGGTCGATCTTCAAGTGGTTGCCACATCCCACGACATGCAAACCGACACCGAAGCACTCAGGGAATTTCCCCAGCAGCGATTACAATCTTTTGCCGATTGACGGCCCAATGGACTGGAACCTGTTTGTCAGCTTAAAAGTACGCGCTGTGGGGACTCTTCCTCTGCCTGGGGGAGCCAGTGATGAACGATGCCCAGCACAAAGGACCCAAAGGTCTTTTCGATGCCAGACGTGAGGAACGCCTTCCTGCTTCAGTTCCTATTTACCTCGTAAGCCTAGAAGAACCCCGAGGAAGCGAAAGAACGAGCACGGAGAATGTTAGTTACCACGGTGCGCGTGTCATCAGCAAGTGGTCTTGGCAGTCCGGTGAAGAGTCGATTATTACCCCCTTGACGGGGGAAGTGCCGCTAGTCGGAAGAGTGATTTATTGTTTGCCAAAAGCGGGAGATCGCTTTTCTATTGGCGTGGAGTTCCCGAATCGCAGGGTTAAATGGGACGAGCATTCCGGTGCCTAACCTAGTCGAACCTTGCATCGTTTGCCGCATTATGCGCCCAAAGCAGCGAAGGCCAAACATGGACTTGTGGAACAAGAAATCGTAAGCTGGTTTTCCCGATTCCTACCTATTTGATCTCAACTTCCGAGACTCATCATGTCGATGAGCAAGTGCATCGTCCGGATGAAGGACTGCCACAATACCGAACACAGCGTCGAAGTTTACGCAAAATCTTTATACGAAGCCATCCTTCGCGGATTGAATCGCTTGCAAGATGTTGGCTGGGAATCCAATGGAAATGAAACGATACAACGAGTCGAAGTAGAAATTCATCAGGAGCCTACTCGACACATAGTCGATGTTCCGAAGCTATTGAAGTGGGTTCAAGAAGACTCCATGTATCCAGCACAACAAACCAGGAAAGAAAAGTTGCGGAAGTTACTTAGCCTATCTTCCGCAGTTTTGAATGAACTGAAAATTTTTTGATCACAATCACTTCCCGGGTAGGGGAGCAAGTGCTTTTGTTTGTGTTGAGGTGTTGCTGAGTTCCGCTGTTTTCGCGCGAAATGCGCGTGTAGTGACGACCAACCCTCTTGATTTTGTCTCCTCGATTCGTAGCATCGCGATATGTATCTGCGACGTTGCTATCGACGCAAGGATGGCAAGCGTCACGCCTATTGGGCGTTGGTGGAGAGTTACCGAACCAGTCGAGGCCCCCGGCAACGCGTCGTAGCGTGGTTGGGGGTGATGGACGAGCGGGGCCGTTTGGGAGTGAAACGCTGCGCGGAGAAGCAACCTGGTTATCAAACGGATTTGTTTACCAGGACGGAACCCGAATGGGTGGAAGTCGATGTGAAGCGCGTGCGCGTGGAACGCAGCCGGAAATTCGGTGGCCCTTGGCTGGGAAGAGAGTTGCTGCGCCGGTTGGAACTGGATCGCTTCTTGGAAGAGAGGCTACCGAACGGACGCGAGGAGATTCCCTGGTCAGCAATGGCCATGATTTTGATTCTCGGTCGGCTGTGTGAACCTTCCAGCGAATTGCATCTGGCCGAGCACCTCTACGAGGCCAGCGCGATGTCGGATCTGCTGGGTGTGCCCGAGGAGAAGGTAAACGAAGATCGCCTGTATCGAACGCTGGACATTCTGTTGCCCCACAAGAAAGCGCTCGAGAAACTCCTGAAGGAGAGGCTTGGCGAACTGTTCGATCTAGACTACGACCTGCTGCTCTACGACATCACCAGCACGTACTTCGAGGGACAAGCGGAAGGCAACCCGCAGGCGCAGCGGGGCTATTCGCGAGATCATCGCCCGGACTGCAAGCAGGTGAATATCGCGCTGGTGGTGAGCCGTTGCGGGATGCCCTTGGGTTATGAGGTGTTCGCCGGCAACCGCCACGATGCCACCACGCTCGAAGAGATCGTGGGGCACATGGAAGAGCTCTACGGACGAGCCGGGCGAGTCTGGATTATGGACCGTGGTCTGGCGAGCGAGAAAAATGTGCGGTTTTTGCGGGCTGGCGGGCGGCGCTACATCCTGGGTACGGCAAAGAACTCTTTGCGGAAGTTTGAGCGCGAGTTGCTGAGTGAAAACTGGAAGCAAGTGCATGAAGGGCTGGAGGTCCGGCTGGTTCCCGCTCCGGACGGAGAGGAAGTGTTTATTCTCTGTCGGAGCGCGGAGCGGCAAGCCACAGGAACAAGCGATGCACGAACGCTTCGAGAAGCGCATCGAAGAAGGATTAGTGAAGATCGCCGCAAGTTGTGGCAAACGTCGGCAGAAATCGGGCGCCGTGGAGCGCCGCGTAGGACGGCTCCTGGAACGAAACACACGTGCGGCGCGGCTGTTCGATGCGCGCGTAGAGGTGCATGCCCAGGACTTCACGCAACTGCGGTGGACGAAGGTAGAGAGTTGGCGGGAGTGGGCGCGGCGGAGTGAAGGCTGCTACTGGTTGCGCAGCAACGTGATCGACTGGACGCCGGAGGAGCTGTGGCGCGCCTACGTGCAACTCACCGAAGCCGAAGCCGCCTTTCGCGTGCACAAGTCGGACTTGCAGATCCGGCCGGTATGGCACCACCGAGAGCATCGCGTGGGCGCACACATCCTGGTTTGTTTTCTGGCCTACGTGCTGTGGAAGACGCTGGCCGCCAGCTGCCGTCAGGGCGGACTCGGCGATGAACCACGGCAAGTCTTTGAAGAGCTCTGTGAAATCTCCTTGGTCGATGTGATTTTGCCCACGCGCCAAGGTGTGGAGGTACGGAAGCGCTGTATCAGCCAACCGACCGAGCACCAAAGAATCCTGTTGCAACGGCTGGGCATGAGACTACCCATCGCGCTAGAACAGGCATAAATGTAGTGGAAACTTTCCGGTGCTCACATTGATTCCAAAGACTTTATTCACGCAACTGCGGAAGTTCGGTTAAGCACGCAGTAGCCCCACTGCTCCCCAGGCTCTTCCTCGTTATATTGTCGAATGACTTCCCGTTGCGCTTGTCAGAGGGGCTTACGGTGGCGGGCTTTGGACGTCATTCGCTATGATCTTCACTTCACTGCCAAATTTTTGATAATTTGTAAACTGGCCGCGGCACCAGTACACTTCTTTCTTCTTGTGGCGACTCTGTACAAAAGTGGTCAAAGGAACGAGCCGGGGAGGCTCGTGCACCCGCCTGAGCCAACCGTAGGTAAGGACAACCTGAGATTCCTCCCATCCTCGATAGGCCTTCAATTTGTCAGACAACTCTAAATGCTCAGAAATTCTGACTATGTTTGTTTCCTTGTCTGTCCAAACTTCTCCGTAACACGCGGTCTCAACCGACTTGCTGATTGTGAAGAAACCAAAATCAACGATAGGTCTGAAGCCACACAAGTTATCCTCGACGCTGGCATAATACTGAAAGACCTTCATCCTTTGCTGGTTCACGACTACGTCGGGGGCTTGCTGAACCTTTAATTGGAATTCCGTTCCAACCATTTTAGGCAGCTTCGTCCAATCGTCGCTCGAATTCACGAACCCATTCAGACGCGGCCACAGTACCTCCTCTAATTCCTTCTTGCCCTCGGGATACTCGCGGAATCGTTGCACGCCGTCGATAACACGAACTTCATACTCTGCCTCGGCGGCGGGTTCCTTCTCTCCTGATCCCCATTCATAGCTCTGCACAGCTATGTAATTCCGCATACCGTCCGCCAGATCTTGTGCTTTGAGCCGCAGCTCTTTGACTTCAGGAGTTTCCTCAGGTCGGTGCTGTAGCCCAAAAGCAACGCCTGGTATGAATTTTGGATTGTAATCAGGGGCCGGCGAGAATTTTGGATAGAGGTCTGCCGAGACTGGGGATACACCATTGATGGTCGAGAATACTCTTTGTGCTACGAAGGGCTGTACTTTGCTCACGAAATCGACAAGGGTTTGAACGGGCACAGCCAGCGCCACCGTTTCAGTGGTCCCGTTCAGAATACCTACAATCTTTTCGGTTTCCCTATCAACGACGATGCCGCCGCTTGCCCCACCTATCCGAACTGGTTGATCGGCGGACAATTGGTAGTCAAAGGCGAGGAGGCCTGATGTTGTTGGGCCCTTGAATTTTGCGGGGAATCGGGTCAGTTTGCGAACCGGATTGAGAATCCCCTTGGGATACCCATAGATGTCTACTTCCTGGCCAACCTCCAACTCATCGAGGCTGAAAGTAAGACCGTGATGATGGGGCAGCGGGTCGCACAGCTCAAACATGGCAAGGTCCCGGCTCATGGCAAATGGGAGCACACCGCCGTTGGGAAGCGGGTTCGCAGTAGCACCTTTATCGTCCGACGCCGTGGCAAAATATCGATGAATAATCTTTTCACCTTTGATCTTACGGGCGCGCGCGGTCATAGCTACGTGATAATTCGTCACGATGAACCGACACCTGGCGTCCAGGCAAAAGCCCGTACCGTAGTTGGTATCTATGCCGAGACTAGGGCCGGGCTTCCCTGTGATACCAAGCTTCACCGAGGGAACGATCTTTAGCGAAGTAATAGGAACAACGACATCGCTAAAATCATGGGTGCGTTCTACAACCGAAGGATGCAGACTTGTCGAACTCGGGAAGGCCGTTTGAGCCGCCGCTATATGCGAGAGGCAGGAACTTGCGATTAAGAACAGAATGATCTTGCGCAGAATCATCAGATGCCGCCCGACTCTGAATCAGTCGGTTCTGATGTTTTGCACGAGCCTTTCCATGAACTATCAAATCAAAACAAAGGATTTGCGCCGGGCTTGCAACGAAAGAGGAACAGATAAGCGGACCATTTCGGGAAACGATGCCGAAACGGCAGGAATCCCGGTCTGGGGGATTGAACTAGATTCCTACATAGGGTATATACCCTACATATTACGATCTACTTGACAAATAACTATCTGAGATATATAAGGCGCCTTGCGTGCGGGCTCCTAACGCCAACCTTCCCCTGTCAGGGTTACAAGGATGGATGACCCCCCGTATGCCGGGGTGCCCATTTGCAATTCCGTACTCGCGGAAACCAGCCCATGCGAAAGGCTCGCGCTACGTTTGTCATTAATTGCAGTCGTTCATGTCTATTAGTAGGAGGGATGGCGTGTCTGCTTTTGGCCTCTTTCTTGGTGCTTGTCCTGATCTCTCCCGGAGCCCCTCGCTGACATGCCAAAGGAAATTCATTCGCCTGAACGAGCACTTAGGGACCCGTCCGCACCCAAGGAAATCGTCGTAGATCAAGGCACGGCTGCCCGACTTGAGGAGCTATGTTCAACGATGACCGATACCTGTGGCCTAATCGAGGCCACTCTGCAATTAGCGATCGAAGGCAAAGGCATAAAGCGACTAGTTTTCATAAATACTGCTTTGAATCTCTCTGCTAGGGGGACTAGGGCAATCAAGATGTTCTTGAGCGAATGGAGCGTTTTAGTCGAAGACTCAAAAAGCCGAGAAAAGTCGGGACGATCCGCCAGAGACTCGGAACTCGTGATCCTCACTCCGCTGACGGCCCACGACCCTGCTGCTAAGAACCAGCCTCAGCCCTCTGCTGAGACGGAACGAGAACGGAAATAACGTTGACTCGTCGGAGATAAACAACCCAAATGTCTTCACGCAAGACACTCCTCAAACATGCGGACGAGTTGGCGCAAGACGTTTTCAACGCCTGGAACGCTTCAGGGGAGGCTCTAGTACACAAGGCTTTCCTTTACAAAACCGCTAGGCACATAGCCAAAAACCACAGAGCCTTTGGCCTTTTGAGTGACGGTGACGAAGACAAAGAGAGCATAGCGCGCTTGATGTTTGTGCGAGCCTACAAGATTTATTCTGCTAGGCAAGCAGCAAGATTCAACTAGCCAATTACCATTGCGCGAATTTTATCTAAGTGAGAGAATCCGTCCATGATTATCGGCGAACGCCTCCGCGAACTTCGTGAGGAAAAGAAGCTCTCTCAGGGCGACATCGAAAAGCGCACCGGCTTGCTTCGCTGCTACATTTCTCGCGTCGAGAATGGGCACACCGTTCCTGCTGTTGAGACGCTGGAAAAGCTGGCGCGTGCTTTCGAGGTCCCTCTTTATCAACTCTTCTACGAAGGCGCAGAGCCCCCTCAGGTGCCGAATCTGCTGAAACGAAAGTCTTCTGACGAAGGCGCTTGGGGCAGCTCAGGTAGAGAGGCACGATTTCTGAGCAAGCTTCGTCGTCTGTTGGGCAAGTCAAGCGATGAAGACCGCAAGTTGATTCTGCATATGGCTCAAAAGATGGCCAAGCGCTGAGTCTCCGTTCGAGGATGAAGGCAGCATCTTCGATAGCGCGATCCACGAAAATCCCTTCGCCATATTCGGTTTGTTCGAGTCTAAGTCGATGAGCTTCCGCGCAGCTAAAATCGTTGCCGAGTAAGCGTTCCGTTATCGGGAAAACTTGGTTGGTTTTGCAACCAAGACTTTCTTTCTTTCGCTCTCCGGCCCGATCCAACCCAATATAACCATGATGTTGGAGCGCAAACGGCGTCCAGGGCAGCATACTGGGAACCAATAATCATATTGTGCTCCGGGGGCTCTCTGATGAGGGGAGCCCTCCCTCACTGTAGCCAATTCCTCTCTCTACGCTGGACAACCCCTTCCCACATTTCCAAACGGAACCAATAATCAGGGTTCCTCCCGATTGCTTGGATTGCATGAAATCACAGGAACTCCAATCGAGGTAATCAAAAAGTGGATCGGTCACGGTAGCGAAGAAATGATTCGTCGCTACACTCATCTTCGTCCTGATTTCATGCGGGATGAACTTGCTCGAGTGCCTGATTTCGCTCCTAAAAACGTATCAAAAATCGTTGAGATTGCCCCGGTTGCCCCACAATTAGCAGTCGCGGTATGATGTAAGTCAGTTGTTTTCATACTGCTGGGAGATCGTCCAACGGTAGGACTCCAGATTCTGGATCTGGCTATCTAGGTTCGAATCCTAGTCTCCCAGCCAATCTTCTGTTCGTCTGACCAACAGAATTTCATCAACGACGCTCTCGCTCCGCGAGCCCATCAATCTTTCTTCTTCAATTATTCTTGGAGATATGCGGGAAGGATTCGGCATTGAGAAGCACCGCCGGCGCGCTGTGCAAGTGAGTGTAGAGCCCACCGGTGTGAATCAATTGATCGTGCGTTCCTTGCTCTTCGATCACGCCGTGGTTCAGCACTATGATTCTATCCACCCATTTCAGAGAGGCGATCCGATGCGAGACAAACACAATGGTCTGCTTGGGGAAATGCTGGGCCAGATTCATGAATATTCGCCGTTCCGAAGGAGCGTCAAGGGCTGAAGTAGATTCATCGAGCAGCAAAATCGAGGGATTTTGAAGTACCGCCCGGGCTAATGCGACACGTTGCCTTTCGCCTCCGGACAGCGTATTGCCTCGCTGGCCGACGGGCGTGTCCCAACCCTGCGGCAACCGTCGCAGTAATTCCTTCATGTCTGCAATTTCGACGGCCCGGTGGAGTTCCTTTGCCGGCGCCAGGGGGTTACCGAGCAGCAGATTCTCCTTCAGTGTTCGATCGAAAAGCACGGCATCCTGCAAGAGGTAACAGACCCTCGTTCGCAGGCTCTCCAGGCGGAGGTTTCGGACATCCATCCCGTCGATGTAAACAGTTCCCCGGTGCACGTCATACAACCTGGCAACGAGTTTGGCGATAGTGCTTTTTCCGCTCCCGCTCATACCGACCAAGGCAACCTTCTCACCAGGCTCAAGTTTCAGATCAATGTTGTTGAGCACTGGTGCGGCTTCACAGTAGGAAAACGAGACCCCCTCCATTTCCACATAGCCCCTGAGCGGTGAGGGGAAGCCGACCGCGCCCGCCAATTCTGCTACACCGGGCGCTCTTTCCGTGACGTCCAGGATGCGCCGGATATTCGTGCCCAAGCGATTCAGCTGAGAGTAAATGTGTACGGCTGCGCCCAGCGGATCAAAGAGCGCACCCACATAGCTGTAGAAGGCGACCACGCCTCCGATGGTTAAGGCCCCCACAAATACCTGATAGCCACCATAACCAAGAATCGCGATGGTGCCCAAAGCAATGATTCCCATGTAGCAGGCGCTGAACAGAACCTCGACCAGTTCCCGGTGATTCAGTGCTTTCATGCGTTCATTAGCGCGTTCCAGAAAACCTTCGGTTTGACTCTTCTCCTGGTGCAGGAGTTGGACTTGGACGACGGACGAGAGATGCTCTTGAAGAAAACTGTTTTCCTTGGCGGCCTTTTCCTGGACCGCATCCGAGGCCCGGCGCAAGGGCCTTTCAAACTTCTTGCGAAAAACAAAGAAAAGAGGCATCAGCGGGAGAACCATCATGGTCAGCCGCGGATCGAGCGTAAACATGGTGCCCATGACGAAGACGGCCTTGAAGGCCGTTTGCAGAACAAACGGAACTAGATTCGATCCTACTTCGGCGACCTGATCGACATCTTGTTCCAAACGATAGAGTCTCTCCCCAACCGGAGTGGTTTCGTGGTAATCCGCAGAGAGGAGGTTCATCTGTTGCAGGATGCTGAGGCGCATCCGCAACACCAGTTTCTGAATCGTGCGAAAGTTTACGAGTTGCGCCAAAGTAAAAAAACTGAGCCGGAAAACGTACAGGCCGAAGAATCCACAAGCTGCAAAGGTCAAGAGGCGAAAGTCCTTTTTGGGAAGAACGCGGTCAATCAGCCACTTCATGAGCAAGGGATCGAGAAGAAACATCAGGCTGCTCAGAACAACCAACAGGACACTGAGGGAATAAGTAGGCAAAAGCGGTTGCATTTGACGAATGAACCACTTTGCCTGCGTCTTAAAAGTCGGATTCAAAGAATTCTCCGTGCCCTTGGATCGTTGACTGAGCTAATTCTGGGCTACGCAGCTTGAAAGCCGCTAAGTTCGCACGGACCACTGAGGGCGGTATGATTGGCGCGAGCTACGTATGCTGTTCTTCATGCGGTGACGTCGCTTCGGCGCCAAATCCTCCTGAATTCGACCGGACTCACGCGGAAATGTTTCAGGAAGCTTCTGGTGAAGTTGCCGACATGCCTGTATCCAGCGTCCACTGCAATCGCTTTGACGGGTGCCTCCGTCGCTCGTAACTGTTGCGCCGCCATTTCAAGACGCTTTTTCTTTGCATATTGCTTGATGCCTATGCCGGTATGAGTCTTGAAGAGGCGGCGTGCCTGGCGACCTGACATGCATAGTTGGAGCTGCTTACAGATTTGGTCGAGATTCCACCGAATACTTGCAGGATCGCTATCGATCAAATTTATGAGTTTCTGCACACGCCAGTCATTGCTAACCGAGCTTATCCGCGGCGTGAATTGTCTTGGGAAGAATTGCTCGAGAAACGCACGCACTGTTCCCCAACTCTGAACAAAAGGTCTTTCGTAAATCATCAACCTTGCCTCCTAGGTTTCACTACCATAGTTGAGAAGAGTCCAAGCCAGAAAGTCCGTTCAATAAATAGGGGATACCCGCGCCGGGCGTTCATTTCGATTGCAGGAGCAAACCGATCAGGCGGCTGTCAGAAATTACGATGGCGGGGGAGTACGTTGCGAAGCGCTCCGATGAACCAACCCCGCCTTCTCGAGTTTTTCGAGGTGCTCGGCGATATCAGCTTCCAGCCTTTCGCGGGGAGCGTCGAACTGTTTGCGCAGGGAATCGATCAGATCTTGAAAGGTAGAGCCCCCCTGGTGTGACTCAAGGGCGCTCCAAGCCTTGGCTGCTACAACGTTCAGGCTGTAGCACAAACCCTTTTGAATATCCAGTATCACGGCACCATCCTGAGTGTAAGTGGAGCGCGCAGAGTCAGACACTTTCCAGACGGAATTTGGAGTCGTTCTCATGTCGATTACATCTCCCGATAGTATATTAAGTAATTACCGTACAATTATACTGCGGACTTTAAAATGCTGCCTTCCAATGAAGAGTGTACTCTTTCATTAATTCTTCCAAATAAATCATGGCTGGGTTGCCAGGGATTGAAGGGCCTGAGGGCTTCCTGGAGAACAACTTAATTGGTTGTCGTGCCGCTTTCGAGCGAAACAACCAGACTCTTTGCTGCAAGTAAGCTCTTACTTAATGCAGCACTGTCGGATTGTATTGGCGAAGCAGTTCTCGCGCAAGTATTTTTTCGATTGGTACTAGAACCTAGATGGCGTCATTATTTAAGCGATCGTGTTTCGGCCGGTTGTGTTTGACGGGCGGATATCTCCACAATGGCGTGCCGTTTCTTACCAATGAATCTAAATGCTTACTTTGGCGGCTCCGGCATTCTCGCGAAAAAGAGAGCCACGATTCCGGTCGCGGCCAAAGCTGAGTTAATCTCGAACGCAATCTTATAGCTGTGGAACAGGTCAAATAGTTTCCCGCCCAAGTAACCTGCCGGCGAGCAAAAGAGAGCCGCGAGGACCAGTATCATTCCGCTCACCTTCGGAAAAGCCAGGGGTCCGTAATAGTGACCCGTGACGGTATTGAAGCAAATAAACGTCCATCCAAACCCCGCGCCGTAAAGAATTGCGGCGCTGTAAGCGATCCACAACGCCTCCGGAGAAACTCGAACCGCAAGGATGGACCCCAGGAAATAACAGCAGAAACCCAGCATGAACGCGTAGCGCCCTTCCATATCGTCCATCAGCCATCCGCCAATCAACCGGCCGAACACGGCCCCTAGCGTGAAAAGGCCCATGGCAAATGCAGCATCTGCCGGACGAATGCCAGCTCCTTTCAAGTGCAGCAGCCAATGTGCAGTAAAGAAGAAAAACGGGAATTGGCAGGCGATCGCGCCAATGAGAATCATCCAGTACGCGCGTGTGCTGTAGGCTTGTTGAGGCTCCCATACAAATTTTGTGACCCGGGCAGTTGCGGCGGCCGACTTCGCCAATGGCTCCCCGCCCGGCCCGCCATCCACCACTTGGCCCAGGTCTTCGGGACGTTCTCTCACAAAAAGAAACGCGACAACCGCAGACAAAACAGAAAGCCCTGCCACAATCGCCCACGCTTGCCGCCAATTTCCTCCATTTCCGGCGAGAATGCGATTGATCGCTGGCGCAACGAAAAAACCAGCAAATCCCGAGGCTGACAGCGTCACCGCCATGGTCCTTCCGCGATAACGGCTGAACCATCGCGTGATCGCCGTAGCTGCAGGAATGATGGTCCCGAAACTAATTCCCATGGCTGCGAGCACCCCGAATCCCACCCAATAATGCCAGGGCTTGGAGGTAATAAGAGAAAGCCACAGGGCCCCAGCAAGAATCAGTGCAGAGCCAATGCCGAAAGTTTTGCGAATGCCCCAGCGAACAATGGATGCTCCCACAAGAAAGGATGGAATGCCGACGAACAGGTTTAGAACCGTAAACCCCAGGCCGAAGGCGCTGCGACTCATGGGGATTTCCTTGAGCATGTACGTATTGATGACCGCCCCACCGTAAAGCGGAAATCCCATGTTGAGGAAATCCAAAAGCCAAAGAATGAAAACCATCTTCCAACCATAAAACCCTCGTTGCGAGGTCATATCTGTTCTCGTCCGGGGCCCCGTCGGGGCGTGCTGCTCTCGTTTCATTGCCAACCACAAAGAGCTTGGAGGATATCAGGTTCTTTAAGAATCATAAAAAGACGCTGAGTTGTCAGAGGGGAATTGCTGGGTGTAGTCCACGGGCTAGCGATGGAGGACGATGGGCTCTCCGCAGGCCGCGCGAAACGTGGTGGGCAGGGAATTGCGGTGTTGATCGAAAACTGAAATGAACTATTCGAAAGCGTATCGGGTGAAACTCTCGCGCTCGGCCCGCACATCATCGCCGCGTAACTCGCGCAGTGCGTAGGTCACGAACTCCGCGGTGACTCTCTTGCGCCAGGTCATGTCAAAGTCGGTGTTGTCGAGCGGCTTGGCGATTCGAGCCGCAAGCGTCGCGGCTTCCTCGATGGCCTGCCGGTCTAAGGAGCGACCTGCCAGTGATTTGGCCGCTTCCGTAGCGGCCAGTGGACGGCAGGCTGCCGAGCCCACGATGATGCGCGCGTCTTCGACCGTGTTATTTCTGGAGAGGCGCACAGCCGCCGCGACGGATAGAACCGGAAAGTCGAAAGAGCCCCGGCGCCGCAATTTCCAATAAGTGCTCTTCCATCCGTGCAAAGAATCGAGCAAAACTTCTGCCAGGATTTCGTCCGGCTTGCGCTTGATATAGTCGATCCCATCATTATTATACAAATCGGAAAGCAGGACTTCGCGCTCTCCGGAGCGCGACACCAGCCGCACTCGTGCGCCGAGCGCCATCAGCGCCGGGCCGGTGTCCGTGGAAGAAACCGCCATGCACTTCGAGCTTCCGGGGGCGACCCAACAGGTGGCGCCGTCTTTCTTCAGGCAGAAATTGATGGATTTTCTCCACTCGTAGCTTTGATCGTAGTAATTGCAGCGCGTATCGAGGCAAATATTGCCGCCGAGCGTTGCCATGTTGCGAATCTGTGGAGTAGCCACAAGGGAAGCCGCTTGCGCCAACGCTGTAAATCCATTTCGAAAGCGCGGGTCCGCCGCGATCTCGGAGAGTATGAGGCAAGCGCCAAGCCGTAGTCCGGAATCGTTCAACATTACTCTGTTTAGGCTTTCAATGTGACTCAGGCTCATGAGCATGCGTGGAACCTGTTGCCGCCGTTTCATGTTGGGGAGCAGGTCTGTGCCACCGGCGAGCGGCATAGCGTTTGCTCGCTCACCGTCCAGAATGCGCGCAGCTTCTTCGAGCGTGCGCGGCGCGCGGAAGTCGAATAGAGGCAAGCGCATCATGGCGCGAGCACCTTTTCCTTCTCCTGACGTGATTTTCCGCGCCGAACGTCGTTCACCGCGTTGCCATCGCCGCCTTCCCATGGTGGAGGAACGCGGAGGGCTTCCGGCCAATTGATGTGTGGAAAATGGCTGGGGCCGAAACGCGGATCGCGGCCCGCTTTCTTTTCGGCAAGGGCCTTCATAATTTTTTCCGGCGTGATCGGGATTTCATCGATGCGCACTCCGACAGCGTCATACACGGCGTTTGCGACCGCCGGCATGATTGGCAGAAGCGGACCCTGGCCAACTTCCTTTGCGCCAAAGGGGCCGTGAGGATCAGGCTCTTCAATCAGCTCGGTGATCACTTCGGGCATGTCCAGCGAGGTCGGGCTCTTGTATTCGAGAATCGAAGGGAACTTGTGCACCAAGGCATGAGAGAGTTTCTTCGGAAGACGGCGGAATTCCTGCTCCTCCATCAGCGCTTCACCGAGTCCCATGTAAACGCTGCCTTCGACCTGGCCGCGCGCGAGCGTGGGATTTAGGGCGCGACCAATGTCGTGCGCGATCCAGATCTTTGGAACGGTGACCCATCCCGTCACCGGGTTTACTTCGACTTCGACAACGGCTGCGGAGTAAGAGTAGGTGGGAGACGGCCCTACGCCGCCCCCTTTGTATAGCGCGGGAGATTTCGGCGGCGTATAAGAGCCTACTGTACCAATCGTGCCAAAGCGAACTTCCGCGATACAAACAGCTTCTTGAAAGGAGACGCCTTCTTCCGGTGCGGCGGAATCGAATACGCGCTTGCCGGCAAAGCACAGTCGTTCTTTCGGTACGTCGAGTTTTTCCGCAATGGCGTCGGCAATGATTGCTCTACCGCGTTCCGCAGCCTGCAACGCTGCGTTTCCTGCCATAAGCGTGACGCGGCTCGAATACGAACCCAAGTCAACGGGGCCCAGGTCGGTGTCACCGGTGAAAAGCCGAATGTCGAATGTGTCGATGCCCAGAACCTCGGCAACGATTCCAGCAAGAACATCGTCTGAACCTTGCCCGATCTCCGTCGCGCCACAGAAAATACTGACGCCGCCGCTTCGGTCAAATTTCAGCTGAACTCCGGAGTGCGGCATCTTGTTCCAGTAGATAGGGAGTCCCGCGCCGGTCAGATAAGCGGAGCAAGCCAAGCCCACGCCGCGGCCCTCAGGGAGTTTGCGGAATTTTTCTTTCCAGTCGGAAACCTTAACGATGCGGCGAATGCACTCGGCGAGATTGACAGTTCCAAGGCGAAAGAAATTCGCTGTCACGGTGTTTGGGGATTCCACGATGCGAAGGCGCAGATCCGCAGGATCAATCTTGAGTTTCTCGGCGATTTTGTCTAGCTGCACTTCTTGTCCGAAGCGCGGCTGCGGAGTGCCATGTCCACGCTTCGGTCCGCAAGGCGGTTTATTCGTGAAAGCGCGGCAACCTTGATAACGATAGCGCGGGACGTGATAGGTAGTAGTTTGCAGCGCGCCAGCGTAAAAGGTGCTGGCAACTCCGTACGAGCCGTAGGCGCCCCCGTCAATCAACGTCTGGAGATGCATTCCGGTAATCGCGCCATCTTTTTTCACGCCCGTTTTAAATTTCATCAGGATGGGATGCCTGCCACGATGGCAATAGAAGACTTCTTCACGCGTGAGACAAACTTTGACGGGCCGATCGAGCACGAGGGCGGCCTTGGCCACGACGATTTCGTGATTGAACGGATCGCTTTTCCCACCGAAACCACCGCCGTTGGGCGTGGCAATCACGCGAATATGCGCGGCCGGCATTTCCAGCACTTTAGCCAGAGCCCGATGTAGATAATGGGGTGTCTGCGTGCTGGACCAAATGGTCAGCTTTCCTTCCGGATCCTTGACAGCGACTGAAGCATGCTGCTCGATGGCGAGATGGGTGTTTCCCTGGAAGAAAAAAGTGTCCTCGAAAATCTCGTCCGCTTCTGCAAAGCCTTGTTCCACGTTTCCAAACTCAAGCGCCACGAGTTTGTGAATGTTCCCTTCCTCGCCGTATTCGTGGATGCGCGGCTCAGGAGTCGCGAGAGCTTCTTCAGGATCGGAGATGGTCGTCAGGATTTCATAGTCGACATCGATCAAATCGAGCGCTTCGAAGGCTGTTAGCTCTTCGCGCGCGATAACCGCAGCAACGGGATCCCCAACATGCCGCACGTGATCCACGCAAAGAGCTTGCTCGTCCTGGCTAACGGGAAGGATTCCGTACTGGATGGGAACGTCTTTTCCCGTTAATACCAGATATACTCCTGGGTGAGCGGCAGCGCGCGAGGTGTCGATTTTTCTGATACGGGCGTGAGGATGGGGAGAACGCAGCAACTTACAATAGGCCATGCGGGGCAGGAAAATATCATCGGCGAAGCGCGTTTGGCCGGTGACTTTTGCGCGGGCGTCGACTCGGCGGCGAGGGAAACCGATCACACGAAGGTGATTCCTGTTGGCCTTGGGAGAGTCAACGCGCGTTGTTTGTGAATCCCTTACCTTCCGCATGCTCCCTCCCGGTGGACTATCCGCGCCCGCCCCGTAGAATCAGGTTGCAGAACTATCTTGCTCAGTAATCTTCAGCACCGCGGTCTCGACGGCTTCGAAAATCTGAAGATATCCGGTACACCGGCATAGGTTGCCGGAAATCGCTTCGCGGATCTGATCCCGCGTCGGGCGAGGATTTTGATCCAGCAAAGCTTTCACCGTTACCAAGATTGCCGGCGTACAATATCCGCATTGCGCGGCTCCAAGATCGGCAAAAGCGTCTTGCAAAGGATGAAGGTGTCCGTTTTCCCCGAGGCCTTCCACAGTCAAGACTTGCTTTCCGCCACACTCAAGCGCCAACACGAGACAAGAAAGCACGGGTTTGCCGTCTAGAAGAATGGCGCAAGCGCCGCATTCCCCGAGTTCACATCCATGCTTGGTGCCTGTGTGACCGAGATCCTCGCGCAGGACCTCTAATAGAGTCTTGTACGGCGCGAAGGAAACATCCGTTTCTTCACCATTCAGCGTGAAACGTATCTGCGAGGTCTTTTGCGATTCGATGGGAAGTGTGGTCACGGTCAATCACCTTGCGAAAGAAGTCCCTGGTTGATGCGCACGCTGGCCTGCTGAGAAGCAAGCCCCTTGAGAGAGCGATTCGCCTCCCTCTCGGTAGAAAGCCGCTGAAAAGCATCGGGCTTGGCAAGAAGGCCTCGGATCAAATATTCCGCAAACGTCTGCGCAATTTCTGCTGACGTTAGCGGTCCCTCTGGGTTGAACCACTGCACGCTCCAATTCAGACTTCCGAGAATGGCGCGCACAGCCAACGCGGGGTCGCAGGGCGCGAATTCACCCGAACGCATGCCCGCGACGATCAGATTCCGGACGCCTGCTTCATACTTGTCGCGCTTTGCTACGAGATTGCGTTGCTGTCGTGGCGGCAGCGTCGTGGTCAAAAGATGCGCGGCGGAACCTTCGACTTCGTCGAGGACACATCTCAAATGCGACACGATCACCATGCGCAGCTTGGTTGTCGCGCTTGACCTCATTCGGCGGGACTTTTCAAGCGCGGCGATCATGCGATCCAGGGAATTGTCCTGACAAAAAAAGAGAATGTCGTGTTTGCCGCGGAAGTAATTGTAAAGATTTGCCGGGGAAAGCGCCGCGGCGGCCGCAATATCGCGCATGCCCGTCTCTGCAAACCCGCGCACGCGGAATTCTCTTCCCGCGGCGCGCAAGATTTCCAGGCGCCTCGCAAGGTAGCGTCGCTTGAGATGGCCGTTTCTTTTGCTTGCTTGGCTATAAATCGGCTTCATCGTTCACTTACCCGCCCAGAAGTTGTCCAGGCACGAAGCACCCCTCAATTCTCGCCGTTGAGGCCATATTTGTCAAAGGAATCTGAACGATTGTTCAGAAAGAGAACAACTGTTCAGTATAAGCCAAACAAAGTGAGGTTTATCATGCAATATGCACTCGAACCGACACTCATCGCGGAAACAGCCGCGCCGCATTGTCGTACAAAATCTTCCGCTTCGCCACGGCACCAATCGGCAGAGCATTGAACTTTTCAATGTTTCCCTGGATTGCCGGGACGCCAGGCCCGGGCCAATCGGTGCCCCACAAGACTTTATCTGCCACGTCTTCGATTCGCGGAAAGTATTCCATCAATTTCTGAGGTGGGATCCCGGAAATATCCATGTACATGTTTTTGTGGCGGCGCACCAGGAAAAACGCCTCATTCATCCACAGGGGTCTGCCGCCGTGCGCAAGAATGACCACGAGATTCGGATAGTCGATGCACACGTCATCGCACAGCATCGGTTGCGCATGCAGGTTTCTTGCGCCCGGGAAAATAGAAGTCCCGGTATGAATCATGATCGGCATGCCGTTTGCTTGAGCTCGCTCGTAAACCGCCCCAAGGCCGGGATTGCCGTCGATGTAATCATTGGGCGAAAGGACTTGATGCGAAGGATGCATCTTGATCGCTCGAATCCCAAGCTTGGCGAGACGGTCCACTTCCGCGCCCGGATCTGGAACTGTTCCCGGCAGCACTCCCCCGAATGCAATGAGACGATCTGGCGCCGCGCTACAATATTTCGCGCTCCAATCGTTCACCTCCGGAGTGAATCCAATAATTTGCGGCGCGACATAGTTGATCAGCCCCGCGCGTTGCACTCCCAAAGTATCCAGAAATGCGAGAAAGGCATTCGGATCGGCGCAATACCTTTCAACGTCGGCGTAGTCCCTGCGGCCATGTTTCATCAACTCGTGGGCGGACGGCTTCATCATGTGATAAGGCATGATGTGGACGTGAATGTCTATGATCGGCTGCAGGGATCACCGCCCTTTGCTGAAGCTTGCATCTAGTCTCGTGTGGACTAGTTGAATCGGACGTACTCAAAATTCAAGGGTTGATTGTTTATCCCGCGTGCCGGCGGTGCAATCCAATTTGCAAACTTGCCCGGCTCGACAACCCGTCCGCTCATCAGCGATTGGACGTATCCATAATCCTTGGAATTCGGCAGCCATTCGGATTCGTGGTTTTTCCATGCTTCTTCGCTCAGAACTTCTCCATCAGGGCTTATAGTGTGGCCGGCGAAATTGCCGATCGCGCGATGAAAGCCTTTGTGTGGCAAGGTCAATCGGAATGGAATGCCAGCATTATCGATAATCCGTTGCCACCGTCCGACTCCATCGGCGATCTCCTCGATGTAGTCATCGCGTAGACGTTCGTTCAAAGCGGTCAAGGCCGGAACGTTTTTGGTGATGATTTTTCCGCCTATAACTTCAGAGACGGGGTATTCCGCATCCGTCAGCATGTGATCGTCGTCCAGTTTGGTTTCGCGGAAGCGTCCTTTCAGGCCGCTGGTGAAATAGTTCGCGGCATTGGAGGAGACGTCAGACCCGTAGAGATCAAGGGTCACGCTGTAGTGAAAATTCAAGTATCTCTGAATCGTCGGCAGATCGATGACTCCCAGCGCCCGCACGTCGGAGGGATCTTCGACCTTGTGTTCCTTCATTGCTTCACAAGTCCGCTGGATAATGCGGCCGACTCCCGTCTCCCCGACAAACATGTGATGGGCTTCCTCTGTGAGCATGAACCGGCAAGTACGGGCCAGCGGATCAAAGCCGGATTCCGCCAGCGCGCAAAGCTGGAACTTGCCGTCGCGATCGGTAAAAAATGTGAACATATAGAAGGCCAGCCAGTCCGGCGTGGGTTCGTTGAAAGCGCCAAGAATGCGCGGATTATCAGCGTCACCGGATCGCCGCGCAAGCAAAGATTCGGCTTCCTCGCGGCCATCGCGGCCGAAGTAGCGGTGCAGCAAGTACACCATAGCCCACAGGTGGCGACCCTCTTCGACGTTTACCTGGAAAATGTTCCGCAAGTCGTACATTGAGGGGCAACTTGCTCCCAGCATGCGCTGTTGTTCCACCGAAGCAGGTTCAGTGTCTCCCTGCGTAACGATGACACGGCGCAGGGTCGAGCGGTACTCGCCCGGCACTTCCTGCCAAGCCAGCTGCCCTTTGTGAATTCCGAAATTCACTTCGCGTTTCTCATCGCGCGGCTGCAAGAAAATTCCCCAACGATATTCCGGCATCTTCACATAGCCGAATTGCGCCCAGCCGTCTGGCTCTACGCTGATGGCCGTGCGCAGATATACCTCATAGTTGTGGCTCTCGTTCGGGCCCATGTCGTACCACCAGCCCATGTACGCGGGCTGCCAATGCTCGAGGGCGCGCTGCAGGATGCGGTCTCTGCCCAAATCGACATTGTTCGGAATTTTTTCCGTGTAGTTAATCATCGTGATTCCCCCAAGACGCCAGACTCAAACCCATTCATCACACTCTTTCCCAGGTGAATTTCACTGGCGCTCCCGTCCCATATACCTTCAGCGCTCCATTCGTGCCGACGGCGTTTGGGCGGTTGAATATCCAGTTTTGCCATGCAGAAAGCCGACCGAAAATCCGCGTCTCAAGGGTTTCCGCCGGTCCAAATCGCAGATTTGCTTCGAGTCCGGTCAGGGCGTCGGGCGATTGCGCGGCACGCGATTCAATGGCCTGGCGAATTTCGTCTTCCCAGTCAAGATCATCCGGCGCGGAGGTTACCAGGCCCGCGTCGAGCGCCTCCCGCGCGGAAAGCTTCTTTCCAATTGCACCGCGCAACGTCTCCATCTGCGCCTCGTCACTGTAGAATCGCGCTGCCAACCTAGAAAGCTTGTTTACCATCGGCAGCGGCCCGAAATTCATATTCGAAAGTGCCATGCTCGGGGCATTCCCATCCTCCAGCGTATCGCGCATGTAGATGCGGTCGGCTGCGAGCGCCAATTCGAGCAACGTGCCGGCAACGCAGGACCCAGGCTCTAAGATGGCGTAAATGGAACGGGACGTAACGTCGATGCGCGCAAACGTTCGGCGCATCATTCCCAGCACCTCGCGAACGAACCAATTGTGCTGGTGATTCAGAATGAATTCGTCGATGGCGAGAACGGCGTCCGGGTTTCCGGTAGTTTTGAAAATCCAAAGTCCCAAATCCAGTTCGCCTGCGCGCAAAGTCAGAATGGCGTCATCAAGTTCACGCGCCATCTGCAGCGGCCACCAATTCGCACCGGCTCCAATAACCTTTTCGAAGGTAAGATCCGTAACGGATTCTGGCGCGCGGACCGTGAGAGTTGCTGTGCGCGCTTCTCGATTGCATTGCACATCGACGTATCCGTAGTGCAGGCCGGCTTCATCGACCGTACGTTTCAGCGGCGTCAAAGCCACGCCATTTGCTCCGGCAGGGCGGTCGCTCTCTTCAGCAAGCTTCCGAGCGCGTTGTTTGACGTGTTCCGCAAACTGCTGTGGCTTGACGGTGTCATCGACCAGCCGCCACTCTTTTGCGCGTTGACCCCGCACGCCATCCGGGTTGGTGCAGAATATATCGGCATGGTCGCGGCGCACCTTGCGCTTATCGGTCACCCGTGTCAATCCGCCCGTTCCTGGCAAAACGCCCAGCAACGGAAGTTCCGGCAGACTGACTGCAGATGAGCGGTCGTCCACAAGAATGATTTCATCGCAAGCCAGCGCCAGCTCGTAACCGCCGCCGGCCGTCGTTCCATTGCAGGCGGCTATAAACTTCAGTCCGGAATGCGTGCTCGCGTCTTCGATGCCATTCCGCGTTTCATTCGTGAATTTGCAAAAATTCACTTTCCACGCGTGCGAGGACAACCCGAGCATATAAATGTTGGCCCCAGAACAAAAAATGCGGTTCTTCGCGCTAGTGATGATGACCGAACGAATCTCCGGATGTTCAAATCGAATGCGCTGAAGCGCATCATGCAGCTCGATATCCACGCCGAGATCGTAGGAATTCAATTTCAGTTTGTATCCCGGGCGGATTCCACCGTCTTCGGCGACATCCATCGTCAGCGTGGCTACTGGGCCGTCAAACGCGAGACGCCAATGTTTGTATCGCGAAGGATCGACTTGAAAGTCAACCGCCTCTTGCTTCGCGTGTGATTCTTGAGTCGCGACAACGTCCACGAGACCCTCCTACTGCAAATTCGCGTGCAATGTAGTTTTCAATCTAGAAAAACTCGCTTCCACGGAACTGCCTGAAGTGTCGAACTCCATGTCTGCTTGCCGGTAGAGCGGTTCCCGCGCTTCGAGTATCCGCCGCAAGTCTTCCATTGCCTGGTCATTCCCGGACATTGCCCGCAAATCTCCTTGCTCAAGCACGCGCGACATGTGCTCCTCGGGCTGCGCCTTGATCCAAATCGTGTAGCAATGGGAGAGCAGATAGTCAAAGGTTTCTTTTTCAGAAACTATGCCCCCGCCGACTGAGAGCACCGCGCAGTCATGCTCACTGAGGACCTTCGCGAGAGCGCGCCGCTCGATCGCCCGATAACCGGATTGTCCATAGAGGGAGAATATCTCCCCGAGAGGCATTCCCGTGTGCTTCTCGATCTCTCCATCCACCTCGATGAAGGGGACGCACAGTTCAAGCGCCAGTTTCGATCCCAGGGTAGACTTGCCGGCTCCGCGCAGCCCAATTAGCGCGATGCGCTTGCGGCGCACTTCCTCGCCAGGGCTGAAATCGCGCATTAGCCGGAACACGACCTCTCCGAGGCGGTGATTGGGAAGGCGTTCCAGGAATCGCCGGATCATCTGTTTTTCAGCGGGCTCATCCGCTTCAAGCGCAAATAACTCGACAAGTGAAACGTTCAGAGCGGCGGCAATCCTGCTCAGCAACACGATCGAGACGTTTCCTTCTCCCGCCTCCAGCTGCGCTAGGTGACGTTCCGACACGTCTGATTCTCGTGCTACCGTCTTGCGAGTCATGCCGCGAAGGTTGCGCAGTTGACGAACTCGCTTGCCAAGGAAAAGAAGGAAGTCCCCATCGTGAAGCGATGTCGGCCGGTGTAGACTGGCAACCTTGGGATTCGAGCTCGTAGGAATGTTCATCAGCCAGACATGCATTATAATACATACGAAGGCGAAGGTGTCAAGATATTGGGTCTCACCCTGTACATTCTTTCGGCTAACTGGTCAGAACAGCTATTCACTCAAAATATTGAAAATAAATATGTTATCTATGTCGTCGTGGGAAGTCGATAGATGCCGACGAGACATTGCACGAATCAATCAGATATGCAGTATCATTCCGAGTTCAACAAGGCTCCCTGCATTGTGGATTTCGCTCCTCAAGTCATGGCTAAGATTCAGAATTCAATGGAGGCCCTCCGATGAAGCTGCCTAACTACGTGAAAGGTCAGTGGAGCGAAGGTACTAGCCCCGGGGAAGCTCTCACTGATCCAGTCACCGGACAGGAACTGGCGAGGATATCTTCGCAGGGCATTAATCTTGCAGAGGCTCTCGCATTTGCACGCACTTACGGCGGACCTGCTCTTCGCCGGCTCAGCTACGCCCAGCGAGCTGAAATACTGGGCAAGATGGCTGATGCCTTGGTAGCCAACCGCGACGAGTATTTTCGGATATCCCTTCTGAACCTAGGAGCAAACCAGGCCGACGCCTCATTCGATGTGGACGGTGCGATTTACACCATAAAGTATTATGCGAAAATCGGAAGAGCACTGGCAGACGGGAAAATGTTAAAGGAAGGCGCCGCAGTTTCGCTGTCGAAGAGCAATGCGTTTGCCGGGCAGCATTTGCTGATGCCTGCGAAGGGCGCGGCCGTCTTCATCAATGCATTTAACTTTCCGGCTTGGGGACTCTGCGAAAAGGCTGCGCCAGCGCTGCTGTCTGGTGTCCCCATCGTCGTGAAACCCGCTTCCCCCACAGCTTGGCTGACGCATCGGATGGTGGAAGACATCGTGAAAGCAGATATCTTGCCGCCCGGAGCGATTTCAATCATCTGCGGATCTGCCCGCGATTTGCTGGGTCACGTTCGCGAAGAGGACATCGTTTCGTTTACTGGTTCTGCGGATACCGCCGCGCGTATTCGGTCTGACGACAACATCCTGCGCCGTTCCGTTCGAGTGAACATTGAGGCGGACAGCATCAATTCCGCAATCCTTGGGCCTGATTGCGCTCCTGACACGGATCTATTTGACCTCCTTGGGAAGGAAGTGGTGCGCGAGATGACACTGAAAGCGGGCCAGAAATGCACCACGATTCGGCGGATCATGGTTCCGCGCGGGCAGCTTAAAACCTTTGGCGATGCTGTCACGGCAGGCTTGAGCCCCATGAAAGTGGGTAATCCCCGCAATCCTGAGGCCCGCGTGGGGCCGGTAGTGAACAAGGCACAACAGACTTCTTGCCTGGAAGGACTTGCCAAGCTGAAAGAGGAATGCGAGGTCCTGTTTGGGGGTGACAAGAATTTCCAGCCGCTGGATGCCGATGTCAAAGAATCCAGCTTTGTACAGCCTGCCCTCTTGTCGTGCAAGAATGGACTCGATGCAAAACATGTTCATGACCTGGAGGTTTTCGGCCCGGTTGCGACTCTTGTTCCTTATGACGATCTGGAAGATCTCATTGCACTTACTCGCCGGGGCTTAGGTTCACTCGTGGCCTCCGTTTTTTCCAACGACCCGAGTTTCATTCGTGAAACTATTCTGGGCATCGGCGATCTCCATGGAAGAGTCTTGGCTGTCAATTCGGCCGTTGGTGCGCAGCACACGGGCCACGGCAACGTCGTGCCGAGTTGCTTGCACGGAGGTCCCGGCAGGGCGGGCGGTGGAGAAGAACTTGCCGGATTGCGCGCCCTGTTGCTCTACCATCGTCGATTCGTGGTCCAAGGGCCGGTCGATTGCATCACTGACTTGGCGGGGTTTTGTGTCAACACCGCCTCTTTGTATTCATAAACCTGGTGCTTCCACGTCTTGTCGGAACGGTCACGCGTACCGACGCCGACACTGCTGTTTCTCATTAGAAATGCGACTATAGCCTGAAACTTTTTGCGAGGGCCATCCGACGATGCCACGAATCCAGACGACTGAAGACCACCGGCTCGAAGAGGCGCGCATCCGCAAGAAGCATTGGAAGCGTTGGGGGCCCTATCTCTCTGAGCGGCAGTGGGGAACGGTCCGCGAGGATTACAGCCCCGGCGGCACAGCCTGGGAATTTTTTCCGCACGACCACGCGCGTTCCCGCGCCTACCGCTGGGGAGAAGACGGCATCGGCGGGATCAGCGACCGTCATCAAATGATGTGCTTCGCGTTGGCGCTATGGAATGGACGCGATCCCATTTTGAAAGAGCGGCTCTTCGGCCTCACCGGAAATCAGGGCAATCATGGTGAAGACGTGAAGGAGTATTACTTTTACCTTGATTCGACGCCCACTCACAGTTACATGCGTATGCTCTACAAATATCCGCAAGCCGAGTTTCCGTATGAAACTCTGCTTGAAGAGAGCCAGCGCCGCGGACGCAGCCAGCCGGAGTTCGAGTTGCTCGATACCGGTGTTTTCCGCGAAAGCCGTTACTTCGACCTTTTTGTTGAATACGCCAAAGCCGACGTCGAGGACATCCTTATTCGAATCACGGCCGTAAATCGCGGGCCGGAAGCTGCCGCACTGCACATCCTTCCGCAGCTCTGGTTTCGAAACACGTGGTCCTGGGGCCAGGACCTTCGTCGTCCAGTCTTGCGAAAAGCCACTTCCCTACCTGGAAGCGCCTGCGCGGAATTGCAACACTGGCAGTACGGCAAGCGCTGGCTGTTGTGCGCCGGTCAGCCTGAGCTGCTGTTCACCGAGAATGAAACGAACAATGCGCTTCTATTCGGCGGAAAAAATCGCTCACCTTACGTGAAAGACGCTATCCACGAGTATCTGATTCGTAGCAACAAGGCCGCGGTCAATCGCGAGCAGATGGGAACGAAATTGGCCGCGCACTACCCTTTGCAGCTTGATTCCGGCCAGTCGGTTACGCTCAAGTTGCGGCTCACCGATATCGAACCTCTTAGCGGGATTGACCTCAGTTCCAGAATAGTTGGCGCCATCACGTCGCCCGGACACGCCGAGCGTGCCGAAGGGGTGCCCGCCACCAATGATTTTGAAGTCGGGTTCGACGGGCTTTTCGCCACACGCCAAAAAGAAGCTGAAGAATTTTATGCTGCAAAGATTCCTAAAGATCTCTCCGACGACGCAAAGGCCGTGATGCGACAATCCTTTTCAGGAATGCTTTGGTCCAAGCAGTTTTATCATTACGATGTGCGTACTTGGCTCGAAGGTGATCCCGCTGGCCCTCCGCCACCGGCAGAACGCTGGAACGGCCGCAACAAGGATTGGACGCATCTTTACAACGACGACATTCTATCCATGCCGGATAAGTGGGAGTATCCGTGGTTTGCCGCGTGGGACTTGGCGTTCCACTGCATTCCCCTGGCACTTCTCGATCCCGATTTCGCCAAAGATCAGCTCATCCTTCTTTTGCGCGAATGGTACATGCACCCAAACGGCCAACTCCCCGCCTACGAATGGGCCTTCAGCGACGTTAACCCTCCTGTTCATGCCTGGGCTGCGTGGCGCGTCTACAAGATCGAGCGGCGCATGCGCGGCGTGGCCGACCGTTGTTTCCTGGAAAAAGTGTTTCACAAGCTGCTCTTGAATTTTACTTGGTGGGTGAACCGTAAGGATCCCGACGGCGCGAATATTTTTCAAGGCGGCTTTTTGGGACTCGATAACATCGGCGTCTTTGACCGTTCGGCACCTCTTCCCACCGGAGGTCACCTCGAACAGTCGGACGGCACCAGTTGGATGGGCATGTACTGCCTGAACATGCTGGCGATTGCTCTTGAGCTCGCGAAGGAAGATCCCGCTTATGAAGATGTCGCCAGCAAGTTTTTCGAGCATTTCATTTACATTGCCCGCGCCATGAACGATTTTGGCCTCGGCGGGCAGTCGCTTTGGGATGACGCTGACGGTTTTTTTTACGACGTATTAAAGCTCCCCAACGGCGAAGAACACTTCCTGAAAATCCGTTCCATGGTCGGACTAATTCCGCTTTTTGCCGTCGAGACGCTCGAGCCTGAAATCGTCGATCGCCTCCCCGGCTTCAAGCGACGCATGCAATGGTTCATTGACAATCATTCGGATGTACCCGAACACATCGAAATGACGCAGCGTTCCGCGCGCGGCGTGCGCCGGCTCCTCTCCCTCGTGAACCGCAAACAACTCAAGCGCGTGCTCAGCCGCATGCTGGACGAGACGGAATTTCTTTCTCCTTACGGCGTTCGCGCTCTTTCGCGCTACCACCAGGACCATCCTTACGAAGTTCACGTCAACGGAAATACCAACCGCGTTGACTACGAGCCCGCCGAATCCACCACTGGCCTTTTTGGGGGAAATTCAAACTGGCGCGGGCCCATATGGTTTCCGGTCAACTATCTGCTCGTTGAGTCGCTCCAGAAGTATCACCATTACTATGGCGAGGATTTCAAAGTGGAGTGCCCCACGCGTTCCCGCACCGAATCCGATCTTTGGCAAGTAGCCGCGGAAATTTCCCGGCGGCTTATTCGCATTTTTCTCTGTGATTCGACGGGACGCCGGCCTGTGGCTGGCACGGCTGAGCTTTTTCAGAGCGATCCCCACTGGCGCGACCTTATTCTTTTCTACGAATATTTTCACGGCGACAACGGAGCCGGAATCGGCGCCAGCCATCAAACCGGCTGGACCGGTCTCGTCGCAAAACTGATCGAACAGAGTGGCGAGTAAGCTGTTGCAGCTCCGGTCCGTACCCGTGCTTGCATTAGAGCGATCGCCGTCGATTGCCGATCATCAATGGGGCCTGCATCGTGAATCGCTGAAGCATTCATTATAGAGACGAAGCGGAACAAGAGAGGCCCGCACTGCCGGGCCGTGGCGACCAGGGAGCGGCCGGTGTCAGAACAAGCGGAAATTCAGTTTGGACGCGAAATTTGTGGCGATCTTACCGCCGCCGAATCGCGTGAGTGGCTAGTTACGAATGGAATCGGCGGATATGCGTCCGGCACCATCGCCGGTAGCCAGACTCGCCGCTACCACGGGCTACTCGTCGCCGCCCTGCGGCCGCCTGTCGGCCGAACACAGCTGGTCTCCGCCATCGACGAAATTGTCCACTATGGTGGAACAAGTTTCTCCCTCGCCACGCACCGTTGGGCCAGTGGCGCTGTCGATCCGAAAGGCTTCTTCCTCTTGGAGGATTTTCACCTGGAAGCCTCAATGCCGGTTTGGACTTACGCGCTAGCCGATGCGCTGCTGGAGAAGCGCGTTTGGATGCGCCAGGGCGAAAACACTACTTTTATTACCTACACGCTCCTCCGTGGAGGCGCGGCCCTCGAAATAGAAATGAAAGCACTTGTGAATTATCGCGACTTCCACTCCTTGACCCACGCCGGCAACTGGCGCATGAAGATCACTCCCTTGGAGCAGGGGATCAGGGTTGAAGCATTTGACGGCGCAACTCCTTTTTATCTCAAAAGTTCTGCGCCAAAGTGCGAACCGCGCCACGAGTGGTACCTCGGGTGTCATTTCGCCGAAGAAACTGCGCGCGGCCTGGAGGACCGTGAAGATCGTCTTTTTGCTGGGTTGTTCCGCGCAAAATTGGAAGTGGGTTCCAGCGTCACTCTTGTAGCGAGCACGGAGGCAGTGGCTTCGTTTGATGGCGAAACCGCACGAGCGGAGCGCGCCAATCACGATGTAAAGCTTTTCCAGGAATGGCAAGCGAAAAACGAGGCCTTTGCGGCGGAAGCTCCCTCATGGTTTTGGCAGCTCATCCTCGCTGCCGATCAATTCATCGTAAGACGCGGCCTTCCCGAGGAGCCGGACGGCCATAGCGTCATCGCCGGCTATCACTGGTTCGGCGAGTGGGGCCGCGACGCCATGATTGCACTCCCGGGACTCACGCTTGCGACCGGCCGCGCCAGCGTTGCCCGCCAAATCCTTATGGCCTTCTCGCGCTATGTCGATGGAGGCATGCTCCCCAACAATTTCCCCGACGGAGGCGGCAAGCCGGAATACAACACTGTCGACGCTACGCTCTGGTATTTCGAATCCATTCGGCAATATTTCGAAGCGACGCGCGATGCCATGACGCTCCAAAAACTTTTCCCGGTTCTCGCAAGCATGATTGAGGCGCACATCGCTGGCACCCGTTACAACATCCATGTCGACCTGGCCGACGGGCTTCTCTCTGCCGGTGGCCCCGGAGTTCAACTCACTTGGATGGACGCGAAAATCGGCGACTGGGTCGTGACGCCTCGCGCAGGAAAGCCCGTGGAGATTAATGCGCTGTGGATCAACGCGCTCGAAACGATGGGTGGGTTTGCACGGGTGCTCGCGAAACCTAGCGATGCTTACGAAAGAAATGCTGCCAAAGCCAAAAAAAGTTTTCAGAGGTTCTGGAACGCAGAACGCAATTGTTGTTTCGATGTCATCGATTCCCCTGGCATCGGAAATGACGCCTCGCTTCGGCCCAATCAGATTTTCGCCGTTTCCTTGCCGGTCAGTCCGCTCAACCCTGAACAGCAGAAGAGAGTCGTCGATGTTTGCGCGCGATACCTCTTGACCTCGCACGGGTTGCGCAGTCTCGCGCCTGGCGAACCCGGATATTCCGGCCGTTACGAAGGCAGCCCGCACGATCGTGACGCCGTCTATCATCAAGGAACAGTCTGGGGCTGGTTGCTCGGCCCTTTCGCCCTCGCGCACTACCGCGTCTACCAAGATCGCGAAACGGCCCTGCGTTTTCTCGACCCCTTGGGTCGCCAGATTCAGGCCGGCGGCCTCGGCACGTTAAGCGAGATTTTCGATGGCGATGCTCCCTTCACTCCGCGCGGCTGCATCGCGCAGGCGTGGACAGTCGCCGAAGTCTTGCGAGCTTGGCAGGAAATAGCGGATAAGACAAAACCTGCAATCCGGTAGAGATCAGTGAATTCGAGCCTCTATCCGCGAGACTGCAATTCATAGAGTTCGATGAGCACCTTACCGCCATCCGGAGAGGGGACAAGGAAAAAGTTGACCCGCGTCGCATCCGCCCCGGCCCGAGTTTCAGGATATACAGGAGCGAGTCTGAATTTTTCCTTCAGGACTTGTGTGGCGCGCTCCACATTGGCGCAGCGATACTCCACCTGCTGGATGCCTTCTCCAAACCTGGCCAGATATTTTGCAATGGCGCCCGTACCTCCCGGCTCCCGAGTGGTGAGAATGTCCAGGGATATCCCTCCAACGAAATCAAGCTCGAATTCCTCGGCATCCTGATCTGGGGGCACGCCAGCGAGCCTCGGCGTGCCGTTCGCAACTCGAATATGTCCAAAAGTGTCGCGCTGCACCGCCAGTCCAACGGTTATGGCGGGATTCGGTCCATGCAGCAACGCGGACAGTTCGCCGTCGGCCCACCAATCAGAGATGGCAGAGCCAGCCGTCGCCCGGCCCAGGCGATAGATATTACTCGCAGCCGCGAGCCGTTTGGGTTCCTCTGCGGACGAGAGGTCCGCGATGGATTCAATGAGAGGACTGGACATGGAACCATCGGGATTGTAGCTTGAGGGCGGCACGAAAAGAAGCTGAAGCCAGGCAGCCTCCTTCTTAAAGACGCATCGAAAACCAGGTGCGCCGCATCTGAGGAATATGCCAAAACCAGTCTTGTTGACGGTAGATGACGACCCGGAAGTCCTGCGGGCCATTGAACGTGATCTGCGGAGCCGGTATGCCGACCGCTATCGCGTCATGCGCGCAAATTCGGGAAGCGCCGGCCTTGCCACTTTGCGGGAACTGAAAACTCGCAACAACCCCGTGGCCCTGCTGCTCGCGGACCAGCGCATGCCTCAGATGGACGGCGTGAATTTCCTTGCCGAAGCCATGGAGATGCACCCGCTGGCCAAGCGCGCCCTGCTCACTGCCTATGCGGACACCAATGCTGCCATCGACGCCATAAACGAAGCCCGCGTCCATTATTATTTGATGAAGCCGTGGGATCCGCCCGAGGAAAAGCTCTTTCCCGCTCTCGACGACCTGCTGCATGACTGGACCGCGACGTTTCGCCCGCCTTATGAAGGCATCCGCGTCCTTGGCACGCGCTGGTCAAACCGCTCCTATGAGCTGCGCGAATTCCTCGCGCGCAATCAGGTGCCCTATCAATGGATTGACGTGGAGTTGGCTCAGTCCGACCCCGAAGTGCGCGACCTGATTGATTCCCTGGGGCCGGAGGCCGAGAAACTTCCATTGATTCTGTTTCCCGACGGGACGCGGCTTCCGGAGCCCCCTTTGCCCGCTGTTGCGGATAAAATCGGGCTTCGCACACACGCCCAAACCAACTTCTACGATCTTGCCATCGTCGGCGGTGGTCCCGCCGGGCTTGCCGCCGCTGTCTACGGCGCGAGCGAAGGCTTGCGCACGGTAATCGTCGAACGCGAAGCGCCAGGAGGCCAAGCCGGCCTGAGTTCTCGAATCGAGAACTATCTCGGCTTTCCTTCCGGACTCACTGGCCTCGACCTTGCCCGCCGTGCTGTAGCTCAGGCCCGGCGTTTCGGCGTTGAAATTATCGCGCCGCAGGAAGCGGTTGGCATTCGTGTCGAGGGCCCCTACCGGTTTTTGAAACTCGCCGATGGTTCAGAGCTCTCCTGCCACGCGCTCCTCCTGGCGATGGGCGTTCAGTGGAGAACTTTGGAGGTTCCGGGGATTGATCACTTGCAGGGCGCTGGCGTGTATTACGGCGGAGGAACCTCCGAAGCGATGGCCTGCAAAGGCGAAACGGTGTACATCATTGGTGGCGCGAATTCCGCCGGCCAGGCCGCCATGCACTTTTCGAAGTTTGCCGAGAAGGTAGTCATGCTGGTTCGCGGAGTGTCCCTTGCCGCGACAATGTCCCACTACTTGATCGAGCAAATCGAAAAGACTGCCAACATTGAGGTGTGGTCGCGGGCAAGTGTTGTTGAAGTGGAAGGAGAATCGCGGCTCACGGGGATCACCGTGGAGTGTTCTCCTTCGGGAGAAAGAAAGAAACTGCCGGCCTCAAGCCTGTTTATTTTCATCGGCGCGCAGCCGCGGACGGAATGGCTTGGCGCCTCGATTGATCGCGATGAGCGTGGTTTTGTTCTTTCCGGTCCTGACCTCCTTCGCAACGGGAAGAGACCGGCGTCCTGGACGCTCGATCGTGACCCGGGTTTGCTTGAAACCAATGTGCCGGGGATTTTTGTCGTAGGCGATGTGCGCCACGGTTCTGTAAAGCGCGTCGCTTCTGGGGTGGGAGAAGGCGCAGTAGTCGTGCAGTTTATGCACCAGTATTTGGCGAAAGTCCAATGAGCGAAGCGCTCGATCAAGCACGGATGGAAGCCTTGATCGGCGAATTGAGGAAAATTCCGCCGTTCGCGGACCAGCCGCAAGCCGATCTCGAATGGTTTGTCGCGCAAACGGAGGAGCGCCGTGTCGAAGTAGGCGGAGTCATAGTTAAGGAAGGCTCTCCGGCGGACACCATGCTGGTGATCCTGGAGGGTGAATTCCGAGCCCGGCGCGAGAACGGCCCTCAGGACGGCCCGGTCTTTACTGCCCATGCCGGGGATGTAACAGGCGTCCTGCCTTTCTCCCGAATGAAAACCGTTAGCGTGACCGGGCGTGCTGTAATGCCGGTTCGCGCTCTGACGTTTCCGGCCGCTAAGTTTCCCGAACTATTTCAGCGGATGCCCGAGCTTTCACAGCGTCTCGTCGGCCTTCTGACCGACCGCGTCCGGAACGTCACCAGGGAAGAGCAGCAACGAGAGAAGCTCGCTGCGCTTGGCAAGCTCTCCGCGGGCCTCGCGCACGAATTGAACAACCCGTCCGCCGCAGCCCGCCGCTCCGCTGCCTCCCTTCGCGATTGTTTGGAACGCCTGCGCGTTGCTGGCCGCAGTTCGCGCTTGGGTCCGGAAGATTGTGGCTTGTTGGCTCAACGCGAAGAAGAAATTCGTGCCGCGCTGAAACCCGCTGAAAACAAAGATGAGTTCGCCCGCGTCGAGCGCGAAGAAGCGATTCAATCCTGGCTGGAGGGACGAGGCGTTGCCGATGCCTGGAAACTTGCGCCGCTTCTGGCCGATGCAAACCTGACCGACGCGCAATTGGAAAGGTTTGCGGGCGCCGCCGGAACTTCGCTTGGCCCCGAGCTCACGCGCTTCGCTACCCTCCTCGAAATGGAGCGCATCGCCGCCGAACTCGATCACAGCACCGCGCGCATTTCTGATCTCATCAAAGCGATCAAAGAGTATTCCTACATGGACCAGGCGCCGCTTCAGGAAGTGGACATCAAGAACAGCCTGGAAACGACGCTCATCATCATGCATCACAAGCTGAAGCGCGGCATTGTGGTTATCCGCGAATTTGCCCCCGACTTGCCGAAGGTGATGGCCTACGGCAGCGAGCTGAATCAAGTGTGGACAAATCTTATCGACAACGCCGCCGATGCCATGAAAGAAAAAGGTAAGCTCCTCGTGCGTGCCGTGCGCGAAAATGAGTATGTGCTTGTGGAGATCGCCGACGACGGGCCGGGCATCCCTCCCGAAGTGCAATCCCGCATCTTTGAGCCGTTTTTTACAACTAAGGGTGTGGGCGAGGGAAGCGGCCTCGGCCTTGACGTAGTCCATCGCATTGTAAAAAAAATGCGCGGGCTCATCAGCGTAAAGTCCGTTCCGGGAGACACCCGGTTCCAGGTGCGAATTCCCATTCAAGCGACGTTGTGATTCTCCGGGAGACCAGCATGGCCGAAAACTGTACTCATCTCGATGTGATCAAGAGCGTAAAGCCAAAAACCAAGGGCTGCGAAGAATGTCTGAAGATGGGCGACAGCTGGGTGCATCTCCGCCTGTGTTTGAGCTGCGGCCATGTCGGCTGCTGCGACTCCTCCAAGAACAAGCACGCCACAAAGCATTTTCATGCCACGAAGCATCCCATTGTCCGGTCGCAGGAGCCCGGCGAAAACTGGATGTGGTGTTATGTCGATGAGCTGATGTTTGAGGAAGAATGAGTCTCACCTTTGTTTCTTTGCCGGAATCAGCAGCGACGCTACCAGAGCAATCAGCAGCACTCCCCCCACAACGCCAAGAGACACTGTAACGGGGATATGCACCCACCGCTCGCCGATCATTTTTCCGCCGATAAAAACCAGAACGACCGCCAATCCTTCATCCAGGAAACGTAAACGGTCAATGACTCCCGCCAGCAGAAAGTACAGCGCCCGCAGGCCCAGAATCGCGAGCACGTTCGACGTGTACACAATGAAAGGGTCGCGTGTGATGCCGAAGACCGCGGGGATGGAGTCCACCGCCAGCGTGACGTCCGTAATCTCCACGACAAGCAGGACCAGAAATAGCGGCGTCGCAAACAACCGGCCTGCATTACGAACAAAAAAACGTTCGCCGTGATATTCATGGCTAATTCGAAGGTGCCGCCCGGCGAAGCGGACGATCCTGCTTTGTTCCGGATGAAAATCCCCTTTGTGAAAGAAGAGCATGCGCAGGCCGGCATAAACCAGGAACGCCCCCAGCAAATACATCACCCAGGAAAAATGTTCGATCAATTCCGCACCCAGCGCGATCATCGCTCCGCGCATGACCAGCGCCCCGACCACCCCCCATTCCAGAAGGCGGTGCTGCAGATTCTCATCCACCGCAAACGCGCGAAAAATCACCAGGAAAAGAAACAGGTTGTCGACACTGAGGGCTTTTTCGATCAGATAGCCGGTAAAAAATTCCAGGGCCAGCTGCTCCCCATAAAAATAGAGCACTCCAAATCCAAAAAGGACGGAGACTGCGATCCACCCGAAACTGGCAAGCGCCGCCTCACGAATTTCGATCTTGTGCGGGCGGCGGTGGAAGATGCGGAGGTCCATCGCGATCGCGACGGCGATGAAAAGATTGAACGCAATCCAGTGGAGCGGCGTCCCCATGACGGCGCTAGGGAATGGAACCGCGCGCGTCGAT
This sequence comes from Acidobacteria bacterium 13_2_20CM_2_57_6, assembly GCA_001917435.1. Taxonomy (GTDB): domain Bacteria; phylum Acidobacteriota; class Terriglobia; order Acidiferrales; family UBA7541; genus Acidiferrum. The sequence goes on from MNEA01000148.1 coordinate 35,584, forward strand.
GGAGTTCAAATTGGAAAGCTCGACTCGGATGGCCTTGCCGCGTTCAATTCTTACGGGAACATCCCAGCGCACACGCATGTCTCCAGAGTCAGCGTCCAGGTTTAGCGTGCTGATCCAATAATCGCCCGGCGCAAGTCCCGAGATTGTGGCGCGTCCTTCGAGATCCGTATCCACCTTGGCCGCGAGAAATTTGATTTGCGCAACATTCGGTGCAATACGTTGAACGCGCCTGCGTCGGTCATTTTGCAGGACGTCCCATTTTTTCTGGGGATTGACCCCGTCGAGCTCCAGCTCGACTCCCGAAATGGTCTCGGGCCGGTTCCGAATGAATTTCTTGAGGGCTGTAAAGTAGTCTTGTTTCAATTTGTTGTATTTCTCCGGGTGCTCCGTCTTGTCCACCTCAGAGAACTTTGGTTGGGGGAAGCCGCTTGTTACCCCGCCGCTGTTCGTCCGCTGGTACGCCAGGAGGAATTCCGGGGTGTTGAGGATGTCGTCCGGCGTAAGCAGTTTGTCGAGGTCTGGTTCCGTGAGATCGAGCGTGTCATGCGCCTTGAGCCATGTCCGCAGCTCCGGCGAGACTTTGAGGCCGTCAATAAACTGATCGCGCGGCGGTACCGGGTCCTTCTCTTCCAATTCCTTCACGATCTCCGAGTAGCTTTTGGTGAGGACATAGAACGTGAATTGGCGCACCGGCTCCGGACGCGCCGCCGTCGGGTTGATGCGCGCGACGAATTCCAGCCCTCCTGTATCGCTTTGTGCCCTTGCTCCGCTCGTGACTATAAAAGCGCACAGAGCAATCGCCACAGTGAAGACGTCTCTTTTTGCCATGTCAAAATCGTAACAGAATTGCAAAAGCAAAAGGCAGAACTTCCGCAGCTAGTATCCTAAACCTGGAGCTCAAAATGTTCTTTCCCGAGACCCAGGCTCGGTTATCCCCCTTTGGCTTTATTTTTGAGGAGCTTGGCGAGCTTTTCGATTTCCTCAGTTTTCTTGACCATACGGACCGAGAGCACTTCGGTGGTTGCAGTCTTCTGAACTTCTTCGCGCAACTCCCCAGACAACTGATAAAGCCGTTCGACCCCTTCGCGGAATTCTTTCTCGTCTTGCTGCATGCGAGCCCGTTTTGCTGCGGCCATGGCCTGTGGGTTTGAGTGCATCTCCGCCGGGTTAGGAGTCTCCGCCGGCTGCGGTGGTGGAGGTGGAGTCGGCGGATATTGAGCGAACAACCAGCCTTCCTTCGCTGCCAGAAAGCCGGCCACTCCGGCCATTGCCAGGATAAACACGCGCCTCGTTTCAAGCATGCCGGCCTCCCGACTGGAGTTCTTCCCGGGAGTATGTTCCTTCGGACGGAGACGCGCAAGAATTAGGGTCTACGATCGCTTGTTGCCCACGACAACTGCTGAATTTCTAGAACCGAGCGGCTAAAACGAGGAGAAAACGTACATGCCGTCGGCACGGCTCTTGATACGCGGGGGGCGATGGTTCTTTTCGAAGAAATCGTAGCCTTGTTTCAGATTGCTCCAGAAAGCAATCAACAATGCCTGATTAGCGTGAGTTGCCGCCAGGGATTTGAGGCCCTCGTCCGTAAGCCTGGCAGGGTAGATCTCAATCGGCAAGTGTTGTTGATTTTGGTCGTGGACAAGAACCGAGAGCCAATAGACCTCCTTGATGCCATCGTCCGTGATGGGAATGCAGCCGATCGACGCGCAGTCGCCGTGAAGAAAAATATCTCCACCTGGATTTTGATGTGAACCAAGGATGCGGTCGGAAGCGTTCGGATAATTGATATGCAGGCTCAAGAAGAAATTGCTCTGGGGATTGAAGCAATCCAACTCGTAAAAGCCTTCCGGCACCTGTTCGTCGCCAAAGCGGCGCTTGGGCCCCAGCGATCCCGACGAAGCGCAAATTCGATACTCGTGCACGAGCACGTAAGGCTTGTCTGACGCGCCAGCTGCCCAAAGATCCAGAATGCCTTCTTGTTTGAAGGCCCGCAGCAAAATCGCGCGTGGGGGATAGGTGACCGCCTTTTCTTCGAATCTCTTCTTCAAAACTTCATCTTTTTCCTTAGACGCAGTTCGGACGTGTGGATATTTCCATTGAAGTTCCCGAAAGGATTTCAGCTGTTGAGGAGACGAAGAAATTGCGAGCAGAAACAACAGAGGCAGAGCGGACTTTGCAATTCTCATAACTCGGCTAGTGCCTGGCAAAGACCATCAAAAATATCATGGCCGCGATGCCCGCAATCAGCAATGCCGCGACGATGCGGAAGAGTAGCGAAGAGGGAACCGCCGGAATGGGACCAAATGGCCTTTTGGGTGGAAACGGCGGATCCAGGACGCCAACCCCTGTCAACTTGCGCGGCGGGCCGCCACCGCGTGCGGAGGACGTCTCTGCCTCAAGTTCAAACTCGTTTTCGGCGAAGTCGTAAGGCACGTCAAAAAAATGCTATTCCGTTGCAGAAGAACTGTCTAGAACAGGCGGAAGACCGCTTCGGCGGTGACCCAGGCTGGCACGGGGTGGCGCGCCCCATCATGCGCTGGCACAAATTTCCAGCCGCGAATGGCCTGTTCCGCGCGCTCGTCAAGCCCCAGCCCGATTCCTTGGACGATTCGGACTTGCGAGGCTCGCCCGTCAGCACCGACGAGAACGCGCAGTACCACTCTGCCTTGTAGCTTGGCTTCCCGCGCCTCGTCGGTGTATTGCGGGTCGGGGCAATCCGCGCAGCTGGGTAGCGTAACGCCGCCCCGGTATCTCGATTGCGATTCGCCTAGCCCGCCGGGTCCATCGCGCGGGCCATCTCCCATAGTCTTCCCATCACGGCTGCCGATCGTATCGGAATCGCCCGGTCCCGGTGAGTTCGTTTCCTCCGTCATCCACGGCAAGCCGATTTTGCTAACCGCGGTCAGGGTAGGCGATGCGTTCGGATCGAATATTGTGGGCGCCACGGGCATTTGTTCTTCCTGTTTGTGGGAGCGATGGCCGGACGATCTGAATGGAAGCGAGCGCTGCAAAATTTCCAGCCGTCGCGGGAATCATCACTCGGCCCCCTCCACTGCCGCTTCCTGGATCAGCGCGACTGGTGCTCGGCGCAAACAAGTGCGACGGAAACGTAAGACCTCTCAGGACTTTCGTAGCGTCATTTTCCTTGGGTTTCTCGGGCCTGAATGGATGCACGGCAAGCGCCGCCAGCACCAGGATTACTGCCGAATGCGTTAGAAGAGATATTCCCTGCGCGCGGCTCGAATGCGCCGATCTATCAAAATGCAAAAGATGCAATGGCGCGCCGTTCGCGGAACTCATTTTCCACTTCCCCCGAGCCAGGGCATCATGAAAGTTTCCGCGGATCCGTTGAACTACGTTGTCGCTAGAACTCACCGAGGAAAGCAAGGAACGCACGAAGGAATCGCGCATGGGCAGGCCTCCGCGCCCGCCTCAAATTTGGACGCACTCCTCGACGAGGCGGGCTGCGAACGCGTGTTGAGAAGCACAGCGCGGCAGATTGGTTGCCCGCAAAAAGTCCATTTGGTTATACCTCAGTGAAGAGCGTCTCGCCACAAAGAGCACGGCGTATACAAACGCCCCGAAGGCTGTGCGGAAGAGCTTGCTGCTAGCTCTTGCTAGTAGAGGTGGAAAGTGACTTCGATCTGCACGCGGCAATTGACCGGTTTGCCGCTGGGACCTACTGCCGGGCGCATTTTCCAATTCTTCACTTGCGCGAGGGCCTTTTCTTCCAAGCCGAGTCCAGGGCCTTTGATTACCACCGGGCTGATCACTCGCCCGTCGGCGGTAACCGTCACATCGAGCAAAACGGTTCCCTGGTACTTGGCCTTCCGCGCTTCGTCGGAGTATTCCGGTTGTGGGCAGTAGATGCACATCGGCGAGCCGACGCCGTTCAGCCCCGCGCGGAAAACTCCCCCGCCCGTACCCCCGCCTTCACCAGGGCCAAGGCCTCCGCCGGAGCCACTGCCGATACCGGTGCCATTGCCGTTCCCGAGCGAGTCCGTCGCGCTCTTGGCCAGCGGATCACCGAAGTTCGCCATATTCGGGCTCGGCACTTTCAAATCAGGTGGACCAAGCAGCGAAGGATCCATCGCCAGCTTGGGATTCAGATTCTGAATCTTTGCCTGAGGCGGTGTGAACTGCGTGTACTGAAACTTGGGGAGTTTCCCCTTGGAAGTCGGGGTCAAGGTGTGATTGTTTGCACCGCCACCGCCGCCAGCCTTGTCATTACCCGCCGGCAGCTTCGCTATGTAGGGTGAAATGTCCAGCGGCGTCACGTTAACCTGCTTGTTCTTTGCTTCCGTCGAGGCAGGCAGTACATTAGTAAAGATTGGAATCACCAACAGGCCGATCGCCGCAATGTGCAGGACGACAGCGAGCATCTGGCTGGTGCCAAAGTTTTCGTCTTTCGACCAGATGTCTTTCACTTTCACCGGCCGAATCCCAGGCGGCAGAGGCGGCTGCTTCGGAGGCGAAAAAAAATCCCTGACTCGGTCGCCGAACCCGCCGAAATTCGCGCCCCATGCTACTGCTAGCCTGCTGTTCACGCGCCCTCTCGATGCAGGCCGAAGGCGCAAAAATTCCGCCAGGTTGCCAGCTACTCCCGATCCGAAAGTTGTCTGCGTAAAGGGCGCATCCTTGCGCTCGCGCACTTTGACCGGCCGTTCCGTAAGGAACTGCTTCAGGTTCGACCAGAAATTATCCGGGATTAGAATCTCGGGCTTCGTGAACTTCGGCACCGCCGTGGACGGGACCGGAACGGCAGGACCGCGGCCCGCGGATGACACCCTGGGTTTTGTGATTTCAGGCGGCAGCAGATTGATAAATTTGCCCGGCACCGTTTACCTCTTTAGTTTAGACGCAGATTCCCCATATTCGGTGTGCCTGTCCGATATGATTCGCGCTGGCCGGGAAAGGTTGCGCGCTCCATGGCGGCTGACACCGGTTGCCAATCATTGTAACATACGTGGTTACGCTGCTTCCCGATGTTTCCCGCCGTACACCTGTACAAACGGACGGCATAGAAGGGACTTACAATCGCTTCAATTATGGCCCAACCACTCGAACTCAAGAAAACGCTGAACCTGCCGAAAACGGACTTCCCGATGAAAGCCGGCCTGCCGCAAAATGAGCCCAGGCAGCTCGAAGCCTGGCACAACGGAAACATCTACGAAGGTATCCTGGAAGCGCGCAAAGGCAAGCCGCTCTTTGTTCTGCACGACGGCCCGCCGTACCCCACCGGAGAGATCCATCTCGGCACCGGCCTCAACAAAATTCTCAAGGATCTTGTCGTTAAGACCAAAAGCATGGCGGGGCACTATGCGCCCTACGTCCCCGGCTGGGATTGCCACGGCCTGCCGATTGAGACCCAGGTGGAAAAAGAGCTGGGCGGAAAAGGGAAAGTTCCGCCTGCGGAGTTCCGCAAGCTGTGCCGTCAATTCGCGCTCCGTTACGTCGAACAGCACAAAAAAGATTTCAAGCGCCTCGGCATTTTCGGCCGCTGGAACGATCCCTATCTGACGATGAGCCACGAATACGAAGCCACCATTGCCGGCGCGTTCCTGGATTTCATGGAAAAGGGTTATGTCTATCGCGGCCGCAAGCCCGTCTACTGGTGCATCTATGACAGCACCGCGCTCGCGGAAGCCGAAGTCGAATACGAAGACCACACCAGCCCCTCAATCTGGGTGAAATTTGCGGTTGTCGTCGGCCACCGAGGAGATATTGCAGGACTTGGAAGCGACGTCAGCGCGGTCATCTGGACCACCACCCCCTGGACCATTCCGCATAATCGCGCTCTGGCCTTTCATCCCGATTTCGAGTACGCCGTGGTCGACACCGAAAAGGGCGCGCTGCTTCTAGCCTCCGACCGCATCGCCGCTTTGCAAGCCGAATGTGGCATCAAGGAAGCTCGCGTGCGCGCCACCTTCAAGGGCCGCGATTTCGATGGTATGAAATTTCAGCATCCATTTCTTCCGATTCAAGTGCCCGGCATTCTCGCTGATTACGTCACCCTCGATCAGGGCAGCGGCGTCGTTCACACTGCCCCCGGCCACGGCGCCGACGACTTCTATTCCGGCCAAAAGTACGGCTTGGAGATCTATGCGCCGCTCGACGACAAGGGCCTCTACCTCGAAGGTTTGCCCGAATACAAAAGCAAAGACGTATTCACCGCCAATCCCATCATCGTGAAATTGCTCGCTGAGCGCGGCGCTCTTCTTGGCAATAATGAATACAAGCACAGCTATCCGCACTGCTGGCGCTGCCACAATCCGGTAATTTTCCGCGCCACGGAGCAGTGGTTTATTAAAATGGACCAGGCCGCTCACGGAAAAGAAAAATCCCTGCGCCAGGAAGCGCTCGAGGAAATTCACCAGGTGAAGTGGTTCCCCGCCTGGGGCGAAGACCGCATGTACGAAATGATTGAGAAGCGCCCGGACTGGTGCGTCTCACGCCAGCGCTTCTGGGGCGTGCCGATCATCGTTTTTTATTGTGAAGGTTGCGGCACGCGCCTCGAAGATTTCAAAGCCCTGCGCAGTGTCGTCAAGTGGTTCGAAAAGGAAGGCGCCGACGCCTGGTACCAGCATACCTCTGAAGAATTGCTCCCTGCTGGAACAAAGTGTTCTTGTGGCTCCACGAAGTGGCGCAAGGAAAACGACATTCTCGACGTCTGGTTCGATTCAGGTTCTTCGAATCTATCCGTGCTGAAGGGCGCCGAGTGGCCCGCAGACGTCTATCTCGAAGGCCCCGATCAATATCGCGGCTGGTTCCACAGCTCGCTTCTGGTTGCGACCGGCGTGCGCGACGCTTCGCCCTATCGTGGCGTCGTCACCCACGGCTGGACGCTCGACGAACAGGGCCGCCCGATGTCCAAATCGCTCGGGAACGCCCTCTATCCCATCGAAATCTGCGAAAAGTGGGGTGCGGATTTGCTTCGCCTTTGGGTCGGTTCCGTCGAATACCAAGCCGACGTAAAAATGAGCGAGCGCGTGATGACCCAGCTCAGTGAAGCCTATCGCAAGATTCGTAACACATTCCGCTTTGCTCTCGGCAACCTTGGCGATTTCAATCCTTCGCGCGACGCGCTTTCGAACGATCATCTCGAGGAAATCGATCGTTGGATGCTCGACCGTACCGCTGAGCTCGTCAAGAAATGCCGCGAATGGTACGCGAATTACGAATTCCATCGCGTCTACCACGCCATCCACGATTATTGCGTTGTGGACCTCAGCGCTTTCTATTTCGACGTGCTGAAGGACCGCCTATACACCAAAGCTCCCAAAAATAAATCGCGTCGCTCCGCACAAACCGCTGTCTGGAAAATCAGCAGCGCTTTGGTCCGTCTGGCCGCGCCCATCCTTGTTTTCACTTCCGAGGAGATTTGGAAGCATTTCCCGAAATCCCAGGGCGAACCGGAAAGCGTCCACATCTCGCTCTTTCCTGAAGCCGCCGCTCTCGCGTGTGGGATCGCCAAAGACGCTGCGGAAAAATGGGAACGGCTCGCACAGGTACGTTCCGCCGTACTCGTGGCTCTCGAGCAAGCCCGCGCCGCAAAGACCATCGGCGGCGGCCTCGAAGCAAAAGTCCATCTCCACGCCGGCCCGGAGGCCGCTGGCTTGCAAAAATTGCTTGAAGAAAAGCAGTCTCTTCTCCCCGCACTCTTCATCGTTTCCCAGGTCGAAGTCCATTCATCGGCGATTCCCGCATCCGTTCCAGCCGAAACTTTGCCCGGTTTGACAGTCAAAATCGAGCGCGCCGAAGGCGCGAAATGCGACCGCTGCTGGAATTATTCAACGCATGTCGGCGAAAACTCTCGTTATCCCACCGTCTGCGAGCGCTGCTCCGATGCCCTTGCCGAAATCGAAAACGACGGTTCAGCCAGCGTCGCCGTAAGCTGACATGATGCTTGCTCTTCAAACGTGCCATCCTCGGAGCGCGCCGCCTCCCCGTCATTCCTTTACCTCCTTCATCTCCTTTACGTTCTTTACTTCATGACTCTTTTCTCCCGCCTCCGTTTCCTCTGGCTCACGCTCGCTGTCGTCTTTCTCGACCGCGCCACAAAGGCTTGGATCGAATCTCGCCCTGCTGATCGCTTCCCCCACGCCGTCATTCAAAATTTTTTCTATCTGGTGGACTCCCGCAACCCCGGCATCGCTTTCAGTTTTCTCGCTGGTCTGTCCTCACCCGCCCTCCGCCTGTTCCTTATCTGCGGTTCCCTCGTCATCATCGCAGTCATCACTTGGTTGCTCGTCGCCGGCCGCGGCATCAGCGCCGCCCATGCCGCCGGCCTCGCGCTTCTCCTTGGCGGCGCTACAGGCAACGTCACCGACCGCATTCTCCATGGCGCCGTCACCGATTTCATCGAGGTTTATCTCCGCTTCCTTCCTTGGCGAACTTTCAATCCTTGGCCTGCCTTCAACGTCGCGGATTCCGCCATCACGGTTGGCGCCATTCTTATCCTGCTCGAGATATTATTTGGCCGTCGGTCCGAAGGGCCGCACTTGAATTCGCAAACATCGTAGTCGGATTCCGCACGCAGAAGCGCATCATCGAATACTCCGGCCACTGGTGCGCGAAACCTTCCCCGGCAGCTTTACCTGGATAACTTGAATGGAATCAGCTGCTTTGATTCGTCCGTCCATTCAGGTTTCTTCCACCTAGTTTTGCAGCATCCACCCGATTGCCTTCACGTCCAGTCTCAAGCATATCTAGAGCGGCTGCAAGCTGCCTCGAAGCTAGCCGAGAGTAAGAAAGGGTGGATGAATAGTCTAGGGCGTGCGAACAAGAACGTAATCGCACTCTAGAGCCAAAACGCTTGGAAAGGCGCAGCACTTTCCGCGTGAATTTTCAGGTGCTCCTCGTCCCTGCCGTTTCCATGACTCTGATGTCAAGAGCACGCTCACCTGTGCGCTTCAGTCATGGGTAGGTTCGTTCTGACAGCGACGGAATTAATCGCCCAGCCGTCATACGGAGGAAAGATGCACAAGCTGAATGCTTTGCTGCTGTTGTGTCTCGCATTGGTTTTTGCCGCGAATGTTCAAGCCCAAAGCAATTCCGGCGTGAACAATGCGGAGTTGAATGGCAATTATGCATTTACGTTCAGCGGGTTCACCGGGAATAGCGGTGGCTCATCTGTTTTTGGGGCCGTGGGAAGATTCACTGCGGATGGTTCCGGCAATATCACTAACGGCGAACTGGACACCAACGGCGTTGGTCCCGGAGCTGCGCTAGCCGCGCAAGCGTTCACCGGAACGTATGCGATCGGTGCCGACAATCGCGGTGTGATGACTCTGAATATTCCCGGCGGTGCAAAACTCGCCTTCGCGATGATGGCCAACGGCAATGCCCAGTTCATCGAGTTCGATGCTACGGGCGGGGTCGGAACGATTGGCTCAGGGACCATGGAAAAAGCGGACACTTCCGCGTACAACACCGCAAGCATTTCGGGGGACTACGCATTTGGCGTCGCTGGGTTTGACGACGCCAACAATCGCGCGGCCATTGCCGGGCGTTTTACTTCGAACGGAGCGGGCGCTTTGACCAACGAAGCCGGTGACGTCAACGCCTATGGCACTACCTATTCGATGACATTTTCTTCGGCGAATTACTCGGTGTCCGATACTTCCACGGGGCGGGGCACACTCAACTTCTCTTTCTCGATCGGGGGATCGCCATTCAGTTTGAATTACGCATTTTACTTCGTGAACGCAGGAAAGCTATTTGTGATGGGGACGGACCCGGTGTCGGCGTCCACTCCGTTGCTGAATGGTGTCGTGTTGCGTCAACAGATTCCGGCAGGAGGTTTCTCCAACGCTGCGCTAAATGGCGGCATGGTGATTTACCTGACGGGATTTACGTTTTGCGGAAACGGATCAGCCCGTTCCTCTGACGCGCTCGCGGGCTTGTCCACAACTGACGGCAACGGCGCCCTCAACATCACCTTCGACGAGAATTGCGGTGGGCTCTCCAATTCCATCAGCGGACTATCCGGGACGTACAGTGTGGCAAGCAATGGCCGCACATCTATAGCCGTCGCAAATGGCGCGGTCGCCTACCTGGTAAGTCCGAATCAAGCCTTCCTCTTCAGCACGGACAGTTCTGTGGTCTCCGGCTTTGGCGAGCCCCAGGCGGCTATGTCGTTCACGAACAGCGCGCTGAATGGAAATTATGCAGGTGTGGCGGCTACGCCAGCGTCGTTTGGCGTTCAAGTATTCTCCGGTGAGTTCGCGGCGGATGGCGCCAGCCCCACCGGCAATATGACCGGCACGGAGGACATCGGAGCGTCCAGCGGACCAGTCTCGGGCGCGGCGTTTCAGGCTGCGTACGCCATATCCTCCTCGTCAGCAAATGGACGGGGAACCATGACCGTCGCTTCCGGAGAAGGAGGCAACGCCGTCATTTACATGATCTCCGCCACGGCCTTCGTAGCGGTTTCACTGAACGACCCGAATCCCGCAGTGTTGCTCTTTGAGCAGTCTGCAACTTCTCCTCCGCCGACGCCCACTCTTACTTCGCTGACCCTGAGTCCTGCGACTGTGACTGGCGGAGATTCCTCCACGGGCACGGTAACGCTGAGCGGGCCGGCACCGTCAGGTGGAGCTCAAGTCGCGCTCTCGAGCAGCGACACGTCAGTAGCTACAGTTCCTTCCAGCGTGAAGGTCACGGCTGGAGCCACGAGCGCGACGTTCACGGTCAACACCAGCGCCGTCACGGCGTCAACCACGGTCACCATCTCCGCGGCCTACGCGGGCGTAACCAAGACAGCTTCGCTCACCGTGAATCCCGCGCCTCCCCCACCGCCCACGCTTTCCTCGCTGACGCTGAATCCCAGCACCGTTATCGGCGGCGTGCAATCTTCCACGGGCCAGGTCACGTTAAGCGCGCCCGCACCTGCAGGTGGCGCGACGGTTACCCTCTCCAGCAGCAGCGGCGCAGCCAGCGTGCCTTCCAGCGTGTTTGTTCCGGAAGGAGCTACCAGCGCGACCTTTACCGTGAACACCTCCATCGTTCTCGTTTCGACTTCCGTCACCATTTCAGCTTCGTACAACGGTACGACGCGGATGGCAAGTCTCAACGTGCTCCTGTAACGGGGCTGCATATGCAGGCAGGAAGGGGTGCGGCGCTGAAATCGGGCGCGCCGCACCCCTTCTGAAGGGCACGGCGCGACACTACTGGATCCCCATGGCCTTGCACTGAAATGCATCTTCGTTCCTCCACTACCCCGGTGTTTTTGCAGAAGAGTTCGGATTTGCTTGAAAAGAAGAGAGTTGAGTTTTTGCTGAGTGCAAAGTGAGGTTGGAACAGCGTAAAAGAAAGGGGAGAAGTTCAAACGTAGACTCCACTGGTTGGCCACTCTTTTACAGCAACCAGCGTCAAAATCTCCGGTACGATCTAAGTTCTGAGAGCCATTCCTATGCCGAGAAGGCTGTTTGCAATGGTGGTGGCTGCTGGCTCCGTTCTTGTTCAATCACGGCAATCGTCCACACAAAGAATTCCTGCTGTCCAAGCGCAACCACAGGCCGCCACCGAGCAAAGCGAAGCCCGAACCAAAATCAGCGTTAATTCCGATCTCGTTGTGCTCGCTGCCACGGCCAAAGATCTCCACGGCAATCTCGTTCCTGATCTTCAAAAAGAAGAGTTCCGCATTTTCGATGACAACGTTGAGCAATCCATAGATGTTTTCACTGCCGAAGCCTTTCCGCTCTCGCTGGTCGTCCTCATCGACGACGATCTGAAATCCCAGGACGCGGCACAGATGGCTCCCACTCTGCGCGCCATAACCGGCGGAATCAGCTCAAGCGACGAAGCCATCATTTGCCGTTTTGATCTCTCGTTCTATCCGGGCGATGGATTTAGTGCCGACCTCAACAAGCTCTGGGCCGATTTGAAGGATGCCCAGGATCATAGCGGTCCTTCGACCTCCGGTGCCGTCCCCTTCGTCACGCCACCATCGAGCCATCCACTCGGGGTCGGTGAACCGCCCCTGGCAGCGCCAACTAACCTTGGTTCCCGCCCAACCAAGGCTCTCGACGACGCCGTCCATTCTGCCGCTGAGCTGCTCCATGATCGCGGAGCCAGCCGCCGCAAGATCATCCTTCTCATCTCCGACGGCCTCAACGGGCCGCAATTTAACCATCACACGTACCCCGGCACGCTCGAGGCGCTCCTTCACGACAACATATCCGTATACAGCTTGGCTGTCGGACACTAATAACCGAAGAGGCTAGGCACGAGTACACTTTGGCCTACGTGCCCCGCGGCAATAACCGCAACGCTAGTTATCATAAGGTAGAGATCCGCGCCACGCGCGAAGGCCTCACCATCAAGACGCGCAAGGGCTACTTCACAGGACCTCTCGCGGTTCCGGCAAAGCAGTAAGGTTGGCACTCCCTAATCGGACGTACCTCTCATCGCAGCCTTGCTACAATCGGCCTGTGCCGCGTGGAGCCCAACCCGAGATGCATGAGCTACTGGCGGTGGATACGGACGCCGGAACGCGGCTGGACCGGTTTGTGGCCGCGCATCGCCCGGAACTGTCGCGGTCGCGCGTACAGGAACTTATCGACGGCGGGCTTATCCTCGTCAATGGCAAGGCAGCGAAATCCTCTCAGAAACTTCACGGCGGGGAACTCATCATTGTTCGGGCGCAGCCGCGGCCCGCGACACGCGCCGAAGCGGAAGCGATTCCGCTGGAGGTGCTTTACGAAGACGACGACGTGATCGCCGTTAACAAAGCCGCGGGGATGACCGTTCACGCCGGGGCGGGAAACGTGTCTGGCACACTGGTCAACGCGCTTCTTGGGCGAGGGCAAGCGCTTTCAAAGGGTAGCGATCCGCTGCGGCCGGGAATCGTGCATCGTCTGGACAAGGAGACTTCGGGCGTGATCCTGGTGGCCAAGAACGACGTGGCGCACGCAAAACTCGGGGACGCGTTTCGCCAGCGCGCCATCAAGAAGACGTATATCGCGCTGGTGCAGGGCGTTCTTACGGAGAAAAGCGGCCGCATTGATCTGGCAATCGGACGCGACCCGATTCATCGAACGCGCATGGCGACGCAGCGCAAATCGTGGCATGGTGCGGCCATCGCCAATCCGCGCGAGGCGCGCACGGATTGGAAAGCGCTCGCAAAGATCGACAACACAACGCTGGTGGAAGTCCAACTCCACACCGGACGCACGCATCAGATTCGAGTGCATTTCGCCGCGCTGAAGCATCCGGTGGTGGGCGACACGCTGTACGGCGCAGCGCGGGAGTTGCGGATAGGCAAGCTCGATTTGCCTCCACTGGGACGCAATTTCTTGCATGCGGTGAAACTTGGCTTTGCGCAGCCGCGGACCGGCGCATGGATCGAAGTTCGCGCTAGATTGCCGGTGGAATTGCGCGATTATTTGAGAAAACTTTGTGACGCTGCCGGAGAAACGCAGAGCCGAATTGACGCCGCGCTGGCGGGATACCTATAATCGATGCAAATGCGACGAATCATTAGTTCGATCTTTTTGGCGCTGGCGCTGCTGTTATTTCCGCTGACAGACCGGGCACAGCAATCGGCACCAGCCACGAAGCCCCAAGCGTCGTCCTCTCCGGACGCTAAGCCGCAAGCACCCCAGCCGACGCAGCCTGCCGCGGCGAAGCAGGAACCTACCCAGCAGAGCGATCAAACCATCAAGTCAGTCGTCAACCTCGTCGATGTGCTCTTCACGGTGCTCAACCGCCGCAACAAGCTTGTACCGGAACTCGAAAAGAGCGATTTCAAGATCTGGGACGACAAATATCCGCAGGAAATCCGCTACTTTAGCAAACAGTCCAATCTGCCTCTGCGCATCGGCATGCTCCTGGACACTTCCAACAGTATCCGCGACCGCATCAAGTTCGAGCAGGATGCCTCGATCAATTTCCTGTTCAGCGTGCTGCGGCGCAATAAGGATGAAGCTTTTGTGATGACGTTCGACGATGAGCCGCAAATCGTCCAGCCCTTCACCGGCGACGCGGGAGCCCTGCGCGACCAGATCACCAAGACCCGCGCGGGCGGCGGCACTGCAATCTACGACGCGATTTACGAAGCGTGCGTGAAGGAATTGAGCCACCCTCCGCGCCCGCCGGGCGATCAGCCGGACGTGGTGCGCCGCGTAATGATTCTCATCAGCGATGGCGAGGATAATCTATCGACGCACACGCGCGCGGACGCCATCGAAATGGCGCAGCGCACGAGCGTGGTCATCTACACCATCAGCACCAGCACACAGTGGGTCTCGCTCTCGCAGACCGATCCGAGCAAACTGGCGGACCGCAAATATCACCTGACAGACGGTGACAAGATTTTGCAGGAACTCGCCGAGGAAACCGGAGGCCGCGCGTTTTTTCCGTATCACGTCGACGATTTGGACCAGTCGTTTCAGGACATCGGCGACGAATTGCGCAACCAATATTCCGTCGCCTACCTTCCCACGAACTACGTTATGGATGGCCGCTACCATAAAATCCGCATCGAGGTGCCCGATCATAAGGGCTACCAGGTGCGCGCGCGCCGCGGCTATTTCGCTCGAGCCGGCAACAACGTGCCGGCGACGGCAAATCCTCCCGGAGGCACAATCCAATGATCCGTTGTTGAAAATGCGCTGCGCGCGGCGCTAATTGAAGTCAATGCGAAATTTTTTAATGGGGAATGTTGCGCAGCAGGATCGCGTCGGAATCGGCGTGGCCCCGTCCAACCGCGAGCCGTGTCCCGTCCTTCGAATACTCGTATCCTCCGATTTTTTCCGAAGTGAAGTGCGTTAGCTGGCGCCGCGCCGATCCATCCAATGGCTGCACCCACAGATTGTCGACCCCTTTTTCCCGCACGGCATAGAGGACCGCCCTACCGGAAGGCATGAACACCAGGCTGGGGAGCGCAC
>MNEA01000036.1 GCA_001917435.1 Acidobacteria bacterium 13_2_20CM_2_57_6
TGGAACCCGAAAATGAAGGAGTACATTTTCGGCGAACGCAACGGCATCCACATTATCGATCTTCAGAAAACCCTCAAGATGTTCCGCGAAGCAAGCCGCTTCGTGAGCGAACTTTCCGGACAAGGACGAACGGTTTTATTTGTGGGCACCAAGCGGCAGGCCCAGGAAGCGGTCGCCGAAGAGGCGAAGCGCTGCGGCGCGTTTTTCGTGAACCACCGCTGGCTGGGCGGCACGCTGACGAACTGGGCGACGCTGCAGAAATCCATCAAGCGGCTGAAGCTGCTGAAGGCCATGAACGAAGATGGCCGCATCAAGGAACTTTCTAAGAAAGAACAAGCCCGGCTGGACCGGGAAATGAAGCACTTGTTTCAGAACCTCGAAGGCATCGAGAACATGACGCAGTTGCCGGACGCCATGTTCGTGATCGATTCCAACGCGGAAGAGATCGCGGTAAAAGAAGCGCGGCGCATGGGCGTGCCAGTGGTTTCCGTGGTGGATACGAATTGCGACCCGGACGTGGTGGACTGGATTATTCCCGGGAACGATGACGCGCTGCGCGCCATTCGCCTGTTCACGACCAAGATTGCGGATTCCGTGCTCGAAGGCCACAACGCTTACCAGCAGTCGCAGGTAGCGGATCAGAAGGCCGCGGAAGATCAGGCGCTGGTGGACGGCGTCGAATACGTCGACACGAGCGCATACGAGCAGTACGAGAAGCAGGAAGGCGATTTCGTGGAGGGCGTTGTGGAAACGCCTGCGGAGCCCGCCGAAGCCACTGTGCCTCCTGACGACGAGGAAAAACGGTAAAGCAATTGCGCGGGTAGGAATTTTGTGAGGCCCGCGCCGAGCGATTCGGTGCGGGCCGTTTTGTAGCTAAAGAGCGCCAACAAGAAATTGCCAATCAGCAAAGAGAAAAAAGGATGAGTACACAACAGCCAGCAGTGCAAATCCCGGCACAACTCGTAAAGGAATTGCGCGAGAGGACCAATGCCGGTTTCGCGGATTGCCGCGCCGCGCTTGTGGAAGCGGGCGGCGACATCGAGAAGGCCATCGCGATCCTGCGCAAGAAAGGACAGGCCGCGGCCGCAAAAAAAGCCATGCGCGAAGCGTCGGAAGGGCTCGTGGGCAGCTACATCCATGCTGGGGGGAAAATCGGCGTGCTCGTGGAGCTGAATTGCGAATCCGACTTCGTGGCGCGCACCGATGCGTTCCAGCTGCTTTCGCATGACATCGCGATGCACATCGCGGCGCTGGACCCGCGCTACGTGCGCCGTGAAGAAGTGACGCCGGAGATGCTCGAAAAAGAGCGCGATATTTACAAGGCGCAGGCGCTGGCCACCGGCAAGCCGGAAGCGGTTGTCGAAAAAATCGTCAACGGGAAGATGGAAAAGTTCTACGAGGAAAACTGCCTCTACGAACAGCACTACATCAAGGACGAGAGCGTGACCATCGGGGAGATGATCACCCAGGCGATCGCCAAGCTGGGTGAAAACATTTCGATCCGCCGCTTCGTGCGGTTCAAGGTCGGCGAAGTGGGCGGGGGCGGAACCACAGGGCCGGAAACGGCACCGGTGCCGGTGAAACCATAATTCAAAGATAATCGGAATCAACCAACCTTGAGCGTCCCGCTTATAAGCGGGACGCTTTTTTTTTGGACTGGCAGCGCCTTTCTCCCGCACTACAAATGTGCGGGGGCGAAGATAGTTTGTTACAATTCACGGGATTTTAGACCGCGCGAATCGGAGACTCATGGCAGCCGCGAAGAAAGCTGGAAAGAAGAGCGTGAGAAAAGGCAAGCCGGCGTATAAAAGAATTCTATTGAAGCTCTCCGGAGAATCGTTCCAGGGACCGCAAGGATTCGGCATCCACGGAGAAACGATTCAAGGTATCGCGCGCGAACTGAAAGACGTGCACGCGCTGGGCGTGCAGACGGCGATCATGGTCGGCGGTGGAAACATTTTCCGTGGCGCGAGGCAGAAAGGTTTTGAGATCGATCGCGCGACCGGCGATTACATGGGTATGCTTGCAACGGTGATCAACGCGCTGGCGCTGCAGGACGCGCTCGAAAAAGAGGGCGTGTTCACGCGTGTCCTGAGCGCCATCGAAATGAAAGAGGTTTCCGAGCCGTTTATACGGCGGCGCGCGATGCGGCACCTGGAAAAAGACCGCGTGGTGATCTTCGCGGCGGGGACGGGGAATCCTTATTTTTCGACGGACACGGCGGCGGCGCTGCGCGCGATGGAAATCAAGGCCGACGTGATCCTGAAGGCCACGCGCGTGGACGGAGTTTACGACGCCGACCCGGAGCAAATTCCGGACGCGAAGTTTTTTGCCGCGATTTCTTACCGTGAAGTGCTGAGCCAGAACCTGAAGGTGATGGACTCGACGGCGATTTCGCTGTGCATGGACAATGGCATGCCGATCGTGGTTTTCAACATGAACCGGACAGGGAACATCAAGCGAGTGGTGCTTGGCGAGCGCGTGGGCTCGAAAGTGACGCCGGCGTAGGAAAGTTCACAGTCGACGGTTCAAAGTTTAAAGTTCAAGGGCCAAAAAAGCCTCACCCCTGAAGGGGTGAGCTGCAGGG
Source organism: Acidobacteria bacterium 13_2_20CM_2_57_6 (assembly GCA_001917435.1). GTDB lineage: Bacteria > Acidobacteriota > Terriglobia > Acidiferrales > UBA7541 > Acidiferrum. The sequence continues at coordinate 2,588 of MNEA01000036.1, forward strand.
ACGTTATGACGACGATGGGGACAGTGAAAGAGGCCATGGCCGCGGGCAGGACACGGATGGAAAAGGCGGTGGATGATTTTCGCAAAGAGCTCGGCACGCTGCGAACCGGGCGCGCCAATGCTTCCATACTGGACGCCATCCGCGTGGATTATCACGGCACGCCTATACCGGTGAATCAGCTTGGCACAGTGATGGCGCCGGAGGCCACGCTGCTGGTGATTTCACCGTGGGACCCCAGCGCGGTGCCGCTGATCGACAAAGCCATCCGGAGTTCGGACCTGGGGCTGAATCCTACGAATGACGGCAAGGTGGTGCGCGTGCCGATGCCCGCGCCGACGGAAGAGCGCCGCAAGGAAATTGTGAAACACTTGCACAAGGTGCTGGAGAACCATCGCACGGCGGTGCGGAACATCCGTCGCGACATTAAAGAAGCTATCGACAAGCTGGAGAAGGACAAGAAAATCAGCCAGGACGAACAGAAACGGGCGCTGGACGAATTGGAAAAAATCGCCCACGCGGAGACCAAGAAGATCGAGGATCTGTCCGCGGCAAAAGAGAAAGAAATTCTCGAGATCAGATAGCGCCCTTTTGTGAGCCTTAGGTTCGCTCTGGTTTGATCATCACTGGTTTGCCTATCCGCCGCCGTTGCTAGGCCGGCGGAACAAACGTAAAAAACTCCCACATCACAGGCGCAGAAGCGGCCGAGCCAGGAAGTATTTTCACTCCCAAGCCGGAGAGGATTAGCCGAAGCACGCTTTGGTGCTGATAGAAAGTTGTGGATGAATACCCAACCTTGGAAAACGCCGGGCTGACCAACACGGCCGCGACGCGGCCGCCGCCGTTCGTGTTGTCATTCCCGGATTCATCGAAGACGATGATCAAGAGACCGTCCTTTTGAAAAACGGAGTTCTTGATCAGGGGATCGATGTTGGTCTTGAGCCAGCTGTCCGCGACATTGAGACTGCAATCGTGCGCGTCGTCACACAAGTTGGGCACGATGAAAGAAAATTCCGGCAAACTCCCCGCGGCCAGGTCTTGCGGGAATTGCGTAAAGGGCACGAGGTTCTGCTGCTGGGATGCATTGTTCTGCACATCCGTCATATAGGCGAGCGGATTGTGCCGAACCGCATAGTTCCCCGTGTCGCCGCCCGTGTAGCCGACGGATGGCAAATCCTCCGCGTAGGATTTCCACGTCTTGCCCGCCGCGACCAGCTCCCGCACAACGTTGTCCGCGGAAACGGGAAAACTTCGCGGCGTTTGGCTGTCGTCGTTTGTCAGCACCTGCCCGGTTGTCAGCATCATATAATTGCCGATGGACGGGTGGGTGTTGGCGTAATACTGCGTTGCCGAGCCGTACTGCGTTATGAGGCCGTTCAAGTATGGACCCTGGCTGCTGCCTACGACGTTCGCATAGTTGGTGTTTTCTTCCACAACGATGACGACGTGCCCGAAGGGGGCCGCTGCCGTTGTGGCTGCGATCACTAGGGTGAGAGAGGCCGAGGCGGAGTTACCCGCGCTGTCGGTCACTTTGACGGTAAACGAGGAAGTTCCGGCGACTGTGGGCGTACCGCTAATTACGCCGGTAGCAGCGGCCAACGAGAGCCCTTCCGGAAGCGAGCCCGAGCTAACGCTCCAGCTATACGGAGTTGTGCCCCCAGTGGCTTGCAGGGTGGCGGAGTACGCAGTTTGTGTTTGGCCATCAGGCAAGCTCGTGGGGGTGACTTGCAGCTGGTTTGGCGGCGCTGAATTTACTGTCAGCGTGGCAGCGCCGCTGGTCACGCTTCCTGCCGTGTTGCTGAGGACAACGCGAAATTGCGCGCCGTTGTCCGCGGTGGTGGCAGCCGGAGTCATGTAGGAGGAAGACGTGGCACCGCTGACGGACGCGCCATTTTTCTGCCACTGGTAGCTCAAAGGAGGGGTACCCGTCGCGGCTACGGTGAAAGTCGCCGTCTGGCCTGCGGACACGGTCTGGCTCGCCGGTTGGGTGGTAATCGCCGGTGCTGTGGGTGTCGGGCCGGCCGAAGTTCTTCCCGAGCAGCCATTCAAAGTGGAACCGACAATGATTGCGGAGCACGCGAACGTAGTCGAGCGCAAGAACAAAGACATACGCATCGATACAATCCTTGAGGGCAGGGCGGTTTGACGGCGACGGATTCAATCGCCCGTGACACCGATCCTCGGGCGCGGCCCGTTTACGATTTCAACGTGAACTCAGGCTCGCACGTTAGTGCTGCCATGGGCCGGGGGTTGGCTTTCATTTCGCTCAGGGCAACGGTTCACAAAGGTGAACAAACTCTAGTTACACGGAAGGACCGCTTCTGTCAATCCGGTATGGCTCCCCTTTCTGCAAAGCCCAATGTGGACGAATCTGGAGAAATTATCGCTGTGCGGGTACCCCCATGAATATCAAAAGAAAGGACTTACAAAATTTGCAATTTTGTAAATCGCTGATTTAATGAGCTTGTCTTTTTGTGGTCAAGCTGGCGCAGAAACGCGGGCTCGCTGGAAAAACCAATTCGATCAGGAATTGCGGGCAAATCAGATGCTTTGCGAGCGTAATCGATGTCAAGTTATTTACAATGATACGTATAGCAAGGCTTAAGGAAATGTCAAATACAAAATGAGGTGGGCAGGAATTTCTCGTAAGGGATTGCAATCAAGAGGCTTGCGATTGGCGGAGTCGAATAGGAGCGCGCTGCGCGATTAGGGCTTGGGGGTTGGCGGGGGAGTGTCGGTTGAGGAGGCGGGCTTGGGGGCGGGCGGTGATGCGGAGTCGAGGGTGAATGCCTGAGCTTGGTCGTTTTGGACCGCGTGGAGGAAAGCGTTGTAGCGTAATCGCGCTGGACGGAGGTGCCGGTCGGCGGGGCTATGGTCGTGCCGGGGGGGAGATGGAGGGTCATTTGGGTGTCGACTTCGAGCGGAGTGCCGAGTTCTATTAGGGAGGCGGCGCCGGGAGCAGCTTTCGCCGGCAGGTCGGGCAGGCCTAACTGGGGAAGCAAGGCGGGGATGTGCACGGGCTTCTTCGACCAATCGACAAATTTGGGTTGGGAGATTTCATACTCCACGGTGAAGGGTTCTTTTGTGGCGTAAGGGTCAGACGCTGTTGCGTTACTGATTTTCCCGCGGAAGCCGTCGGAGAGCGCAAGGAGCTGGGCGAGGTCCTTCCATTTTTCTCTAGCGGATTGATGAAAGGCTAGGCGGAGGAGGAGTTCGTTGTCGCCACGCAGGGAGTAGTGGACTTTGGCAGTGAGCTTACCGTCGTTTGCGAGTGCCGCGTCAACTTGTACTTTTTGGTGGGCTGCAAATGGAAGTTTTCTGTCGAACGGCTGCCATTCGTGCCCTGTTGAATTCATGGCAAAGAATTTGCGATTCAAGACAAATATGCATTTCTGAGGCAGGGAAGAGATCATGCCAAAAGGAGCAACTTCAAGGCTCGGATCAAGCCAGAAACTGGTGTCATTATCTCGTACAGAAATCAGCAAATGTTTGAATACCGTAGAACGAGGTACTCCACGCGCGTCACAGTAGCCCGTGAGAGCGGCGCCCGCGCTGAGTTTAACCGCCGTGGCTAGCGCAGCGAAGAGAACGAACTTATCTTCCTGAGTTGCATAGCCAGTTGCTAGCACCTCGCTAGCTGGTCTCGCCTTAAACCCCGTGGCTCCTAGCGGGAGATCAATGGTGCGGATCTTCTGGGAGACAAAATCGTAGATAGCTTCCAGCCTGCCCCTGCTGGTTGCGGCTGCTTTTGTGAGTTCAAAGGCTTTCGAGGCAATTTCTGGAGTGACCGCGCGTTTTCGAGAAAGCTCCTCTACCGATTCTTCGTAAGTACGGATATTCTCCAGTGGTTTTGCACCCGGCAAAAGAGCCTCGTCGAGTCGAACGGAAAGCGTTTCCCATGCTGCTGTCGATAAAGCGATATCGGGAGCGGTTTCCCCGGATTCCTTGGCAGGGGCTGCAAGTTCCTCAGTTGTATTTGCAGTTGCTCGTTCCCAACGATAAATACTTCGGGCGGAGTTCCCATCACTGGGCTTCTCCTGTGAGTGGGCTGGAGCACTTGGATTAATGCGAATTTGCAATTGAGGCAACGCCGGCAGATCGAGATCGAAGATTTCCTGGGAGACGATGCCGGAGCGGTCGAAGGAATAGTCGAGCCAGAAGTCGGGAGCGAGCGGATGATGCGTGGTGGTGGTGATGATGCGGTATTCGAGCGTGTCGCCAGGAGCGAGGCCTAGGATGCGGACGGACTTGACGCGGACATCCTGGTAGGCAGGTGCGTTGACGACGGCGGGATTGGGACTGTCGGTGATGGCGCTGGGGAGAATGTCGGCCGTGCCGCCGCTGGGATGGGTGATGTGCACGAGAGGGATTTCGATGGATTGGAAGGAGCGGTTGTAGTCGAAATTGATGCGGGCGAATTGGCGGACGCCGAGTTCGTTGTTGATGTGCACGCGCGTGTGCACTTCTTTGCGGCTGTCGCCGTTGGCTTCGAAACGGTAGCGGGTTTCGAGAAGTTCGATCTGAGCGGGGTTATCTGATTTCTCGCGAGGAGCCGGAGGCTTTACGCTGGGTTTCTCGGATGGCTTTTGCGGAGCTTGGTGGGCTAGCGAGGCGGAAGAAATAACTGGAGCAAGCAGAAAAGACACTGCGAACGCACGCAAGAGCGGATGGAAGAAGGGATGAAGTCGCAAGATGGCCTCGCTGGCAGTTTAGGGCGGAGAAGAAGGCGCGTAAAGAGATGGCTAAAAGAGGGTTTCGCGATATGTAACGAACGGAACCCGGAATTCGCAAAGAAGAAGGGCAGTGAAACGCAAAGGCACCCCGACCCAGTTGGGGTAGACGCCGTACGCAGGGAGCGCAGAGAAAAATTGCCGGTGGAGAGAGCGCAAGGAAACCGAAAGGCGGGGAGTGCGTCTGAGAGCGTGATAGAGTTTGTCTGCGTGAAGGCCCTAAGGAGAAAACGGATGCGACGTGTGCTAGCTGGGACGGCGTTGGCAGCACTGGGATTTTGTCTGGGCGGGGCGTGGACGGCCCGGGCGGACAACCGGCCAAAAGGGCCTGATGAGGACGGAACGAAGCCGGCACTGGTGAAGATTGCGGGCGAGGGGATGATGGATTCGCACGCGTTCCAATACCTTACCGAGTTGAGTGATGACATTGGCGCGCGCGTGACAGCGTCACCGTCAGAACGAAAGGCCGAAGATTGGGGCGCGGCCAAGATGAAGGTGATGGGCCTCGAAAACGTGCACAAGGAAAAATACCAGCTCTGGCGGGGATGGACACGCGGTACGGCGCAAGGGGAATTGCTGGAACCGATTCGCCGGCAGTTGCACGTTGATGCGATGGGCTGGACAGGATCGACGCCGGCAGGAGGCGCGGAAGGCGAAGTGGTGGCTGCGAATCTCTTCGACATCGAGGAAGAGATTAAACACACCTCGCGGCTCTCTGGGAAGATTGTGCTGGTGGTCATGAAGGGCGCTCCCAAGAGGGATGTGGATTCCCTGTTTGCCATCTTCGGAGACTTCCTGAAGGCGGCCAGCAAGGCCGGAGCGGTGGCAGTGATCGGGGGCCAGGGCGGGTCAAAGGCGGTGGGGATGAACCTTACCCACACTGGGATTCTCGGGTTCGACGCTGATTTTGCCATCTCGGTGCTATCACTGACCGCGGAGGATCAAGGGCAACTCGAACGCTACGTCGAGAGCGGGAAAAGAGTGCGCGTCCGCTTTAACGTGCAAAATACATTTTCAAATGGGCCGGTGGAATCGGCGAATGTGGTGGGAGAAATTCGCGGACGCCAAAATCCAGAGCAAGTGCTGGTGGTCGGAGCGCACCTGGATTCCTGGGATCTTTCGGAAGGAGCAACGGATAACGGCACGGGATCGGCAAGCGTGCTGGCCTCGGCGGAAGCGATTGTGCGTTCTGGGATGAGGCCGCGGCGAACGATTCGCTTTGTGCTGTTCACAGGAGAAGAGCAGGGACTGGACGGTTCGTTTGCGTACCTGAAGCAGCACCAATCGGAGATGACCAATCATTTGGGCAACCTGGTGCTGGATAACGGGCAAGGACCAGTAAGGGAATTCCAATTAGGCGGGAGAGATGATTTGGTGGCGAGCTTCCAGCCGTTCGCGCAGTCGCTCTCGTCGATTCGAAACATTGCCGTGACCGACAAAGTGGAAAGCGGGACGGACACGCTGCCCTTTTCGATGGCCGGATTGCCGGGAATCAACATGGATCAGGATTCGCCGGAGTACAAATTTACGCATCACTCGTCGGCCGACGCTCTGGAAGCGGTGAACCCGGACGTGCTGGCGCAAAACGCCACGCTCATGGCGCTCACGGCGTATTGGATCGCGGACCGGCCGGAGCGTTTTGCATCGCCATGGCCCGTGGAAAAGACCGTGAAAATGCTGCGCGCGCAGCACCAGGACGAAATGCTGAAGGCGTTTGGGTTATGGTCCAAGGAGTTTGCGGAGGCGGAAAAGAAGGAAGAAGCTCCTAAGTAGCTGGCTTGGGCGTAAAAGTAGATTTGAAGATCGCGGCGGCACGTCACGGGCGTGCCGCCTAATTTTTTGAACAGCGAAGAAAGTACCGAACTGTGATAAGAAACGGGTCCGTGGAGGAAGCAAGAATGAAATCGAAGGCGATCGGCGTGTTGTTCCTCATCTTGTTTTTGTGCTCTCAGAGCTGGACGCAAGAGAAAGTGCAAGATCGAAGAAAGTTCCTCGATCCGAAGACGCCGGTGAGCGACGACCCTCGCCGCACCGTTGTGAAGCCGGGACCGCGAGGGCCGGAAGGCACCCTGGTTCTCCGCAACGGAAGAATCTTTGACGGCACGGGAGCACCAGCGCGCGAGGGCGCGCTGGTGATTGAAAGAAACAAGATTGCCAAGATTCTTCCGCCCAACTCGACAGACTGGCCAAAAGACGCGCATGTAGTCGATGCATCGGGAAAAACAATCCTGCCGGGCTTGATCGATCTGCACACGCATCTAACCTATCCGTTGAATGCGGAAGACTTTGGAGTGGCAATGAATGATGCGGACGCGACGCTGCGCGCCGTCGAGAAGCTGCGGTATTTCATCGAGAGCGGAATTACGAGCGTGCGCGACGTGGGGTCAAAAGGAGACGTGCCGTTCCGGCTCAAGGTGTGGGTGACTGAGAACCGCATCCCGGGGCCACGTGTGTTTCCGGCCGGCGCGTTTATCACGGGCGAAGGCGGGCATTCTACGGAAAGCACTCCCGATGAACTCATCGGATTGATGGGCGCGACGCGATTGGCTTCGGGGCCAGATGATTGGCGGCAAGCGGTGCGCGAACAATTCCACAAGGGTGCGGACGTCATCAAGCTGGGCAGCCATTTTTCTGCCGAAGAGGTCAAGGCGGCGGTCACAGAAGCGCACGAGCTGGGATTGAAAGTGACTGTGGATGCGGAGACGTTTTACATTCAACGCGCCGTGGAAGCGGGTGCCGACACTATCGAGCATCCTTTGCCGCGAAGCGAGGAGACGATCCAGTTGATGGCGAAGAAGGGAGTGGCGGCCGACCCAACGCTCATTCCGTACCAAATTATTTTCGATGAGTGGGGCGGATATTTCGGATCGACCTCGAGGCGATTCACGTTTTCGAAGGACGCCAATCTAGAAATGCTGAAGCGCTTGCGAAAGGCCGGGATCAAGTGCGGAATCGGAACGGACTTGATTTTGCATTGGTACCGCTATATGCCGGGGCCCTACATCCGGGAGCTCAAGAATTTTGTGGAAGGGGGCTGGAGCGTTCCGGAGGCGTTGGTCGCGGCGACGAAGATCAATGCGGAGATTCTGGATATGGATGACCGTTTGGGGACTTTGCAACCGGGGAAGCTGGCTGACGTCCTGGTAGTGGATGGCAGACCAGACGAGAACCTGGACGAGTTGGCCAAGGTGGACGTCGTCATTCGGGATGGCTATCAGGTGGTGGAAGGGGGGCATCTGGCGGTACCCCGACATACGACCGAGAAACCATGGAAGTCGACGTCGGCACCAGCGGAGATGAAGTCAACGGTTCAGCACTAGAACCTAGTTGCGACCTAACTGTAGCAGCATCAATGGCATACGAGGAACCTGGATGCCCAGATGGGCAACTGATCCCGTTATCGCGAAAGCGGATGGGGCCAAACCTGGGGCGGCTTGGCCAAGCACATAGGGCAAGAATGCTGCCAAGTGATTGATTTCCACAGGGATTTTTGCGCGATTGTTGCGAAAGATTTGACAGAACACGGTTTCTTCCCTATACTTCGGTGTTTGTCAGGGGAGATTTTGCCCTGAGTGGGGCGGCTCCAAGTTGGTGGGGGCCGTTGAGTTGGAAGGGAATTATCTTCGGTCCCGGAACAATGTAGGACGGAATGGGACAGAAGAGCGGCCGGAATGGGGCGCCAGCCCCGCAAAGCCGAGTAAGCCTCTCCGAACTGAAGCCAAGAGAATAGTTCTCCCTCTTGGAGTGCGTACGGAGTTTCTTGCTGGTGGTATCTCCGGATTCGCAGTAGACCTTTCAGCACTGGACTGCGCTCTCGCGATTTTGTGTGCGTGCCTTGCGGGAGCCGCGAAAATTCACGCGCGCGATTGTTGGCCGCTGTGTGGCCACTCGAAAAAGAGGGATGACTGTGCCGACGTTTTCGCAACTGGTAAGAATGGGACGTGAAGCGGTCCGGATGAAGACGAAGTCACCTGCGCTGGCGGGCTGTCCGGAGAAGCGCGGCGTGTGCATTCGCGTTTACACGCAGACGCCGAAGAAACCGAACTCGGCATTGCGCAAAGTGGCGCGTGTGCGGCTGACGAATGCGGTTGAAGTGACTACCTATATTCCGGGCATCGGACACAACTTGCAAGAGCACTCGATCGTGCTGGTGCGCGGCGGCCGCGTGAAGGACCTGCCGGGAGTTCGCTATCACATTGTACGCGGAACGCTGGATGCCGCGGGCGTGGAAAACCGCAAGCAGGGACGATCCAAGTATGGCGCAAAGCGTCCCAAGGCCGCGCAGGCGAAGTAAACGCTTTTCGGGGCTAAGGCCCCTTTCTTTTTGCCAGGCTGAATGTCGGAGCTAAAGCTCCGACCGGCCAGAGTAGGTTTGAAGGAGCGATAAAGAGCAATGCCACGCAAAGGACTTGTTTTCCGGCGAACGCAAGCGACCGATCCGGTCTATGCCAGCGACATTGTGGAGAAGTTCATCTGCTCGATGATGTGGGAAGGCAAGAAGTCGACGGCCCAGCGCGTGTTTTACGGCGCGATGGATCAGGTGGCGAAGAAGACCAACGACGATGCGTTGAAGATTTTCAAGAAGGCCATCGAGAACGTGAAGCCGCTGCTGGAAGTGAAGACGCGGCGCGTGGGCGGCGCGAACTACCAAGTTCCAGTGGAAGTGAATCCCTTCCGCAGACAGTCGTTGGCGATTCGCTGGCTGCTGCAGTATTCGCGGGAGCGCGCGGGCAAGACGATGGTGGACAAGCTCGCGGATGAGTTGATTGACGCGGCAAATGCGCGCGGCGGGGCCATCAAGAAGAAGGAAGACGTGCACCGCATGGCGGAAGCGAACAAGGCGTTCGCGCACTATCGTTGGTAGAAGGCGCTAATGAAAAGGGCACCGGTAAGGGATAGGTGGTAGTCGTGAACGAAGCAGTCGCAACTCGAACAGGAGAAAAGAAAGCCGTTCCTGGAGCCATGGGCAGAGGATTCAAACTCGAAGACACCCGCAACATCGGGATCATGGCGCACATCGACGCCGGAAAGACCACGTCGACGGAACGCATCCTGTTTTATACGGGTGTGACGTACAAGATCGGTTCGGTGGATGAAGGCACGGCCACCATGGACTGGATGGAGCAGGAGCGCGAGCGCGGCATTACGATCACCAGCGCGGCGACGACGGCTGCCTGGGATCGCTTCGGCAAGAAATATCGCGTCAACATTATTGATACACCGGGCCACGTGGACTTTACTGTGGAAGTGGAGCGGTCGCTGCGCGTACTCGACGGCGCAGTTTGCGTGTTCGATTCGGTGGCTGGCGTGCAGCCGCAATCCGAAACGGTGTGGCGTCAGGCAGACAAGTACCGCGTCCCGCGCATTTGTTTCGTGAACAAGATGGATCGCATGGGCGCTGATTTCGACCATGTGATCGGTACCATTCGAAAGCGTCTTGGAGCCCACCCCGTTCCCCTGCAGTTCCCCCTCGGCCGCGAAGATAATTTCATCGGGATCATCGATTTCCTGGAAGAAAAAGTAATTGTCTGGCTGGAAGAAACGCTGGGCGCCAAGTACGAGACATTTGCGGTCGGAAAATTGTGGGACAAGGCCTTCGTGGATTCCCGGCCGGATGTTGCCGCAGCTCTCAAGGGCTCTGCGATTGACAAGAAATTTTACGACGAGCACCGCAACAAGGTTGTCGAATACATCGCGGAACATGACGACGAGGTCATTGACAAGTATTTGAACGAAGGCACGCTCTCGCTGGACGAGATGCGCAAGTCGATTCGCAAATCGACGCTGGCGCTGAAGATTGTGCCGGTGCTGGCCGGCTCGGCGTTCAAGAACAAGGGAATTCAGCCACTGCTCGACGCGGTTGTAGATTACCTGCCGTCTCCCGTGGACGTGCCACCAGTGGAAGGCGTGAATCCGGCGAATGACGAAACCGAATTGCGCTTAGCGCGCGACGATCAGCCCTTTGCGGCGCTGGCGTTCAAGATCATGTCCGACCCGTTCGTCGGCCATGTGACGTACATCCGTGTGTATTCCGGCGTGCTGAAATCCGGAAGCTACGTGTACAACTCGGCGAAAGGCACGCGCGAGCGCATCAGCCGCCTGCTGCAGATGCACGCCAACAAGCGCGAGGAAATCGAAGAAGTCTATGCCGGCGATATTTGCGCTTGCGTGGGCCTGAAGAACGTAAATACCGGCGACACGCTGTGCGACGAAAATAAGCAGATTATCCTCGAATCCATCGAATTTCCGACGCCCGTGATTTCCGTGGCTATCGAGCCGAAGACTAAGGCTGACCAAGACAAGCTGGGCGTGGCCATGCAGCGGCTGGCGCAGGAAGATCCTACCTTCCGCGTTTCGACCGAACCGGATACGGGACAGACACTGATCTCCGGCATGGGCGAGTTGCACCTGGAAATTATCGTGGACCGCATGCTGCGCGAATATAACGTGCAGGCGAATGTGGGCCGTCCGCAAGTGGCGTACCGCGAAACGATTCGCAAAAAGGCCACCGCCGAAGGCAAGTACATCAAGCAGACCGGCGGCCGCGGCCAGTACGGACATTGCAAAATCGAACTGCACCCGATTCCAAGTTCCAGCCACGAAAGTATGAAAGAGATGTCCACGGACGATCTCGACGCGCTGGCCAAGGAAGTGGTTGGCGGGCCGGCGGGCAAGTGGAAGTTCGACAAAGAGCACCGCTTCCTGTTCATCGACAAGATTATCGGCGGATCGATTCCGCGCGAATTCATCGCGCCGATCGAGGCAGGCATCCGCGAAGCGCTCGACAACGGCATTCTTGCAGGCTTCACGATGGTGGACGTCGCGGCAGTCCTGGTGGACGGCAGCTATCACGACGTGGACAGTTCGGAAATGGCGTTCAAGATTGCAGGCTCGATGGCGTTCAAAGAGGCTTGCGCGAAGGCGTCGCCGGTGTTGCTGGAACCGATCATGAAGGTAGAAGTGGTGACGCCAGAAGAGTACATGCAGCAGGTTTTTGGCGACCTCAACGCGCGGCGTTCAGCGATTCAGGGCACGGAAAACCGCGCCGGAAGCAACGTGATTCGCGTGGAAGTGCCGCTCTCGCAGATGTTCGGCTACGCCACAGATTTGCGCAGTCGCACGCAAGGGCGCGCCACGTTCACCATGCATTTTTCGCATTACGCGGAACTTCCGAACAATCTGGCTGAAGAAATTGTCAAGAAGGCCCGCGGGGGGAAGTAGATTTCCAGGGTTTTTGCAAGACTTCGACTGAGGAGCAGAGGACGAAATGGCGAAGGAGAAATTCGAGCGCAACAAGCCGCACGTGAACATCGGGACCATCGGTCACATCGACCATGGCAAAACGACGTTGACAGCGGCGATTACCAAGGTGCTGTCGAAGCACAATCCCAAGGTGGCGTTCCGCGCGTTCGACACGATCGACAACGCTCCGGAAGAGCGGGAGCGCGGAATCACGATTGCCGTGTCGCACGTGGAGTATGAAACGGCGAATCGGCATTACGCGCATATGGATTGTCCGGGGCATGCGGACTACATCAAGAACATGATCACGGGAGCCGCGCAAATGGACGGCGCGATCCTGGTGGTGGCAGCGACGGATGGACCGATGCCGCAAACGCGAGAGCACATTCTGCTGGCGCGGCAGGTGGGTGTGCCGGCGATTGTCGTGTTTCTGAACAAGTGTGACATGGTGGAAGACGCGGAATTACTCGAACTGGTGGAACTGGAAGTTCGCGAGCTCTTGAAGAGCTATCAATTTCCCGGCGATTCCATCGCGGTGATTCGTGGCAGCGCGCTGCAAGCGCTGAACGGCGACGCCAAGTGGGAAAAGACGATCGATGAGTTGATGGAAGCGGTGGACAAGAACGTGCCGCTGCCGGTGCGCGATGTGGACAAGCCGTTCGCCATGCCGATAGAAGATATTTTCTCGATTTCTGGCCGCGGCACGGTAGTCACGGGCCGAATCGAGCGCGGCAAGGTGAAGGTTGGCGAAGAAGTCGAGATCGTGGGTTTCCGTCCGACGCAGAAGAAGGTTGTTACGGGCGTCGAAATGTTCAAGAAGCTTTTGGACGAAGGGCTCGCCGGCGACAACGTTGGTTTGCTCTTGCGCGGCACGGAAAAAGAAGATGTGGAGCGCGGGCAGGTTGTTTGCAAGCCGGGTTCGATCACGCCACACACGAAATTCAAGGCCGAAGCGTACGTGCTGACCAAGGAGGAAGGTGGGCGGCACACGCCGTTTTTCTCCGGCTACCGTCCGCAGTTTTACTTCCGCACCACGGATGTGACCGGGGATATGAAACTGCCGGCGGGCGTGGAAATGGTGATGCCGGGCGACAACGTGAGCTGCGAAGTGACTTTGATCACGCCCGTAGCATTGGAAAAGGGCTTGCGATTCGCGATTCGCGAAGGCGGCCACACCGTCGGCGCAGGCGCCGTCACCGAGATCATCGAGTAGTCGGCTTTTTAGAGAGGGCTTTGGAACACATAAATGAGACAAGGCGACAAGATCCGTATTCGTTTGAAAGCGTACGACCACAGAATTCTGGACCAGTCCACGCGGGAAATCGTGGAGACGGCCAAGCGCACCGGCGCGGACGTTGCCGGGCCGATTCCTTTGCCGACCACCATCAACCGCTGGACGGTCCTGCGGTCGCCGCATGTGGACAAGAAATCGCGCGAGCAGTTTGAAATGCGCACGCACAAGCGGCTGATCGACATTCTGGAGCCGACGCCGGATACGGTGGATGCCCTGATGAAGCTGGACTTGCCGCCCGGCGTGGACGTGGAAATCAAGGCGTTCGGGCACGCGGCGAAGTAAGAGTTTGGATCAGTCGGCATAGAACAGCGCGTTTCAGAAAAAGAGCGCTGAGAACTGAAGACTTAAAACCAGGCAGCGTGAAAAACTACGCTGCAAAAGAGAGATAGGGGTAATGGCGGTCAACGGAATCATCGGAATCAAACTGGGAATGACGCAAGTTTTCGTCGACGACGGCACGCTCGTGGGGTGCACCGTCCTTCAGGCGGGGCCTTGCGTGGTGGTACAGCGCCGCACGAAGCAGACGGACGGATACGAGGCCGCGCAACTGGGGCTGGTGGAATTCGTCAAGCCGCAGCGCGTGAACAAGGCCATGACTGGGCACTTCAAGAAAGCCAGCGTCGCGCCAATGAAGGTCCTGCACGAAGTGCGCATCGAAGAGTCGAAAGACGAGACGAAAGTCGGCGACCGCGTGCTGGTGGAAAACTTCAAGACCGGCGAGCTTGTGGATGTGAGCGGAGTAAGCAAGGGCAAGGGTTTTCAAGGCGGCGTGAAGCGCTGGCACTATGCCGGAGGCGATTCGACGCACGGCTCGATGCATCATCGCGCGCCGGGCGGCATCGGAGGGAGTTCCTTTCCTTCGCGTGTCTGGAAGAACCAGCATTTTCCGGGGCACATGGGAAACGTCAAGGTGACGGCGAAGAATTTGAAAGTGGTGAAGGTGGACACCGACGAAAACCTGCTGCTGGTGCGGGGATCGGTGCCGGGGCCAAGCGGATCGTACATTTTTATCCGCAAGGCAAGAAAAGCGAAGTAAGGCGAAACGACAGTTCATTTCGCTCAGTGCAGAGAAGGAAAAAGAGATTATGCCGGTCGTCGACGTAGTGAACTTGGATGGCAAGAAAGTCGGTCAGGTGGAGCTGGCGGACGCGATTTTTGGCGCGAAAGTCAACCAGCACCTGCTGCACGAGGCTTCACGCTGGCACTTGCGCGGATTGCGTGCAGGCACGCACAAGGTCAAAGAAAAGAGCGAAGTCAGCGGAGCGGGACGCAAGCTCTGGAAGCAGAAGGGCACGGGCCGCGCGCGTGTGGGTTCGATCCGGTCGCCTCTGTGGCGCCATGGCGGCACCGTTCATGGACCGAAGCCGCGCGATTACAGCTACGCGCTGCCAAAGAAAATGGTTCTCGGCGCGCTGCGCTCGGCGCTCTCGGCAAAACTGGCGGAGCAGAAGCTGACGGTTGTGGATGCGTGGAAATTGGATACGCACAAGACCAAGGCGCTGCTGGAAGTCCTGGAGAAGCTGAACCACACGAAGTCGGCGTTGCTGGTGGCACATGGCGAAAACCGCAACCTGGAACTCGCGAGCCGCAACGTTCAAGGCGTCACGCTGGCCGCGCCGAATGTTCTGCAGCCTTACGACGTGCTGAAGCATGACTTGCTGGTGCTTTCGAAGGATGCGGTGACGCGGCTGAGCCACTCGCTCGATCCGGAGAAGAAGCCGGTAGTTGTGCCGGACGTGGAAACGATTGCTCCCGCGGCAAAACCCGGGAAAAAGGAAGCAGCCCCAAAGGCAGCAGCCAAGAAACCGGCGGCAGCGAAGAAAGCCGCGAAGCCGGTAAAGAAAAAGGGGAAGGGATAGGCGATGTCAACCCCTCACTATCAGATTATTCGGCGGCCGATCATCACGGAAAAGGGCCTGGGCGTGAAAGAAACGCAGCACACCGTGGTGTTTGAAGTTTCAGCCGGCGCCACGAAGACGCAAATCAAGGAAGCCGTACAGCAGATTTTCAAGGTGAAGGTCGCAGGCGTTCGCACGGCAAATTTTGTCGGCAAGATGCGCCGCCGCGGCCAAAACGAAGGCTACCGGCGCGATTGGAAGAAAGCGTACGTGAAGCTCGCCGAAGGCGAGAAGATGATCGAGTACGCGGAGAATTTGTAAAAACGGGACAGTTTGAGGAAGGCATTAAGAAGGTAAGAGGCAGCGATGGGACTGAAGAGCTTTAATCCGTATACGGCGTCGCGGCGGTTCATCACCGTCGTGGACAAGAGCCACATCACCAAGCAGGAGCCGGAAAAGGCGCTGCTGGAGCCGAAGAAGCGGTCGGGCGGCCGCAACAATCATGGCGAAGTCGTGATCTGGCACCGCGGCGGCGGCCACAAGAAGGCCTACCGCAAGGTGGACTTCCGGCGCGACAAGCTGGGCGTGCCCGCGAAAGTGGCGGCGATCGAATACGACCCGAATCGCAGCGCAAACCTGGCGCTGTTGCACTACGCCGACGGCGAGAAGCGCTACATCCTTCATCCGGTGGGATTGGAAGTGGGCGCAACGGTCTCGACCGGCGAAGGGTCGGACATTCTTCCGGGCAATGCGCTGCAGTTCAAGCACATTCCTCCCGGCACGATGGTGCATAACCTGGAGTTGTATCCCGGGCGCGGCGGACAAGTGGTGCGTTCCGCGGGCGGCTCGGCGCAATTGCTGAGCAAGGAAGGCGAGGTAGCTCTTGTGAAGTTGCCTTCCGGGGAAGTTCGTAAGTTTTCCGTGGAGTGCATGGCCACGGTTGGCCAGGTTGGCAACCTCGACCATGAGAACGAAACCTTCGGAAAGGCCGGCCGCACACGTTGGCGCGGGATTCGGCCGACGGTTCGCGGCGTGGCCATGAACCCGGTGGATCACCCGCACGGAGGCGGCGAAGGTAAGGTCAAGGGCAATCATCCGCAGACGCCCTGGGCTTTCCCGACGCTGGGCAAGAAGACGCGACACAACAAGCGCACCGACAAGCACATTGTCGAGCGCAGGAAGTAAGGACGGGAAGTTTACTGAGGCGAGAAACCTGGCGGCGAACTGAGACCCGCCCGGTGAGAGCAAAAATGATGCGAGCGACACGCACAACACGAACAGCAGCACGGCGCAGCCGGATAGTGAAGCGCACCGCGAAACGCAATGCGAAGCGCGTAAAGAGCGCGAAGCCGGTGCGTCCGTTGGTCAAGGCGGTTGTAGCTCCGCCGGAGCCGGTGCTTTACAAACTGTGCAAGCCGGGCTGGGCGGTCATTGTGGAACGGATTGCGAATGCGCAGGGCACGCGGTTTGTCTGCCCGTTCTGCCCGAAGTCGCACCGCGTTCCCGGGCCGGTTCGAGGATTCAAGAAGATGCGGCGTGCACAATGGGGCCGTTTGCGGCGAGTGGAGGAATAGAGAATCGATGGCACGCTCACTGAAAAAAGGGCCGTTTGTGGACGGCCACCTGCGCGTAAAAGTCGAAGGACTCAACACGCGCAACGAAAAGAAAGTGATCAAGACGTGGTCGCGGCGTTCGACGATCGTGCCAGAAATGATCGGGCACACTATCGCGGTGCACAACGGGAAGAAATTCATTCCCGTGTATGTGACGGAGCAGATGATCGGGCACAAGCTGGGCGAGTTCGCCCCGACACGTTCGTTCAAAGGCCACGGAGTGAAAGCGGCGCTCGAGAAGGCCGCGGGTCCGGCACCAGCGGGAGGCGGCGCAGCACCAGCGGCAGCAACACCCGCGGCGCCGAAGGCGTAAGTCATGGCTGACGTGCAGACACAAAACGCATTGATTGAAGCGCACGCGCTGGCGCGGCATGTACGAATGTCGCCGCAGAAGGCGCGACTGGTGATGGACCTCATCCGGGGGCAGAAGGCGCAGGACGCTTTGCAGACGCTGAAGTACACCCCCAAGCGCGCCGCCAAGCACATTGAAAAAGTGCTGCGCAGCGCGATTGCCAATGCGGAACGCAAGGCGGATGACGCCGGCGCGCCGCTCGACGTGGACCAGTTGTTCGTGGCGCAGTGTTTCGTGAATGAAGGGCCGCGCTGGAAGCGGTTGCGCCCCGCGCCGATGGGGCGGGCGTTCCGCTACCAGAAGCGCACCGCGCACCTGTGGGTAGGAGTGGCTGAGCATCACGTGGCGGCCGCGGAACGCGTGGCAGCCAACGTGGCGGAAGCCGAAGCGCAAAAGGGCGTGCGCGGCACGGCGCGCCGTGTTCGCAAGGCTTTGACCGGCAAGCAAGCGCCACCGAAAAAGGGCAAGAAGTAGGAAGTAAGGAGACCGAGAGTGGGACAGAAGACGCACCCGTATGGATTCCGGCTGGGTTACAACAAGCCGTTTAAGTCGCGGTGGTATGCCGACAAGGAGTATGCCGATCTTCTTCACGAAGACGTCAAGCTCCGCAAAGAGCTGAAGGAGAAGCTGAAGAGTGCGGGCATCAGCTCGATCGACATCGAACGCGCGGCGAACAAGCTGGTGGTGCGCATTTACACCGCGCGGCCGGGCATCATTATCGGGCGCAAAGGCGCGGAAATCGACAAGCTGAAGCAGGACGTGCAGAAGCGCACCAAACGCGAAGTGCACATTGACATCCAGGAAGTCCATCGTCCGGAGCTGGATGCCACTCTGGTGGCGGAATCGATCGCGCTGCAATTGGAAAAGCGCGTGGCCTTTCGGCGCGCGATGCGTAAAGCAGTGGACTCGGCGCTGCGCTTCGGCTGCAAAGGCATCAAGGTGCGCGTGGCAGGCCGGCTGAACGGTGCGGAAATCGCGCGCAAGGAATGGTACTTGCAGGGACGGCTGCCGTTGCAAACGCTGCGCGCGGACATTGATTTTGGCACTGCGGAAGCCAACACGACTTACGGCGTGATTGGAGTGAAGTGCTGGGTCTACCAGGGCGAGAACGTGCCCAAGAAAGCTTCAAAGATTCAGAAGGAGCGCGAAACCGCCGCAGCCGTGGCATAGGCGGCGAGAGGCTAACGAGGTCAGGGAAGCGAGAACACAGTTATGTTGATGCCGAAGAAAGTGAAGTACAGAAAACAGATGCGCGGCCGCCGCAACGGCAAGGCCTGGCGCGGCGGAGATTTGGCTTTCGGCGAGTACGGATTGAAGGCCATGGAAAATGCGTGGATCACCGACCGGCAAATTGAAGCGTCGCGCGTAGCGATTACCCGGTTCATCAAGCGCGGCGGAAAATTGTGGATCCGGATCTTCCCGGACAAGCCGTTCACCAAGAAGCCGGCGGAAACGCGCATGGGCAAGGGCAAAGGCGCGCCGGAGAAATGGGTTTCGGTGGTAAAGCCGGGACGCATCATGTTTGAGATGGCGGGAGTGGACGAAGCAACGGCCAAGGAAGCTCTGGGACTGGCGGCCCACAAACTGCCGATTCCTACGAAATTCGTATCCCGCGCAGGAGGGTTTTAACGATGCCGCGGCGCATTGACAAGATTCGCGAGGCGGGCGTGGACGAACTGCTGGCCCAGCAAAAAGATCTGACGGAGACGATTTTCCGGCTGCGCTTCCAGCTTTCAACGGGACAGGCGGAAGCGCTGAAGCGGCTTCGTGAAGCGAAAAAAGAT
>MNEA01000071.1 GCA_001917435.1 Acidobacteria bacterium 13_2_20CM_2_57_6
TTCTCGTAAACTTTGCCGTCAAAATTGACAATCGTGCCATCCGGCCGTACGGTGCGGGCTTTAATGTTATGAATATCCCACTTGCCCTTGACGACAGGAATTTCCACGTCTGCGAATTTCCGCCCTTCTTCAGTGAATACTTTCTTGCGGATGTAGTTGTACTCGTGAGCTGTCCGGACATTGCTGTCGTCCCTGTCTACCTGGCGATAGAGAATTATTGCCGGCGCTCCAGGAGCTTTCGGCTCGCTGGGCATCTTCAACTCTTCTTGCGAGATGGGCTGCCACTCATCGCCGGCGCTTACGGGATGAGTGGGGCGCACGGCGCCCAAAACGACCAGTAGCAAAGCGAGCAGGAACAGGCGGCGGTAGCTCATGATAGTTCTCCCAGCTTGCATCGGCAGAATCGCGGTATTTCGACGGACCACGGGGAAGGATCCGCAGGTGGCTCCCATGTGAATCGACCGGAACGCGGCGGCCGCCGGCCTTAACGGCTTCGCGCTTGTCCACGGCGTGGCGACGTCCCATCCCATGGGCTGTTGCCTACCTGAGCAACATATATCGGCGCACATTATAGGGACGCTCTGCTACCCGTCAATAGGGCATAGACCTGAGAAAACGGACCCCTTCCCGCGGCTAGGATTCGCTTTCCCGCCTGGCCCACCTGCGGCATAATCCCCCCGCACAGGGGCGTCATCGGCATCCGATTCCAGCAGATGGAGGATTCTTTGAGCGAACAAACTGGGGTGCGCGAAAAAGCATGGAGTTCCACGGCGCCACCTGGTGAATTCCGCACCTATGTATCGGCCGAAGAGAGCCCCAAGGAATTCACCATCCGGGCGATCGTCCTGGGCGCGCTTTTCGGGCTGCTATTCGGCGCCGTGACGGTATACGTCGGCCTGCGCGCCGGTCTTACGGTTTCCGCTTCGATCCCGATTTCCGTGCTATCCATCAGCATTCTTCGCGCCTTCGGCCGCTCGACTATCCTTGAAAACAACATAGTACAGACGACCGGCTCGGCGGGCGAATCGCTTGCCGCAGGCGTCATGTTTACGATCCCTGCGTTGATCTTTCTCGGCTTCGGCTCGGAATTCACATTTTGGCGGATTTTCCCACTGGCTTTGCTTGGCGGGTGGCTGGGCGTGCTCTTCATGGTGCCGCTGCGGCGCCAACTTATTGTCAAGGAACACGGAAACCTGGCGTTTCCCGAAGGCACAGCTTGTGCCGACGTGCTGGTCGCAGGCGAACGCGGCGGCTCCTTCGCGGGCCGCGTTTTCTGGGGACTTGGACTCGGCGGCGTTTATACCTTCCTGATGAACACCGTTCAAGCCTGGACGTCCCAGCCCGAAGGTCGGCCCAGTTGGTTCCCCGGAGCGAGTTTTCGCGTAGCCATCACCTCCGAATACCTGGGCGTCGGCTACATCATTGGGCCGCGGGTCTCCGGTATACTTTTCGCCGGAGGCATCATCTCCTGGCTGGTCATGATGCCCGCTATCAAGTTTTACGGCCAGCTTGCCGGCAACACGCCGATTTATCCTTCTACCATTCCCATTCCTCTGATGACGCCGGATGACATCTGGCGCAGTTACATTCGCCCGATGGGGGCGGGCGCCGTCGCGGCCGCCGGATTGATTACCCTGTTGCGCACTCTGCCGACCATCATTTCCGCGTTGCGCGCCGGATTGAGGGACGTACGCGCCGAGGGCGCCGGCCAACCGACAGCCTCCAGCCGGATCGACCGCGACGTCCCCATGCGCTGGGTCATCCTCGGCTCGATCGTCATCATCGTCATGATGTGGGTTTTGCTGACGTTTCATCCGATGAAAGATGCCAGCGCGTTTTGGTGGCAAAATCTTTTTGCCGGTATTTTTGTGGTCGTCTTCGGATTCTTGTTCGTCACTGTCGCGGGCCGTATTAGCGGACTCCTCGGCAATTCTTCCAATCCCATCAGCGGCATGAGCATCGCTACATTAATGGCCACTTGCGCCATCTTCTTCGTTGCCGGGTGGACGGCGCCGAACTACGCCGTGCTGGCCCTCATGATTGGCGGCGTGGTTTGCATCGCCGCCGCCATCGCCGGCGCGACTTCGCAGGATCTGAAAACCGGGTATCTTGTCGGTGCCACGCCGTTCTGGCAGCAGATGGGTCTTCTCGTTGGCGTTACCGTCTCAACGGCCGCCATTGCGGTCACTCTCAATCTGATGAACACAGGACTCGAGAAATACATTCCCACGCAGATTCCTATCAATATCGATGCCCTGCCGAGCGGTGTTAAGGTCGAAAACCCGGTTTTTGTTTATCACGGCAAGACTTTTGCCCTCATCAACTCGCTCGGCTCGCATGAAGTTCCCGATGGCGAATATCTCTATGACGCCGGTACGAAACGGATCGAGTTGCAGTGGGCCCAAGGCATCGGCAGTGACAAAGCGCCCGCCCCACAAGCGCGTCTGATGGCAACGGTCATCAATGGCATTCTCAATCAGCGCCTGCCTTGGCGGCTCGTGCTCATGGGAGTCGCCTTGGTGCTTGCCGTGGAGATTCTAGGCGTTCGCTCGCTGGCGTTTGCAACTGGTTCCTATCTTTCCATCGCTACCACGGGAGCCATGTTCGCGGGCGGCCTCGTCCGCGCACTGATCGAAGCTACGACGAAGAAAAAGGACGAGAGCGAGGCGAGTCCTGGAGCGCTCTATTCCAGCGGATTGATCGCCGCCGGAGGCGTTTTCGGGCTGCTCGGTATCATCATCGCTCTTCTGCAGGACCCGGAAATCTCCAATCGCGTCCCGCATTTTGTGACATCCATTCTTGGTCTACCTTGGCGGACTGACCTTTTCTCCTTCGGGCCCAAACTGATGGGACCACTCGCGGCCAGCAATCTCTTTGGCGTTTTCATGTTCGCGCTTCTCGCGGCCTCGCTTTTCTATTTCGCGCGCAAGAAGCTCGACTAACCGAGCCATCGCGCCTTTGACGGAGGCGACGGGCCGCCGTAAACTGGCTTAATGGGAAGCACCTTCGGCGCGCGGCGTTACAACTTCGACTGGCGCAGTTTCATTACTCCCGGCGTCAAGCTGATTGTGCTTGTATGCACCGGCGTCTTCCTCGTACAAACGTTTGCATTTCTCCTGAGTCCGCCTGCCTATAACTGGATTTTGAAATGGTTCGGTTTGATCCCCGCGGCAGTAACGCGTTTGCTCCCGCCGCGCATCTGGCAGCCCTTCACCTACATTTTCTTGCACGGCGGTTTGTGGCACATCCTGATCAACATGCTGATGCTCTGGATGTTTGGCCGCGAACTGGAATTAGTCTGGGGAAAGCGCCGCTTTCTGAATTACTTTATTTTATGTGGGGCTGGTGCAGGTCTCATCGAGGTGGTCGTCAAGACCGTTCCTGTGTTCTTCGGAGCACCACCCTCTTTAGTACCCACCATTGGCGCTTCCGGGGCGATTTTCGGCATCCTGATGGCCAACGCGGTGCTCTTTCCTGACCGCCGCATCTGGCTGATTCCTCTTCCCGTCACCATTCCTATGCGTCCGTACGTGGCAGTGATGGGGGCTATCGAGTTCTTCTCCACGATTGGCGCCGGTGGAGACAATGTCAGTCACATCTGCCATCTGGGCGGTATGCTTGTTGGTTATCTTTACCTCCGCCGCGGCTCGTTCTTGTATAACGTCCGCAATTCAGTCACTGACTGGCAGTACAAACGCAATCGCAGGCGCTTCGAGGTCTACATCAACAAACACAAGAAAGAACCGCCCTCCCGTCCCGACAACTGGGTTAATTAGAAAGCCACCAAAGAGATTTCTATTGCGTGTCCGGCGAACGCTTCAATTAGGTGGTCATCTGATTCGCGGCCCAAAGCTGATTACTGGGCACTGATCGCCGATTACTTCTTCACGCCGGCCCGCCGATAACGTGAAACTTCATGAAGTTCGTTGTGCCGCGAATGCCCATCGGCGTGCCCGCAACAATTCCGATGATCTCGCCCTTGCGGACGAGCCGCTCTTCGAGCAGGCGTTTCTCCGCGACCTTGGCCAGCCCGTCGACCTTTTGCACGTCCTGGATGTTCCTTGGCACCACCCCCCAGATGAGCGCCATGCGCCGCCGCGTCTCCGCTTCCGGCGAGAACGCCACGATCGGCACCAGCGGCCGGTAGCGCGACACCAGCCGCGCCGTGAACCCGCTGTGCGTAAACACGGCGATCACTTTCATGTGCAATTCGCGCGAGGCATGGCACACCAACTCTGCGACAGTTCCGGCAACTTTCAATTGCTCCTGAGACGCCGGTCGCGGAAATTCCCGGATGCTCGATTCCGCTTCTTCGATGATGCGCGCCATCATGCCAACGGCCTCGATGGGATATTTCCCCGAGGCCGTTTCCGCCGAGAGCATCACTGCGTCCGACCCATCGAAAATCGCGTTGGCCACGTCCGAAGCTTCCGCGCGCGTCGGCCGCGGGTTCTCCGTCATGGATTCCAGCATCTGCGTGGCGGTAATCACCGGGCGCCGGAGTTCCCTGGCACGCGCAATAATCGTTTTTTGAACCACGGGAACACGCTCCGGATTCATTTCGACGCCAAGATCGCCGCGCGCCACCATCACGCCGTCGGCGGCCCGAAGAATGGCGTCCAGATTTTCGATGGCCTCGGGCTTCTCTAGCTTGGCAATTACCGGGACGTCTTTCCCGGCGCGGCGAATCAACTGCTTCGCCAGCAGCACGTCCTCCGGCCGCCGCACAAAACTCACCGCGATGTAATCCGCACCGTGTTTCAGCGCGAAAACCAGGTCGGCGCGGTCTTTCGGCGTCAGCGCGGGCACGCGCAGTTTCACTCCGGGCAGGTTGATCCCCTTGTGTTCGCCCAGCGCGCCGCCGTTCACGACTTCGCAAATTACGTTTCTGTCGCTGACTTTTTCCACGCGCAATTCGATCAGCCCGTCCGAAAGCAGGATGCGGTCGCCGCGGTGGACTTCCCTGGGCAGCGGGGTAAAAACCGTGTTTACTCGCGTTGAATCTCCCAAAATCTTCGCAGTGGTGATCACGAACTTCTGGCCTGTGCGCAGCAGAACCGGCCCGCCGCCCGCCAGAGGTCCGGTTCGGATTTTTGGCCCTTGCAGATCGGCAAGAATCGCGATCGGCTTTTCGTGCTCGACAGCGGCGGCCCGCAGCATCGAGATATTCTTCGCGTGTTCCTCGTGCGTGCCGTGCGAGAAATTCAACCGTGCAACGTCCATACCCGCGCCAAGCAAACGGTCAATCATCTTCGGCGAACGGCTTGCCGGACCGATGGTGCACACTATTTTGGAATGACGGAAACTCATGCGTCCTTTAAGGGCACTGATTGTAGACTGTTTCTATTCTTTACGGGAATCCAATGAAAAGGCGCTTATTTCTTCGCTGGCGATTCGAGTCCATTCTTCGCTAGCGCGCGACTGCGAATTCCGTGACAATCTTCAGCAGCACCTCCACGCCCTTGTCAAACGCTGCGAGAGGTATCCGCTCATCGTTGCCGTGCATGCGCTTTAGATCATCCTGTGTCAGGGGAAACGGCACGAGTCCGTAGGCTTGCACGTTGTGCAGCCGCAACTGCGCCGAATCCGTCAGCCACGTCGATTGAAACGGCAACGCCGGGGCAGCTCCGAATTCCCGGGTAACCACTTTAGTGATCACGCCATAAAAATCCGATTCCAGCGACGATGGCGGCGCTGCCAGTCCCGCATTCGGCTGCACTTCCAGCCTAACCTGCGGGTCGTTCACCAGCTTGTTAAGCTCGCTGATCAGCGCATCAACGCTGTCTCCTGGCAGCAGCCGCACGTTCAGGTTCGCCCGGGCCTCCGCGGGAATCACATTGTTCGCCACCCCGGCCGTCAATACCGTCGGCGCAATCGTATCTCGAAGCATCGAGTTCCACAGGGGGCTAGCATCAGAAATGACGCGCTGGGCGTGCTCGCCGCGGTCAGGCGTGTCCATTGATCGCATCCACTTGCCAATTTCGTCGTCCTCGATCGGCGCCAGCCCCTCGAAATATCTCCGCACAATCGCCGTGAAGTGCACGGGCGCCGAATAGTTTCCAATCTTCGCCACCGCCGCCGCCAGGTGTAGCACGGGATTGTCTTTCGTTGGCTGCGAAGCATGGCCGGACGTTCCCCGCGCGATCACGGCGATGTTCGTGGCCACTTTTTCGCTGGCCTGCACGCCGATATACTGCACTTTCCCGTTCTTCACAAAGACGTTTCCGCCTTCGTTAATCGCGAACCCGGCCGCGAATTTTTCCCAGTGCTTCGCAATCAGCATTCGAATGCTGGCATCGCCTCCGGTCTCTTCGTCCGCCGCAGCAAGAAAAATCACGTCGCGATTCAGACGCGCCCTCGAACGCTTCAGTTCGAGGAACACGGCCAGATTCGCGGCCAGCATGCCTTTGTCATCGATCGCCCCGCGTCCATACAAATATCCGTCCTTGATCACCGCGCCAAACGGGTCCACGCTCCACCGCGGCTTCTCCACCGGCACCGTGTCTGTGTGCGCCACGAGCAGCAGGGCTTTCGACGGATCGGCCATGGCAGCGCTTCGCAGCCGCGCCACCACCGCGCTTCGCCCTGGCGCCAAATCAAGAACATCCGCCTTGATGCCATCCTTCGCCAGGATTCCCGCAATGTACATCGCCGCGATCTGCTCATTGCCCGGCGGATTCGAGGTGTTGATCTTGATAAGGTCAGCCAGCCAGCCTCGCGCTTCCTTCGCGATTGCCGGCGTATTCTCGACGGACGAAATACTCGCCGGGATTCCCGGTCCTGCTGCGGGCGCAACCTGCGCCGGGGCCGAAAAGCTTGTGGCCATCACCAATACGCTCGCTACCGCCATGCCCGGGAACATTCGTTTCCAGTTCACGAATCCATCCTTCCTCGAAATAGCTGGCGGCATCCCCGGCGCCAGTAAACGTTTTGCCTTTATTAGGCTTCATACTAACATGCACGTGTAGGCGTTTTAACTGGACATTGCTCTTGGGTTGCGTGGATTCTGCGGCTGCGTGGGCATCACATTGTCGCACATGCAGAGACTTCGCCAGTTTGAATTTTCTTGGTATTGGGGAGCGCACGATGAAGGCCATTCTTTCCGTAGTTCTGCTCGCAATTCTTGCTATCGCTTTGGTCCTCCCGCTGGCTGAGAGCCCCGCCTTTGCCCAAGCTCCCACTGGCCCACAGGGCGGCGCTCCCCCTCCAGCGCAACAACAGCAGAATCCGGATTCGCCTAAGCCAGCCAGTCCGGCGCTGCAGGCTCCCCAGGCCGGAGTTACCATTGCCGTCGACGTTCCCATCGTCACGCTCGATGTTGTCGCCACCACGCAGCACGGCGACATCATCCCCAACCTAAAGAAAGAAAACTTCCGCATCCTCGACGACGGCGTGCCGCAGACCATCACCAACTTTTCTCCCACCGAAGCTCCCATTACCATGGTCCTTCTGCTCGAATTCAGCAGCCGCGGCTATGGCGGGTTTTTTGCCTATGTCGGGAAATATTGGTCGACGGCACTTTTCCCGGCGCTGCAGCAGAAAGACTGGATCGCCCTTGAAACTTTTGACATGAAGACGCGCGTCGAAGTGGACTTCACGCAGAACAAGGACGAAGTCATGGAGGGGCTCTATCATCTCTACTTCCCGGGCTTCAGCGAGTCGAACCTTTTCGACGCCATACTTGAAACCGTGGATCGCTTGAAGGATGTAAAAGGCAAGAAGTCCATTGTCGTGCTGGCCAGCGGAGTCGATACATTTTCCAAACACACGCTCGATCAGACCATGAAGCAGCTACGCCAGAGTGACGTCACAATCTTTTGCATCGGACTGGGGCGCGCCTTTCAGAACTATGCCGACATGAACGGCGGAATGGGCAGCATGGCGCGCATGAACTACCTGCAGGCGGAGAATCAGTTAAAAACGTTTTCGCAGGAAACCGGCGGCTATTCCTGGTTCCCGCAATTCGCCGGTGAAATGCCGGATGTGTTTCGCGACGTTGCCGCGTTCCTGCGCCACCAGTACAGCCTTTCCTACTCGCCAACAACCGGCGCAAAAGACGGCAAGTTCCATAAGGTTAAGGTGGAGCTAGTCGCTCCTGATGGTGGCCCGCTGAGCATCGTCGATCAAAAAGGTAAAAAGCAGAAATATCAGGTCTATGCGCGCGAAGGCTATCAGGCGCCCAAAGGCGGCGTCGGCGACTAGCCGGAGTAGAAACTGGAAAATCGGAATTTGAAAATAGCCGGATGTCTCGCTCCTGCAGGTTGCGAATTCTTATTTTCGATTCTCCAATTTCTATTTTCACTTCAGTAGCCTCGCGCAAAATCCACGCAGTTGAACAATTCGCGTCCTGCAAACCATCTCTCCAGCAATTCGATCAAAATCGCGGCCTGCCGGTCCCATAGCCTGTCGCTCACTCCGCTGGTATGCGGCGTGATGAACAAATTCGGCGCCTTCCACAATGGACTCTCCGGCGGCAATGGCTCCGTTTGAGCCACGTCCAGCGCCGCGCCCCCCAGTGTGCCGTTTTCGAGCGCCGCGATCAGTGCCGCTTCATCCAACAGCGAACCGCGCGCGACATTGATCAGCCGCGCCCCGCGTTTCATGGTTCCGATTTCAGCCGCGCTAATCAGCTGTTTCGTTTCCGCCGTCTCCGGCGCGCAAATCAACACGTAATCCGCGCCTGGCAGTGCTTCGTGAAGTTGTGCTGCAGCAAAAATCTTCTCCACGTGCGCCTGTTCGCCCTTGCCGGATCGCGTCACTCCCCAAACCTTCATGTCAAACGCTTTCGCCCGCTTCGCCACTTCCCTGCCGATGGAGCCGTACCCCACAATCAGCAGCACTTTTCTATTCAGCTCCGTCAAGCGCTGCGGCTTGCCCCAAATTTCCTGCTGAGCCCATCGCGCGCGGTCCTGTCCTCGCACCGAGTCCGGAAAATTCCTTGCCAGCGCCAGCAGCAAACCCATGGTATGCTCCGCCATCGGTACGGAAAAAATTCCGCTCGGGTTCGTCACCAGGATTCCCGAATCGCGCAGCTCCGGATACATCAATTGCGCCACGCCCGCCGCCGTCGAATGAATCCACTTCAGTTTCTTCGCGTCCTTCAATTGCTCAGCGCGCAGGGAGTACCCCACAAAAATATCCGTGTCAGGCAACGCTTTCGCCAGGTGATCATAATTCGGCAAATGCAGCACGCGCATCTCTGGCCACCGCTTGCGAATCGCCTCCGCCATCGCAGGTGTTGGGCGCCACTCTGTAAACGGATGCCACACGCAAATAACCAGTTTTGTCTCTGAAGGGTTTGTGCGGTTCATCATGAGACTATGAAACGATGCGCAAATCCGTCCCGGTCATATCCGCGGGCCGCGGTTGCCCGAGCGCGCCCAGCATCGTCGGTGCGATGTCCCGCAGCGATCCGCCCGGCTTCAGTCGCAGCTTGTCATCATCACTCACTAGAATGAACGGCACCGGATTCGTCGTGTGGTACGTGTGCGGCCCGCCCGTCACCGGATCGATCATTGTCTCCGCATTTCCATGGTCCGCGGTGATTATCCATACGCCCCCTCGCGGTTTCATCGCCTGATAAATCCGCGCCAGCCCCGCATCAACCGATTCAACCGCCTTGACCGCCGCTTCCAGCTTTCCCGAATGCCCCACCATGTCCGCATTCGCATAGTTCATGATGATGGCGTCGAACTCGCCCTGTTCAATCGCTTTCACCACTGTGTCCGTGATTCCTACCGCCGACATTTCCGGCTTCAAGTCGTACGTCGCCACCTTTGGTGACGGCACTAGTATCCTCTCTTCACCAGCGAACGGCTTCTCTACTCCTCCGTTAAAAAAATACGTGACATGCGCGTATTTTTCCGTCTCTGCGGTCCGCAAATTCTTGTACCGCAATTCCACGAACACTTGCGCCAGGATGTGCTCCAGTTTTTCCGGAGCAATCACGAATTTCAACCATGGCCAGTTTTTGTCGTACTGCGTCATCGCCACATAAAACAAATTCCTCGGCCGCTTGGCATCAGCGAATTTATCGAAGTCCGGCGCCGCCAGCGCGTACGTCATCTGCCGCGCGCGGTCCGCGCGAAAATTGAAGAAGATCACTGCATCATCATCGCGAATCAGTCCCGCCGACTCAGCCCCGGCTCCGCTGCCCTTTGTCACCACGAGCGGTTTTACAAATTCATCCGTAACGCCCGCCTCATAGCTCCGCTGCAGCGCCGCAACCGGATCGTGCGTGCGCGTTTCCGCTTCGCCGTGAACGAGCGCGTGATAAGCCAGCTCGACGCGCTCCCAGCGGTTGTCGCGGTCCATCGCGTAGTAGCGCCCCACCAGCGTCGCAATTTCGCCCACGCCTAACTCACGCATCTTCTGTTGCAATTGCCGGACATAATCGCGCCCACTGTTCGGCGGAGTGTCGCGTCCATCCATGAAACAGTGCGCAAACACTTTTTCCACTTTGTGCTGTTTCGCCATCTCCAGCAACACAAACAAATGCTGAATGTGTGAATGCACGCCGCCGTCGCTCAGCAATCCGAGAAAATGCAGTTGCTGCGCACGCCCGCGCTCCATCGCCTGCTGGAAAAGCGGCACGCTCGGCAATTGTTTGTTGGCGATCAGCAAATCAATTCGAGTAATGTCCATGTGCACGATCCTCCCCGCGCCCATGTTCATGTGCCCCACTTCGCTGTTGCCCATTTGTCCTTCGGGCAATCCCACAAATGGCCCCGAGGTATGAATCAAAGTATTTGGAAACTTCCTGATCAGTTCGTCGTACGCCGGTTTCCGCGCCAGAGCGATGGCGTTTCCCTTGGTCTCCGCGCGGTATCCCCATCCATCCAGCACCGTCAGCACAATTGGTTTCGGTCGCTTTGCCATAGCGCGTCAGAATACATGGATTTGTTGGACGAATCACTTCGTTTCCGTCACGATATTCATTGGAGCGTTTTCATGGTTGATGAAAAAGATTCACGTTTGGCTTCTGCAGGACCGATTCGCGGCGTCATCCTCGATTACGGCGAAGTTCTTTGCTCGCGCCCTTCGCCCGAAGCTCTCGCGGAAATGGCGGGTATCTTTGGCATCGGCGAAGACAAATTTCTCCCCATCTATCGTTCCTCGCGCAACCCCTATGATCGCGGCGATTTCACTGGACATGATTATTGGCTAGAGTTTGCGCGCCGGGCCGGTGTCAGGATTCATACCCATCAGATTGAAAGCCTCCGCCGGATGGATGTGCAGATGTGGAGCAACATCAATCAGGAAATGACGGAATGGCTCGCGCGCATCCACTCGGGTGGCATTAAAACCGCAATTCTTTCAAACATGCAGACGGATATGGCTGCTCACGTGAGGAAGAACTTTGCGTGGCTGAGCCACGTCGATCATCAGATTTTCTCGTGCGAGGTGCGCGCCATCAAGCCGGACCCGGCCATCTACCACCATTCTCTCTCCATGGTGAAAACTGCGCCCTCGGAAACGCTCTTCGTCGATGACCGCGAAGAAAACATTCACGCCGCTCGCGCCGCTGGAATTCACGGGATTGTCTTTGAATCCCTCGCGCAATTGCGCACGGATTTACAGCAACTTGGCTTTCCGATTCTTCCTGGTTCCGGCGTGGACGGCAACAGTCACATTGACAGATAGTATGAACTCGGTTGTGTTTCTGTGCCTCGCGCAGACAATTCAGCCGTATAGCTTTTCAAGAGTGCTGAAGTTTCGCAGCTGATGTGCAAGATCCGCGCGTGCAGGGATAATCTGTTTCTCTCCCGGCAGGCAAATCCCGATGTAGTTGGCACTCACAAATTCGACTGCTAACTTCGCGATTACCGTGTATTTATCCTGAAGGCTGATTGGGAATGGGATAGCCTGGACATAATCTATTGAAGTGAATCCTCGGTGCCTGAGCCAAGCCTCACGCTGTCCCACATCTTTCATTTCTTCTGCCTGCCCGATTGGGTTGTCACCATACGGTCTGGCCAAATTTACGACAGTTAGAAAATGGCCCCCAGCGCAAACGACAGAGTGGTCGCTCTTCTGCATGACGAAGTCTGGATTCTCGTCGGTTCCCTCGAATTTGCATTTCCAAGCACGTTCTGCAGCGGCGCGAAGGACATGTTCAGGCAAATCTCGCGGCTCGTTTAACGGCATGACAATAGATACAAATTCTTCATGTTTTGTGCCCCGTCGAAAAATCTGCCCAAGCCTTTTCCAAATGCTCAATCTACGCTCCGCTCTGCTAATGGTTGAAGGCGCACGACACCGCGACGCTATTTCTTCTCAGGCGCAAGCTCGCGTAGCGCCGCGAGCAGGCGATCCACTTCTTCTGTAGTGTTGTAATGAACGAGGCCGACACGCAGGACGCCCCCAAGTTGCTCGACACCGAGGCGCTCGGAGAGATTCAGCGCGTAGAAATTCCCGTCCCAGGTGAAGATTCCGCGCTCGCCAAGAAACGTGGCAATTTTCGTTGGATGATGGTCGCCCAGCCGGAACGACAGTGTCGCGCAGCGTTCGTCAAATCGTTTTTCGTCGGTGATGCCGAAGATGCGCATCCCAGGAATTGTCCGCAAGCCCGCGATCAACCGCGTCAGTAAGCTGGTTTCGTACGCATGCGTTGCGCCGTACGCCGCCTGCAACGCTTCGCGACGGCTCTTCGCGTTGGAATCACAGTGCCGGCCCAGCTCCGCAATGTAGTCCACGGCTGCGCCAATCCCCCCGATTAGTTCCTGCACCTGAGTTCCCGTTTCCCAGGACTCCGGCGGAACGTTTGTCGCCGGCCGCACCTTGTACGGCTTGAAGCGCTGCAATTGTTCGCGCTTGCCGAACAGCGTGCCCATGTGCGGCCCAAAAAATTTGTACGGCGAGCACGCCAGAAAATCGCAATCCAGGGCCTTCACGTCGATCAGTCCGTGCGGAGCATAGTGCACGGCATCGACAAACATCAGCGCGCCCGCTGCGTGCGCGAGCTTGGTGATTTCTGCGACGGGATTGATTGTTCCCACGATGTTCGAGGCGTATCCCAGCGCAACGAGCTTCGTTTTATCTGAAATCTTTCGCTTCAAATCATCCAAATCCAAGGTGCAGTCCTCTTCGCGAATATCCGCCTGACGGACCACCACGCCCTTTTCTTCCAGCGCGCGCCACGGCGCCACATTCGCGTCATGATCCAAAGTCGTCACCACGATTTCGTCGCCAGCTTTCAGTTCGCGACCGATCGCACGCGCCAGCGCAAACGTGATGGTCGTCATGTTCTGTCCGAAGGTCACTTCGCTCGGATCGCAGTTGAGAAAATCCGCCATCGCGGCCCGCGACGAGAGGATCATTTCATCGTTTCGCCGGCTCGTCAGGAAGGCGCCATACGTGTTGGCATTCGCGCTCAAGAAATAATTCTGCACCGCTTCCAGCACTTGCTTCGGTACCTGCGTTCCCGCAGGCCCGTCCAAAAACGCCGCAGTCTGCCCGTTCACCTGCAATTTGAGCGAAGGAAATTGTTCCCTCACCCACGCGATGTCGAACGCTTTTTTCTCCGTTCCCTGCATTGCTGGTGTGCTCATCGTCCCTTTCCCGGCCGCAAACGAATACAAGTCAGGTCGCTAGTTTCTCATACGTGGCGCCGTAGTTGTAAGGCACGCCATCCAAATTGGGACCACTTTTATCCGCGTGCATCGCGAGTTCTGAATTGCCGCGGTTTCCTGCGTGATACGATACTTGTAGTTGCTCCTCACTCATGCCGCTTTGGCGCCGGCTACAAATCAAATGAGCGGCCA
>MNEA01000079.1 GCA_001917435.1 Acidobacteria bacterium 13_2_20CM_2_57_6
CGAAGCCCCCCTGTCCAGCAGAAAGGCACATCCACAGCCCAAGAAGTATGCCAAGGGCGGCAAAGAATGTCAACAGCGGATTGACGATATCCACAGGCGTCCACAGAGGGCCATTGCCTGCTTCGGGCGTGATAGGATGCGCCAAAACCGTGACTCGCGACGTAAACCCGACAGCTTCGGGGAGGCCGGTGAGTAGTGACTGGCGTAAGGAAACCATCTGCTGCAGCCAAAGGTCGATTTGCTCTTCTTGAGCATCGCATCCTCTCGGACCTGAAAAAGCAGGGTATGTTGCGGCCAGGCGATCGCGTGGGCGTGGCGGTTTCCGGCGGAGCGGATTCCGTAGCGCTGTTACGGCTCCTCCTAGAATTGCGTGGGAAGCTAGGCATCGTGCTCAGCCTCGTTCACTTCAATCACAAGCTGCGCGGCAAGGCTTCCGATACTGATGAAAAGTTTGTCGCGCAACTGGCGGCACGGCATGGGCTGGAGTTGCACTCCGCTTCCGTCGAGGTAGCCAAGAAGGCGAAAAAAGAGCGAGCCAACATTGAGGATGCCGCTCGGCGCGCGCGGTATGACTATTTTCGCGCTCTAACGGAATCGGGAGTATGCAAACGTATCGCGGTAGCACACACGGCCGACGATCAAGCGGAGACGGTGCTCGCGCATCTCCTTCGAGGGACAGGCCTCGCGGGGCTTGGCGGGATTCATCCTGTCGCTGGTCCCATTATTCGCCCGTTGCTGCGCGTTAGACGCAGCGAGCTACGGCATTTTCTGCGCGCGCGGAAACAAACCTGGCGTGAGGATGCCACCAATAGAGACACCAAGAAGATGCGCGCGCGAATCCGGAAAAAACTTCTGCCCTTACTTGAAAAACAATTTCAGCCAGCAATCGTTGAGCACCTTGCGACGCTCGCGGACCTTGCACGAGAGGATGAGGCATTTCTGAACGCGCTGGTTGAAGAGTGCGTCCGCGCGGCAGTTCAGGAAAACAGTGGACCAGCACGAATCACGGTCGACGATTTGTTCCAGCCGTGGAAAAAGGGGGGATTAAACACGGAGAACGCGGAGTTCGTAAAAACGAGAAAAGCACTCAGCACGCGGATGGTGAGGCGAATCGTGGAGAAGGTCAAGCCGCGCGCGGGCCAACTGGGCGCCAACCACGTTGAAGCCGTGCTCGAACTGGCGCGGAGGAGACAGAGTGGGAGTTCGCTCTCGCTGCCGGGCGGCGTGGAAGTACGAAAAGACCGGGACGCGCTTGTGTTTCATGCTGTAGAAAATATTGGAGAGCGAGCTTCGCAAAACATGCCCCCGGAATATGAATACAAGATCGATTTGGCAGGCCGCGATAGCGAAGTGCGCGTTGCGGAACTGGGGTGCGTATTCCGCCTCACGGTGATTGACTGGCCTCCCCAGAGAGGGGAAACTAGTAGTTATGGGGCGGTTCTGGACCGCGACCGATTGCGTTTCCCGATGGTACTGCGCAATTGGCGCCCCGGAGACCGGTTGCGTCCCATGGGTCATCGAAGCGCTCACAAGCTGAAACGTTTACTGAACGAGAGGCACCTCAGCCGATGGGAGCGCGATGGCTGGCCGGTGCTCACAAGTGGCGGCGAGCTTGTATGGACTCGCGGTTTTCCCGTTGCCGCCGAATATGCCGCGAATGAAAGGACCCGGGCGGGCATTTTGATCGCCGAGGAAAAATTTGAGTAGCCGAAAGGGAACGGCGTTTTCCGCGGCTCGCATCGCCGCACGTGTGGCGGCCTTGGGCAAAGAGGTCACGCGGGAGTACGCGGGGCGGCGACTGGATATAGTCATAACGCTGGATCGCGGTTTTGTTTTTGCGGCAGACTTGATGAGGCAGATCGATGCGACGGTTGTTTGCCATTTCGTCCGCGAAGAAGTGCGGGACGTCGAGCAAAGCGGGCACGCGAGGCGGGAAGTTTTTTTTGGTTCGGGCCCGGAATTGAAAGGCCGTGACGTGCTGCTGGTTGACGCGGTGCTGGAGAGCGGTGTGACGCAAGACTTTTTGCTGCGGCGGCTGGGCGAAAGCAAGCCGCGCTCGATCCGGCTGGCAGTGCTGCTGGATAAGCCGGCGAAGCGGCGAGTGGCCCTGGAGCCCGATTACTTTGGGTTCCGGACCGCATCTAATGATATGTGGGTTGGCTATGGCCTTGCGGCAGCCAACGGGACGGGGCGCAACCTCCGGCAGCTTTCTCCAGGGACCAATGGGATGCACAGGAAAAGCGGACGAGGGCGAAAGAAGTAGAGAAGCTTTTATTCTCGGTTTCGGGTTGCAGGATTAGTGAGGACAACGTGAATTCTAGTTCCACGGCAAAAACAATTCTCTTTTGGATTTCGATCGTCTTTCTGGGCGTGATGCTCTGGAAGCTGGTGTCCGCCAATGGGGCGCAGGCGCGCGAGGAGGAACCCAGCTACAGCGAATTCATGCAAAAGGTCGACGCCGGCGACGTGAAAGAAGTCACGATGTACCTTTCGCCGAACAGCTACGAACTCAAAGGGGAATACGTTCGGCCTGCGAACCGCAAATTTCACACCACGGTATTCAAGGAGGACGCACCTGGGCTGGCCAAGGCCCTGCGCGACAAGGCGGTACAAATCAAAGTGATAGAAGTGCACAGCGGCGACTGGGTGTTGATCCTTTTGAACGCTGCCCCGCTGATTCTTCTCGTGGGGTTTTGCTTGTTCCTGATGCGGCAGATGCAGTCAGGTGGAAACAAGGCATTGAGTTTTGGCAAGTCGCGCGCTCGGTTGCTTTCTGCGCAGCAGAAGAAGGCCACGTTCAAAGATGTCGCCGGAACGGATGAGGCCAAGGAAGAGCTGCAGGAAATCATTGAGTTCCTGAAGGATCCGCAGAAGTTCCAGAAGCTGGGAGGGCGAATTCCGAAGGGCGTGCTGCTTGTCGGGCCTCCAGGCACGGGTAAGACGCTGCTGGCGCGCGCCATCGCCGGTGAAGCCAACGTTCCCTTCTTCTCAATTTCCGGTTCGGACTTTGTGGAAATGTTCGTCGGCGTGGGCGCGAGCCGCGTTCGCGATCTGTTTGAACAGGGCAAGAAGAACGCGCCCTGCATCATCTTCATCGATGAAATTGACGCCGTTGGGCGGCATCGCGGTGCCGGACTTGGTGGCGGGCACGACGAGCGCGAGCAGACGTTGAACGCGCTGCTCGTTGAAATGGACGGCTTCGAATCGAACGAAGGCGTGATTTTGATCGCCGCGACGAACCGGCCCGACGTTCTTGACCCCGCGCTGTTGCGGCCGGGGCGCTTCGACCGTCGCGTGGTGGTGGCGCGTCCTGACGTCAAGGGCCGCGAAGAGATTCTTCGCGTCCACACGCGCAAGGTGCCCATCGGTGATGACGTGGATTTGTCCATCATCGCGCGGGGCACGCCGGGATTTTCCGGCGCGGATTTGGCAAACCTCGTGAATGAGGCGGCGTTGTGGGCTGCGCGCCAGAACCGCAAATTCGTCATGATGGTCGACTTCGAGATGTCCAAAGACAAGGTGATGATGGGCGTCGAGCGCAGGTCAATGATTCTTTCCGATGAGGAGAAGAAGAACACTGCGTATCACGAGGCCGGCCACGCTCTTGTTGCTGCGATGACGCCAGGCGCTGACCCCGTCCACAAAGTGACGATTATCCCGCGCGGCATGGCTCTCGGCCTTACGATGCAGCTGCCGGAAGACGACAAGCACACCTACACTCGCGAGTATTTGGAAGCGATGCTCGCCGTGCTCATGGGAGGCCGCTCGGCCGAGGAGATTTTTCTCGGTCACATCACCACTGGCGCGGGCAACGACATTGAACGAGCCACGGAAATTGCGCGCAACATGGTCTGCGAATGGGGCATGAGCGAGTTGGGTCCGCTGGCTTACGGCAAGAAAGATGAAGCCATCTTCCTCGGCCGCGAAATCGCGCAACATCGCGATTATTCGGAAGACACCGCCATCCAGATCGACAAGGAAGTGAAGCGCATCGTTAACGGCGGCTACGAGAAGGCCAAGAACATCCTCGCGAACAACCGAGAC
This sequence comes from Acidobacteria bacterium 13_2_20CM_2_57_6, assembly GCA_001917435.1. Classification (GTDB taxonomy): domain Bacteria; phylum Acidobacteriota; class Terriglobia; order Acidiferrales; family UBA7541; genus Acidiferrum. The sequence continues at coordinate 4,045 of MNEA01000079.1, forward strand.
ATTCTTGAGCGCATCGCCCAGGCGCTGCTCGAACGGGAAGTCATCGACGCCAACGAAGTGAAGCTGCTGATGGAAGGCAAGCCGCTGCCGGACAAGCCGCGCACTCCTCCCACGCCACCGCCACAAGCTGCGCCGGGCACGGATCCGAAGGTGGTGCGTCCCGAGCTGCGGCCCGCGCCGGGTTTCACCCGTGGTGAAAACCCGGCAAAAGCGTAACGTGCGCCTAGTTCAGGCAACCGTAGGGGCACGATATATCGTGCCCCTACTTTTTTGGCGCGAAGGAGTACAATACGCGTTATGGGAACCCGCAACAGCGAAAACCTTCACGTCACGTGCCCTTGCTGTCAGGCAAAGCTCGTCGTTGATCCCGTTTTTGGCGCTGTGCTCTCTCATGAAGCGCCCGTCAAGGCCGGCCCTAACGTGGACCTGAGCAACGCCCAGAAAATTCTCGCCGAACAGAACCGCCAGCGCGAAGACAAGTTCGCGGACTCCTGGTTCCAGGAAACGAACAAGGAAGACATCCTGGCAAAGAAATTTGAAGAGGCGATGAAGAAAGCCAAGGACACTCCGGCGAGCAAACCCATCCGCGATTTTGACCTGGACTAGCCACGCTCTTCCCTGGTCCTGCGACTTTGTGAACTCTCAGTAAAGTCTTCTCCCGCGCTACACTTCTACCTCTCATGATTCGGCGCAAACTCTTTCGCCTCAGACTCAATTCGCGCACGCTGGTCCTCGGCGAACGCACGCTGGTCATGGGCGTGTTGAACGTGACGCCGGACAGCTTTTCCGACGCCGGCAAATTCTTGCAACCCGACCGCGCAATCGAGCAAGCCTATGCCATCGAGCGCGCTGGCGCCGACTTGCTCGACATCGGCGGCGAATCGACGCGGCCCGGATCCGTGGAGACGCCTCCCTGTGAAGAGCTGGATCGCATTCTTCCTGTCCTTGAAGCGCTCCGCGGACGCTTGAGAACTCCCATTTCTGTGGACACGCGCAGGGCCAGCGTCGCTGAGATCGCAGTCCGCGCGGGAGCAGAACTCGTCAACGACGTGTCCGGGCTGAGAAGCGATCCACAGGTTGCCGAAGTAGCCGCGCGCCACCGCGTGCCCCTGATCCTGATGCACATGCGCGGAGAGCCCCGAACAATGCAGTCGGGAGGATTTGCGCGAGATGTCATGAAAGATGTCATCCAAGGATTGCGGAAATCCATGGCCGTAGCGCGCAAGGCGGGCGTGGCGAAATCACAGATGATCCTCGATCCGGGGATCGGCTTCGGCAAAAGCTTCGCGCAGAATTACGAAATACTGCAAAAGCTCCCGCAACTGGCGAAGCTCGGTTTCCCGCTACTGGTCGGAACTTCGCGCAAAGGATTTCTTGGCGCGACCTTGGCCCGGGACGGTAGAGCCGCTCCCCCGGAGGACCGTATCTGGGGCACTGCTGCGACTGTTACTTCGAGCATTCTGCACGGGGCGCATATTGTGCGCGTGCACGACGTCGCTGAGATGATTCAAGTCGCGCGCGTCGCCGACTGCCTTATCGATCCTAAGCACACGCCGAGGAACTAGACAAAGAGCATCCAACGGGAAGCATGCCGTCAGCGAGCTTCCTTCGGTATAATCCGCTCTGCAACCCGCACTGATAGCTTTGCCGAGAAATTTTAGGAAAAGAGAGCCAACTCATGCTGCAGCACCCGATTTTTCTTATTCCTCTTCTTTGCCTTTTTGCTTGGACTGCGTCTGTGCAAGCCCAGCTCCCTCCGGCGAAGCAAAATCCCCTGATCCCGGGGCAAGCTGCGAAAGGGGCGGCGGCGGGTTGCTCGACCACGGAAGCATCATCGTGTGCTGAGGCCGCGGCGAAAATTCTGCCAATCGTGATGGGTCCATCGCCCATGGAAGAGAATCTGCGACGGCTTACGGACGAAATCGGTGGTCGCGTAACCGGCTCGCCGGAAATGGCCAAGGCTGTGGAGTGGGGCGTGGTGGCCTTTCGAACGGCGGGCGTGGATGTTCGCACGGAGAAATACACGCTGCCGGTGACCTGGAGCGAGGGCAACACGCGACTCGAATTGCTGGGCCCCGTGAAATTTCCCGTGCGGTTAAAGGCGACGGGGTGGTCACCGGCGACGCCAGCAGACGGAATTGAGGCGAATCTCGTCGATGTGGGGTACGGCGGTGAGGACGATTTTGCAAAGGCGGGCGGATTCGTCAAAGGCGCGATTCTTTTGGTTCACAGCGACATCGGTTCGACGTGGGCCGATCTGTTCAATGAATACATGCGGCCACCGATGATTATCGGGCATACCGTCAAGAACGGCGCGAAAGCCATCCTGTGGATGGGCGCGAGGGAAAGGCTGTTGCTCTATCGCCATACGAATTCGCTTGCCGGTGAGATCGACAAGATTCCGCAGGCCGTCGTGGCGCGCGAAGACGCCATGCGGCTTGCGCGGACCGTCGCCGCCTATCCCGGAAAAGTACGAGTGCACCTTGACATGCCTAATAAGTCTGGCAAGCCGATGGAGCAGGAGAATGTTGTCGGCGAAATTCGCGGCTATGAAAAGCCGGACGAGATCGTCATTCTTGGCGCGCATCTGGATTCGTGGGAGCTGGGCACGGGGGCCCTCGACAATGGCTGCAACGCGGCTCTGGTGATTGAAGCGGCGCGGGCGATCAAGGCGACGGGACTTCTGCCACGGCGGACCATTCGCTTTGTGCTCTTCAGCGGCGAGGAGCAAGGAACGATTGGTTCATTTGAATACGTGAAGGCGCATCGCGCGGAACTCGATAAAATCCGCGCGATGATCACCTTTGATGCGGGCATTGGCCGCGTCACCGGGTTTTCGCTGGGTGGGCGCCGCGACATTGAGGCAGGCGTGCGCGAAGTCCTCAAACCGCTGGAATCCTGGGGTGCGAACAATCACACCTATGACGCTTCCTTCGGCACCGACAATTTTGATTTCCTGCTCGAAGGCCTGCCCACCCTGGTAGCAAATCAAGAAGAGGCCAACTACCTGCCGAATTATCACGCGGCTTCGGACACGCTGGACAAAGTCGATATGCGCGAACTCAAGTTGCACACCGTGCTCGCTGCTCTGACGGCGTGGGGAATTGCCGACCGCACCGAACCGCTCGGCAAGCGCCTCTCCCGCGCGGAACTGGATGTTCTGGTTAAGGAAACCGGACTCGACCAGCAGCTGAAATTGCTTGGTTATTGGGACGCCTGGCGGAGCGGCGCGCGCGGCCGCAAACCGTAGATTCGGCATTCCATTCTATACAACAGATCCACGTGACCGGCATCTCTTTGGACGCATGGCATATCTCGTGGAGCCCTTCCCGGTATACTGGAAGCGTGGGGATTGCGAAAAACGAATTAAATCGAATGGAACGGCGATTCATTCTGGGCGTGGACTATGGCCGCTCGAGGATTGGACTTGCTCTGGCGGATACCGAGACGCGGATGGCCAGGCCGCTAAGCACGATAGAACGCATCAACCGCAACGAGGATATGCGACGGCTGCGTGAGTTGGTGCGCAAACACGGGGTGAGGCAGATTGTCATGGGGTTGCCGCTGCGGCTGGATGGCACGCGCGGCGAAATGGCCGAAGAGGCGGAACGCTTCGCGCAACGTGTGTGGAAACAGATTGGCGTGCCGGTGGAAATGGTGGATGAAAGACTTACCAGCTGGGAGGCTGAACGCCTGCTGGAAGAAGTTCAGGGACGATTCATCCACGAGGAAAAATTGGGCGGCAGCAAGAAACCGAAAAATATCCAGGCCAAAATGAGCGTAGACGCTGTAGCGGCCGCTGTAATCTTGAAAGAGTACCTGAATCGCCAGGAGCAGACGGCCGATAAGGCCTGAGCGAACTGGGAATGATGGCGTGAGGTTTAGTTGAAACATTTGGTCGTGCTATTACTGCTTGTCGCGCTGATTGCTGGGGGCACCGCAGCATGGATGTGGTATGGAATGACGCACCCATACCAGGGATTTGCAAAAGAAGGTGTCTTCGTTGAAGTGCCACGAGGGGCGTCGCGCCGGTATGTGGGGTACATTCTGAAAAAGAATGGCGTGGTGCGTAGCAAGCTGGCTTTCGAGATTTACGCGCGGCGGCATCCGAAGCGCACGCTTCAGGCGGGGGAATACTTCTTCGATCACGCGATGACCGGCAGCGATGTCTTCTGGAAAGTCGCAAACGGCCAGGTGTTCCAACAGCCGTTCACGGTGCGCGAAGGCGAAACGATGTTCGACATCGCACGCGAGCTAGAGGCAGGAAAGTTCATGCGCGCCGGCGATTTACTTTACGCGGCGGGTGATCCGTCGCTGATTCGCGATCTTGCGCCTGAAGCGCAGACGCTCGAAGGTTTCCTCTTCCCTGCCACTTATGAGCTTCCCCGCCACCCCGCAGCCAGCGAATTAACGGCGGAAATGGTGCGCAAGTTCAAGGAGGAATGGAAGCGCATTGCGACGCCGGCGTCGGGTGCACCAACAAACGAAGGCGACCACCGGTCCGTGAACAGGATTGTGACTCTTGCATCTCTCGTGGAACGGGAGACACCGAAACCCGAGGAGCGTCCGCTGGTGGCCGGCGCATTTGAAAATCGTCTCCGCAAAGGCATGCGATTGCAATGCGATCCGACCGTGATTTACGGGATGGAGCGGCTTGGAAAATACAACGGCAGCCTGACCGGGAAGGACCTGCAGTTCGATTCCGCTTATAATACCTATGAGCACGGCGGTCTGCCCCCCGGACCGATCGGCAATCCTGGCGAAGCGTCCCTGCGCGCCGCGATGCAGCCAGCGCAGACAAATTACTTGTATTTCGTGGCCAACACGCAGGGGGGGCATTTTTTTAGCGCCACACTGGCGGAACACAACAAGAATGTGGTGAAGTATCGCCGGCTGCTGGCAGGACTTCCCGCAGATCCTCCGCCACCCCCGACTCCGCCTCCCAGCCCCAAGAAAAGACACAGCAAGCTGCATCGAGGCAAAGCCAGATGACCGAAGATCTGAAATCAAAGAAAGCGCTGATCCTGGAAACTGCGCGGGAGATAAAAGTACAACAATGGACGCCCGCAGAAATCGACCAGCTGCGCCGGCGGCTGCTGGCAGAACATGGCGAGGCCGGCAAAACGGGAATGGAATATATCGCGGATGTGCTGAAAGACGCGGGACAAAAGGTAACCATCAACCAGATGGAAGAAGCCGAGGAACAATACGAGGAAGAATTCGAGGATCTGCTGCATTTCAAAACGCTGGAGGACGCCGAAGTCAGCATCATGCGGCTGGATGAATTAATGCGCAAGTTCCGTGCCCATGGGGAGCACGCGGCCGTGGAGCGCGTCTTGAACGTAGCGCGCCTCGGCAAGCGCCGCGCGGAGATGATCTCGCGCAACCGCAAGGTGGAAGCTCAAAAACGCGCTGAAAAAGTGGAGATCGCCGGATGGTTCCGCATCTGGCTGGAAACGCCGGACGCCTTCTTTGACTGGCTCGACGTTCGGAAACAGTCGCCCGATTTTCGCGCCAAGTTTCCGCAGTCGGAGTCCGAAGAATGAATACCTCCGGAGTTGCGGCTCCTGGAAGCGGTGCACTGGAATTGCCGCCGTTTTCCCTGGATGTGCAGGGGCTGGACCTCGGCGGCGACGTGAAGGCCGTGGGACTCGAACTGCTCGAAACCGAAGAGCGCGAGCCGGTTCGCGGCAAGCATGCCGCGGAGATTTGGTCGGCGGTTTTCCCTGCCCTTGCGGGAAGCGAACCGTATGTCGTGGATTTTTTCAGCCACATTGAGCGCGTAAAAGAGTTTTGTAAGCTGCATGAAATTACTTTGCGCGAAGTCGCAGAGCGCTGTGTCGTTCTGCCACAGCCAAATGAAGAACATTTGCGGCAGATCTTTGAACGTTTCGAAGGTGAGACCTTCGGCATCAGGGTGGGTACCTTAGCGCAATCTGCCGATGCACCGCTCGAAGGCGACCTATCCAGGCGAGGCTTGGACGCCTACCAGCAGGCGTACAATCGCTACACGTTCTGCGCAATTTGCGAGCCTGAGGATGGCTGGGTGACGTTGTTGAGTGAATCGCTCTGGCCCAGCGAAATCATCCGGCGGGTGCGCCCGGCGGTTCAGCCATTTGACATCCATATTGCGCGGCCTAATTGAATGCTTCCCAAGTCGCAAGAGGAGTTCCTTGGCGGGATCCAAGTGGTTGCTAGATTGCACTATTTGTGGGAATGGGGACGGAACTCATTGATGCGACGTGTCAAAACATGCATGGTCCTGCTGACACTGGCGGCGATTTCCTGCGGCTGTCCTGGCGGCAGGGTTGTGACCGGCCATACCGTCGTCGCGCAGAGGCCGGTCGCCAAGTATGCCACGCGTGAAGAGCTCCTCGAGGCCTACAATTTGATCGCCCGCAGCATAAAAACTCTGAACGCTACCGTGGAACTGAAGCCGACCGCGGGATCGCAATATAGCGGTGTCATCGATGAGTATCATGAAGTTAAGGCCTTTCTTCTGGCAGCACGGCCCGCAGTGGTTCGCATGATCGGGCAGGCGCCGGTGATTGGAACTACAGTCTTCGACATGGCCAGCGACGGCGAAACCTTTCGGGTTTCGATTCCGTCGAAGAAAAAGTTCCTCGTTGGGCCGGTGGCCGTCGAGCGGTCCAGCAGCAAGCCCATCGAGAATTTGCGGCCTCAGCACCTTCTGGACGCCCTGCTCTGGCCGGAAATCCGCAAGGAAGAATCCGTGACGCTGCGGGAGTTCAACGACGAGAACGCCAGGTACTATGTCCTGACCGTTCTGCGCGGCGGCTATCAGGTGGAAGTGCTGCGAGAAATTTGGTTTGACCGCGCGGACCTGCATGTCGCCCGCATTCTAAATTTCGGGCCGAAGGGCTTTCTGCTTTCCGATGTTCGCCTGGCGGATTGGCAGCTTCCGGACACTAGCGACGGACAGGCTGCCCCGGGAGCAGCTTCCAATGGAGCGCTCATGTTTCCGCGAGTGATTCGAATTGAGAGACCGCACGACGACTACAAGCTGGATATGCAGGTCACAAAAGTCACTGTGAACGAAGAAATCCCTGCCGAGCGTTTCAAGCTTGAACAACCGGAAGGAGCGGAATTGGTGCCTGTTGGCCAAGCGACGGAGAGCAAGCAGCCATGATGGGCGAGCTGATCCTCCGCAACCTGCTGCATCGCCCGCTGCGCACGCTGATTGGCGCTATGGGAATCGCGGTGGAAGTCGCCCTTGTCGTGCTGATCGTCGGGCTGACCAGCGGCCTGCTGACCGAGACGGCCAAACGCATTGAAGGCATCGGAGCAGATATCATGCTGCTGCCGGCGAACTCCTCTGTCTTTTTTGCCTTTGGCAGCGCACCCATGCCCGTCAAAATCGGCGAGAAGCTTGCGGAAATGAAGTACGTCCAATCTGTGGCCCCGGTTCTCTTTCAATTCAACACTTCAGGTGTGGAAATCGTTTACGGAATTGATCCGGAGAGCTTTCGAGCCGTCTCCGGCGGATTTGTATTCATCCAAGGGCATGACCTGGAAGGCCCGGACGACATTCTTGTGGACGACATTGCGGCGAAAACGAAAAACTTACAGCCCGGTCAAACCTACCGCATCTTCAATCATGATTGGCATGTTGCGGGAATCGTCGAGCATGGAAAGGGATCTCGGCTCTTTGTCTCTCGCGCTACTCTGCAGGAATTGGTGGGCGCTCGGGACAAAGCCAGCGTATTCTTCGTGAAGTGCACGCGCCCCGAGCACACCGAGGATGTTATGGAAGACATGCGCCACCTTCTTCCCAATTACACTGTCCGTCCGCTCAAGGATTATTTCTCCTTGATGACCTCGACGAATATCCCGGGACTGGAGTCCTTTATCAACGCCATGATTCTGCTGGCCGTCACTATCGGACTGTTGGTCATTTTTCTCACCATGTACACCACCGTAATCGAGCGCACCAGGGATATTGGCATCCTGAAATCGCTCGGCGCAAACCGCTGGTTTGTCGTCAGGGCATTGCTCTCGGAATCCGCGGCGCTTTGCGCACTTGGAATTGCCGCGGGTGTCGGACTGAGCTATTTGGTCCGGGCCGGGTTTCTCTGGAAGTTCCCGACCCTGACCATTCTTATCACTTCGGGATGGATTCTTCGCGCGGCTGGCATCGCGCTCCTCGGCGCGCTGTTTGGCGCAAGCTATCCTGCATGGCTGGCGAGCCGCAAAGATCCGGTGCAAGCGTTGTCGTACGACTAGGACGAAGGAATTAAACCCGGAACTTGCGGGAGGAACGCAGCGGCAACAAAGAAAAACAAGAAGGGTCGCGAAGCAGAGAGGACGGCTAGGCACGAATGGGAATCACAGTTACAATACGGACACCTGCCGAAGGGCTGATTTCCCAGGGAAAAAAGAGCGTGGAGCCGATACTCAGAACTGAAAACTTGTGGAAGCTCTACCGCGCAGGGAAAGTCGAAGTCCCGGCATTGCGTGGCGTGAATTTCGAGGTGCAGCCCGGCGAATCGGTCGCGGTGATGGGACCTTCCGGCTGCGGCAAGTCTTCTCTGCTGTACGTGATTGGCGGCTTGGCGCAAGCCTCCCGCGGCAAGGTGCTGGTCGACGGGAATGACCTCACCGAATTAAGCGACGCCGCCCGCACCAAACTGCGCCGCCACAAAATCGGCTTCGTCTTTCAGCGATTCAACCTGCTTCCGACCTTGACGGCCAAAGGCAATATCGCCATCGCCCAATTTATTCATGGCGACGGGTTCGATCCCCATCGTTTCGACGTGGTAACGCAGATGCTCGGCCTGGCAGGCCGCTTGCATCACAAGCCCTCGGAACTTTCCGGCGGTGAGCAACAGCGCGTAGCCATCGCGCGGGCGATCATCAATGAGCCGAAAATTCTCCTCGCTGACGAACCCACGGGCAACCTCGATTCCAAAAACTCGGAAATCGTCCTGCAAATGCTGCGCCAACTGAACAAGGATCTGGGCCAGACCATTGTCATGATCACACACAACCCCGAAGCAACCACGTATTTCGACCGCGTGGTGCACATGCGCGACGGCGTGATCGTCGACGGCGTGCCAGCGGATTAAGATGGCAAGCCTTGGCCAAATTCTTTCCCGGACGTTTTTCTGGTCCTACGAACGGGGTACCTGGCAATACGACGTGGCCGTTGTCCTGATTTTGGTCTTCGTGCTTCTCACTCCGCGAAACTGGTTTCACGATAAACCGCAAGGCGGAGCTCCTGTCGAACCGGGACAGGTTCAATTGATTTCGAAAGAGGGCAACCGGCTGAAGTATCGCGTGGACGCACGCATCCTGGCTCCGCCGACCAAGCTCGCGCTCCAGAACGACCTGCACAACGCCTTGCAGGAAGCGCTGCCCGAACTGCACAACGGGAATTTCTCCATCGCCAATATTGAACCGTTGCGCGATGATCTAGGCACGGTGATTGCCTACCAGGTGGAGATTCGCCATTAGCCGTGGTTTTGGTGAACGTTAGAACTTGTATGCAGGTAACATCCCGGCGCATTCGCGCATCTCTTTGTATGTGTTAGGATTCCGAAAGCTTGCATGCGTCCCCCATTTATCTGGATAGAGGCCACGTTTGAGACGTAGAGCATTCCTTCTTCTTGGCTTCGTGAGTCTGTGCTGTGCCGCTGCCTGGTTTCGTCCTCTCTCGGCGCAGGCAAGCACAAACTGGACCATCGAAGGCGTCTTGGGCATGATGGACAAGTCCGCGCAGGACTTCCACACGCTGACCGCCGACATTGAGCACATCAAGTACACCGCGGTGGTGAAAGATACCTCCACGGAAACGGGCCACATTTTCGTGCGCCGTGATGAAAAAATGCGCATCGAAATCACAAAACCGGATTTGCGCACGATTCTACGGACCGGCGATTCCCTATTCGTCTACAACCCGAAAATCAACCGCGTCGAGGAATTCGACCTCGGCAAGAACCGTTCGATGGTCGATCAATACGTTTTGCTTGGCTTCGGAACGAAGAGCGACAACATCAAGAAGAGCTATCTCGTTTCCGTCGTTGGCGAAGAAGAGCTCGACCAAAAGAAGACTGTCGTTCTGGAGTTGACCCCCAAATCAGATCAAATCCGGAATCAAATCATCAAGATTCAGATGTGGGTCGACGAAGCCTCCTGGCTGCCCGTTCAGCAGAAGTTTTTTGAAGCCGGCTCGGGGGACTATTTTCTGTTTCACTATATCAACGCCATGAAGAACCTGAAAATCGGCGACGCCAAGTTTAAGCAGGACTGGCCGAAGAGCGTCAGCCGCGTGAAACCCCACGCGTAGATCTGTGAATGGCAGAGTCCTGTGATCCATTGTCCCGCAACTGCGCTCCGACTCTAACTACCCTAGACACTTTAGAGTCAGTTGCCGACAGCGCGCTCTTGCGCCAGTAATTGTTCCTTGCGCGAAAGCCCCCATCGATATCCAGCCAGCGCTCCGTCCTCTCGAATTACGCGATGGCAGGGCACTACGATGGACACGGGGTTCGTCGCACAGGCCCTCGCGACCGCCCGCACAGCCTTCGGTCGGCCAAGAGACCGCGCAACTTGCGAGTACGTGCGGGTCCTGCCGCGTGGAATCCGCTGCAGTTCCTGCCAGACACGCCGTTGAAACGCCGTTGCCTGCAAGTCCAGCGGTAGTTCCAATCGGGACTGCTTGCCTTCAATGCGTTCAACGATCTCCCGCACCCACGTCTGGAAGGAATTCGTTGCGGGCATAATTTCCGCTCGCGGATACTCTTGACGAAGTTCAGCGATCATGGCGTTTTCCGCATCGCCCAGATAAACCGCTGAGACCCCTCGCTCCGTTGCCGCCACCAGAACTTTCCCGAGTGGCGATTTCGCAATGGTGTATCCAATCTTCATACCCTGTCCTCCCTTTCGATAAGTCGCCGGCGTCATACCAAGCTGTGCGTTGCTGCGCTCGTAGACCCGGCTCGAAGAGCCGTACCCCGTTTCGTACAGCGCATCGGTAATGCTCTTTCCCGATCGAAGCATCGCCTTGAAGCGCTTGATACGCAGCGCCTCGGCAAGCTCACGCGGCTTCAGTCCCGTCACTTGCAGGAACGCGCGGCGTAGCGTTGCTTGCGTAATCCCGAGCGCCGCAGCTACGGCTCCCAAACGCACGCCCTCTTCGGAAGATTCCGCGAGGTGACCCGCAGCGCGTTGCACCAGCGCCACGGGACCCGCAATTTCATTCGGGCGGCACCGCAGGCAAGGCCGGTACCCCTGCTTTTCCGCTTCTTCCCGGGTACGGAAGAACGTGACGTTGCGCCGCAGCGGCCGCCGCGCCGGGCACGAGGGCCGGCAATAGATATGTGTGGAGCGCACGGCCAGCACGAAGCTCCCATCGGCTCGGGAATCGCGTGCCAGCGTTGCCCGCCAGTATCGCGCGGCCGCATGTGCCGAAATGTTCTGTGCAAATTTAGTTTGTGTGTGGCTCATGTTCACACGCTAAAAATAGCGCAAGCGGAAAAGCAAATCTATCCGGAAAGTATGGGTCAAACTGATGGAAGTAGGGAGAAGACGGACCGCGACGTGCAACCGGCAGCCACCAGACGCACGGGCGCGGCTTCATCGTGACTTCGGTTTGTAGGACTGGCAGCGGCATTCAGGGAAGCCGCACGTGTGCGCCCGTGCGCTGGTGGTTTGTTCGCGTTGCGGTGGAATCCTTTCGCGTGGCCACATTCGCAGAGCTCTTTCTTTGGTGAGTATCCGCGGGCCAACGTTGCGGCTCCTTCTTGAGCGTCGGTTTGTGATCGAGCGTGGCCGTATTAGTCGGGCATAATTATGCCGGTGTTCAATCGCAGGTGCCACTGATCAATTCAGAATGATCCGCAAGCAATGAAAGGCGGGGCAGCAAATGGACGGTATGATCAGCCCTCGCCAGGTGCTGGAACAGGCGTCGTGATTGGCGCGGGCTCCCGGTGCGGCGCTGTGATCACCAGTATGACCGCCGTAAGGATGATTGCCGCGGCAACGGCAGTGCGCAAAGTAATGGCCTCCCCGAGAATCAGCCAGCCTAGGAACAGCGCCACCACAGGATTCACGAACGCGTAGGTTGCCACGCGGGCCGCAGTGCTCTTCTGCAGAATATACAGGTACGCGCTGAATCCGATGGCCGACCCGAAGACGATCAGGTAGCCAAGCGCCAGCCACGAGCGAAGCGAAATCGCACTTAGATGCAGCTCGCGGAATTCTCCGGCGAACAGTCCAACGATCAGCAGAATCGCGCCCCCTGCAAGGCCTTGCATCGCCACACCGAGCATCGCCGAACTAGGCATTCCACCGTGCTTTGAATATAGCGAGCCACACGCCCAGGCTAGCGAGGCAATCACCAGTACGGCAGCGCCTCGCGGATCGACGCGCTCTGAGCCTCCCAGGCGCGCCGGCCCAACCAGCAGCGCCATCCCTGCAAATCCCATGAGTAACCCAATGACCACTCTCGGAACCGGCTTTAGGCCGCCGGGACGTAGCCAATCTACGATTACCAGCCAGAGCGATACCGTTGCCACCAGAAGCGCCGTGATTCCAGAGGGCACGGTCTGCTCTGCCCAGCTGACGCCGCCATTTCCGGCGAATTGCAGCAGAGCCCCGGTGACAACAGCGGCACGCCAGTTTGCGGCTGTAGGCTTGATCCCAGTCGTCCTTCGAAGGATCGGATACAGCAACAATCCCACAGTTAGGTGGCGGAATCCTGCTAAGAGCAGCGGTGGAAACGATTCGACTCCAATGCGGATCGCCAAATAGGTTGAGCCCCAAACGAGATACACGGCCCCGAAGGCCACAAGCACCAGAGTCGTCACTCGGGCAGGCGTGTGCGCCGCTTGCTCGGGAGTTCCCATCGAATTTCGAGAATCAAGGGCCGGGGTGGACATTAATTTATTTTCACCTGAAATCCCTTCCATGAATAGATGCACCGGCCCTCGCTGTCGAGCACCATATTGGTAGAGCATTTCATTGGAGTATCCACAGAATATAGTGGCGGACTTCCGGTACTATTACCGAGTGTTTGAGGTTAAGACACGTCCGCCGTTTTCCACAGGTTGACGCTAGCCTTGACTAGTGGCATCTTAGCGCTCCGCGCCGCACAGGCGTGGACGGGGCAAATCCAGAAAGACGGACAGATTTTACGCTTGTTGGGCCAAAGCCAGCGACTGTGAAGTGGCGTCTCTGAGGGATTGATGAGCGCGACGAATCGCGTAGCTCCATTTGAGTTGTGGCCGGACGAACCGGCCGAAGAAGCCCGCGAATCCGCTGTTGGACCGCAACTGATCTCCGTTGCTCCGCGTGTCCGTGCGCTGCGTGTTCCTACCCTGAGATTGGCCCCGCTCCTACGCCCTGAGCAGCCTCGACGTTTTGTCCGCGTGCCCACTCACACCGTGGGCGTCCATCCAGAGCAGCGTGAATATCCCCGTGCCAGCCTGAACCTTCCGCTTCGCCTTCGTAGTGCTGGTGGAGTGCCCGAGGAATTTCCCGTAACGCTTGTCACTCGCAACATCAGCTCCACAGGCGTCTATTTTCTGTGCCCCCGGCAACTGGCGGTTGGCAATACGATCGAGCTGGAAATTGTGCTGGTAAGAAAGCCCTTGGGCCTTGGCAACGTCGTCGTTGCAACCATGGCACGTGTATGCAGAACAGAGACGGTCGCCATGCCCGGTTGGCACGGCATCGCCGCGGCCTTCGATGATGTCCAGTTTGATCGCGACGACTGCATCCCTTCCCGTTATCTGAAACCTTAGTTTTCACTCCACCCTTCTTTTCCGAACGAGCTTTCCAAGCTTTTCCCTCCATCTTTCATGGACTCTGTAGCATTCGACCCTCACGTCGTTTCTGTTACTCTGTGAAACCATGCCCCCGAAACGAACGTGCGCCATTCAAGGAGTTCTCTTCGACTGGGACGGCACGCTCGTCAATTCCTACCACGCCGATACTTCCGCGTACCTCGCTATGTTCAAGGAGATGGGCATTGCGTGGGGGCTCGAAGAGTTTGAGGACAACTATTCACCGAACTGGTATCAGGTTTACCGCGCCGCGGGATTGCCCCGGAAGCGCTGGGATGATGCTGACCGCGCATGGCGCGCGCATTATGCGAAGCATCGGCCGAAGCTGATGGCCGGTGTGCGCCGGGTCCTCGCCAGACTCCGCAACGCTCATCCTCTTGGCCTGGTCACCAGCGGCGATCGCGATCGTGTTACGCGTCAATTGCGCGAGTTTCGTTTGACAACGTTATTCACGGCGCGCGTTTGCAGCGGGGACACCCTCCGCAAGAAGCCGCATCCGGAGCCTTTGCGCCTGGCGCTACGACAAATGCAGCTGCACCCTTCCGCTTGCGTCTATGTCGGTGACGCTCCGCAGGACGTGGAGATGGCCCGTCGCGCCGGCGTGTCCGCAATTGGTGTGCTCGGTCCCTTCCCGACGGAGAAGCGTCTGCGCGCGGCAGGTCCGGAGTTCCTGATTGGTTCGATCGAGGAGCTACCTGACACACTGAAGAAGTTGCATTGCTAATGGACCAGTTTGCTTAGCGGCCATGCCTACGGTTTCGCAGTAGTCGCTGGGGCCGGCGGCACGGCTGCTTGTGGCGCGCCTTGAACGGGTTTGAAGTCCGTCCATTTGATGACCAGCCGAACGGGAATCTCCTGCCCCTTCAAATTCAGCGTGCCGTCCGAGCGCGAGTAGTTCGGGAACCAGTATTTTCCGTCGACATTTTCGCGATAAGTCTCGAACAGGCTGAAAGGTAGATCCGCCACAGGGTGCATGTCGCCCTGATCGGTAACCCATTTCCCATAAGTTTTCACGACTTCCAGGTATTTCACATCCACCCACACGATGCCGTCGAAGTAGGCCCTGACCCGTTCAACCATTTTTGGCTTGGCTTGAAAAATGTAACAATCGATTTCATCCACCTGTTCTTTGCCCAGGTATTTCAGGTCGTATTTCGCAAGCTGGTTTGAAGTCAGCGGAAACGCGGGAATGCGCTGAAGCCCTTCGATATCTTCCGACCGGAGAAAGAGATGCGGGAGCGTCGAGCGCGGCCTCTCGACCACCTTCTCGAATAGCTTGCCGTCCGCATCTCGGCCCGGTTGTGTCACCAGCACAAATTCGCCCGAAGGCTGCCCGTCCGGGCCAAACTCCTGGATTCGTATCGTTTTCCGATACGTATAGCGCGTGCGCGAGAGGATGTATTCATCCTCTTTTTCGGAAAAGTGTTTGATGATTTCCGTCTCCGGCAGCGATGGCGGCGCCTCTGGCTCGGCCACATTTCCGACGCGCGTAACGTGATGCTCTGGCGGCGGAGCGAGTGGTCCTTGCGGAGCGTCCTGCGCGGGCAACCATGCCCCATCCATCGCAGCCAAAGAGAGCAGAACAATGCCGCGCAAAAGCAATGACCGGTGCCTGTGGCATGGAAAAACTCTTGCCTGGTTCATATAAGAGTTTGATGCGTTCAATTCGCCTCTGGGCAGCCTCGCGCTCAGCATCGAAGCAAAAGTTTAGCGCACTCCTTCGGCGTAACCCTAGCAGCCGCAATCCACTGGCACCCGCAAGCAGGAATTCCCGTCTCTCTGCTACAATTTTGACGATTTGTGAGCGACGCAAAACTAGCCAAACGATATTTCGTCTCGGGGATGGTCCAGGGCGTGGGTTTCCGTTATTTCGCGCAGGATGCCGCGGAAAAGCTGCGCGTGAGCGGCTTTGTGAGGAACCTGCGGGATGGCCGTGTTGAAGTGTATGTTATGGCCACTCCGCAGCAGCACGCCGAATTCCGGGCGATGTTGGAGTGCGGGCCTTGCTTCTCAAGTGTCAGTGAGGTCCACGAGGAGCCGGCAAGTCCAGATCCGCAGTACGAAGGCGGATTCGTCATCAATCCGAGCGCTTGAATCATGCGTATTGACGTGAACGCAAACAGGGGGACACGTTCGAATGAACGATTTGAAGAAGCTGATCCGCGAAGTACCGGACTACCCGAAGCCGGGCATTCTTTTTTACGACTTGACCACGCTGCTGAAGGACAAGCAGGGTTTTCACACCTTGATTGACCGGCTCTGCGAGCATTACAACGGTCACGCGATTGACCTAGTAGCGGGAATCGAAGCGCGCGGCTTCATTTTTGCTCCCGCTTTGGCGTACCGGCTTGGCGCAGGTTTTGTTCCTGTTCGAAAACCGAAGAAGCTCCCTGCCAGAACCGCCAGCGTCTCCTATGCCCTGGAGTACGGCACGGACACGCTCGAAATCCACGAAGATGCCGTCAAGCCCGGCCAGCGCGTGATCATTTGTGACGACCTGCTCGCCACGGGTGGCACTGCCGCCGCGACCGCCAAGCTCATTCAACAACTCGGCGGTGCGGTCGAAGGCGCCGCCTTCGCCGTCGAACTCACTTTCCTCAACGGCCGTCGCAAACTCAACGGCGTGGACGTCTTCTCACTGATTCAGTACGATAAGTAAGAAATAAAAAGGGTCAACTGCCGAATTCGCATGAACCCAGGAAGGCCTCACTTCGCTCTTGTTCGCGAGTCTCGTTGGCGAAGTGCTTCAAAGAGTACAACACCGGCAGCCACAGACACGTTGAGGGACTTTACCGGGCCAGTCGTCGGCAGCGACACAACAAAATCGCATCGCTTGCGCGTTAACTCATGCAAGCCTTGCCCTTCGCTGCCAAGCACAATCCCCACCGGCGAAGTGTAGTCCACTTCCGTGTAATTCTTCTCGCCCTGCTCATCCAGTCCCACCAGCCAATATCCCGCTTCCTTCAACTCTTCCATCGTCCGCACAAGATTCGTCACTTTCGCGACCGGCAGATGCGCCAGCGCTCCTGCCGAAGCACGCGCAACCGTGTCGGTAAGCCCTGCCGCGCGCCGTTCCGGAATCACGACGCCGTGCGCGCCCGCCGCCAGCGCCGTTCGAATGATTGCCCCCAGATTGTGCGGATCTTCCACTCCATCCAGCAGAACAATCAGCCCTAGCTGGCCGTGGCTGCTGTTGGCATGCCCCAGAATATCTTCCAATGTCGCAGCCGCACGCGCCGCCGCCAACGCCACTACTCCCTGGTGATCTTTCGAATTGGCCAGCCGGTCGATTTGTCCCCGGTCCTCGAACCGCACCGGAACGCCTTGCTTGCGCGCCAGTTGCACGATCTCTTCGACTCGCGTGTCCTGCCGCCCCCTCGCAATCGCAATACGATCGATCGGACGCCGCGCCTCCAGCGCTTCCTTTACCGCATGTATGCCAGTCAGCTTATCCATGGAGAAGAGAGTTTACCGTTCGACAGTCAATAGTTCCGCCCGTTTCTTTCCGCTCCGTGTTCTCTGCGTCTTCCGGGTTAAATATTTTTCTGCCCTGCGGTCTCAATCCAGGGCCGAACAAAACTCGAGAATTCTCTCGCGTGCCGATTTTACCGGCACTGCAAACGAAAGCGCAGTCGCCTCATCCAGTAGCAGGATCACCCGGTCAAGTTCTCCTTCCCCCGCTCGCCCCGCCAGCGCCAGCCGAATCGGATGAAACAGCTCGCGTCCGCGCAATTCCATTCCGTCTTTTAATGCCGTAACAATCTCCTTGAATCTTTCCGATGTCAGCACCGCTCCATCCAGAAGCAGCAAGGCCATTTGCCGGAGCACTTCCCTCGCCGCGTAGCGCGAAAGCACCACATGACTCTCGACTCTGGAAATAATCTCGCGCGCGTCATAATGAAAAACCAGTCCAAGCAAATCCGCCAGCGCAGCGCGGTCAGCGGCGTGGCCACCGAGCATTGACGCCGCATGTTCGCACCATGCCTGTTGCTCCGCCGAAGGCTCTGCCGCAAGCCACGCACGTTCTCGCAGAACAGCAAGAACGTCAGCCGCAGTGAAAACGCTCGCGGCGCCAAGCGACGCATCAGAAGAATCATTAGGAGCCATCAAGGCGATTGTAGCGAACCGTAGTCCGACCGTGTTGTAGTGGCGGGTCTGCAGACCCGTTCTTTTGCCAAATTATCGCGAGGTCAGCGTAGCGACCACGTGCGCCGCGATGGCTTCCCCGCGGCCGATCGCGTCAACACCCTCGTTGGTCTTCGCTTTGAGATGAATCTTCTCGGTGCCAACGCCCAGCGCTTTCGCCAGCGCCTCACGCATCTTCGGAAAGTGCGGCCCCAGCTTGGGCTTTTCGGTAATCACCACCGCATCGACGTGCTCAATCGTAAATCGCTTTTCATCCAGCAGCTTTTTCGCGTGTTCCAGAAAGAGCATGCTGTTTACGCCTTTCCACTTTGGATCGGTGTCCGGAAAATGCGTCCCAATGTCCCCCAGCCCTGCCGCCCCAAGCAGCGCATCGCAAAGCGCATGCGCCAGCACATCCCCGTCCGAATGCCCCACCGGCCCCTTGTCAAACGGCAACTCGATCCCGCCAACAATGAGCGGTCGTCCCTGTTCTAATCGGTGCAAGTCATATCCAATTCCAGTTCGCGGCGAACCGAGTATCGCCACTCCAGTTCGTCGCCATTTTCCCTGCGTCTGCCGCATCAGGAAAAGACAGAAACCAACCAGCAATATCAACGGGGCCGCGTTCAGAAGAATCAGGACCCAATCTCCACTTCGAACCTCCTTCACCCTGACCAGAACACCTCGTTCGCGAAGTTGGCTCAAGAGGTCGGGAACGACTTCCTTGGGAACTGTCAGATGAAATCTTCGATTTGCAGGCTGTATATACTCTCCCGTCAGCTCATAGCTGTTTGGTGACAGATAGAGCGTCACCTCTTTTATGTCGTCAACCCTACTCATGAACTCACTGTAGCTGGGCTCGTCTCCTTGCGCCGAACGTCCGTTCGCAGAAACCAGCTTCCAAAGCATTACGCCAAGAAAAACAATCGAAATCCAAAACAGGATCGTCTTCGCTGTTG
The DNA here is from genome assembly GCA_001917435.1 of Acidobacteria bacterium 13_2_20CM_2_57_6. Classification (GTDB taxonomy): domain Bacteria; phylum Acidobacteriota; class Terriglobia; order Acidiferrales; family UBA7541; genus Acidiferrum. Next base: position 22,934 of record MNEA01000079.1, read on the forward strand.
AACTTGAGTTCATTCTCAAGCCTTCTGCCGCTCGCGTTCCATATAAAACCGCGCCAGTTCCATGTCTGCCGGCTTGGTGATTTTCATGTTTCGCTCGGAACCCAGCACCACATGCACATCGTGTCCCATGCGCTCCACCAGCCCCGCCTCATCCGACGCGTTCACTCCATCGGTTTCGGCGCGTGCAAAGGCCTCTTTCAATAATTTCGTCGCAAACGCTTGCGGCGTCTGCGCCAGCACCACGCGCTCGCGCGGCACGGTGCCTGTAATCAACGCCACGTCCTCCGGCAAACTGGCCCGCTTCACTTCCTTGACCGTATCCATCGCGGGAATGCCCAGAATGGCCGCCTCGCACCGCCGCGCCTCTTCAATTACTCGCGCGATCTGCTCTAGCGTCACGAACGGCCGCACCGCATCATGCACCAGCACGATTTCCGTTCCGTTCGCCACCTCGCGCAGCGCCGCGGCCACCGAAATAATGTCCGTCACCTGCGGGCACGCCGCGATCCGCCGCAGGCTCAGGATCACGATCGGCGTTCCGTCCAGCTCCAGAAACTGCTTGGGCGTTTCCGCGCCCATGCGCGTTCCCATCCCCGCCGCTGGAAGAATGGCAGCAATTCGGCTCATATTGGGGGCGATCCGCCCGGACGCCTCAGGGCGTGGATTCGCAAACTCCAGAGTGTACCTCAAGGGAGGCGCGGGGTGAAATTGACGGCTCGGGCGGGCTATCGCTCAACCGGCGTCGGGTTCAGGTAAGATGGCGCGGGCCTGGCGCTCCAGCGTGCCCTGTTCCTGCAGACGAGTCGATGTCGCCGACCGGCTCCCCGTCGTCTCGGAACGCACAACGCCGTTGCTCTCTCCCCGTCCCGCCGCAGCGTGGCGTACCGCAGGAGCCGCCTGTTCCGCGCGTTCTTCCAGGCGTCCGAAAATCATCTTCCCTGCGGTGGTCTGGTGCACCGATGTGACAATAATGTCAACGCTCCTGTTGATCAGCCGCCGCGCGCCATCCACGACCACCATTGTGCCGTCATCCAGATAAGCCACGCCTTGATTCTGTTCTTTCCCTTCACGAAGAATCAAAACCCGCATGGGCTCGCCTGGAAGCACGGCCGGTTTCAATGCCTGCGCCAATTGATTTACGTTCAGCACCGAAAACCCTTGCACCGTGGCCACTTTGTTCAAGTTAAAATCGTTGGTAACAATTTTTGCGCCCGTCCGCCGCGCCAGTTCAACCAGTTTGTGATCTACATCCCCGGCTTGGGGCACATCCTCTTCCAGAATCCGCACTTCCACCTGCGGCATTTTCTGAATTCGTTGCAGTACCTCCAGCCCGCGCCGTCCGCGCTGCCTCTTCAGCGAGTCCGAAGAATCCGCGACCATCTGCAATTCGTGTAGCACAAATTGCGGCACTCCGAGCACACCTTCCATGAACTGCGCCTCGCATATCTCCGCAATCCGCCCGTCAATCAACACGCTGGTATCCAGAAGTTTCATGGATTCCGCGGGTGTGGACCTCTTCCCAAAAAACCCATCCAGCGCATCCACTTGCAGCTCTCCGCCCCGGCCCGAGCCAAGCACGAGTCCCAAATAGCCAAAACCGAAGAGCGCCGCAAATTCGAGAAAGGACTTGGTCGGTTCCGGCTCATCCGTGCGGGAGATCACCAGCGTTACCAGCAGCGCTGCGAATACACCCAGCACCGCCCCAAACGCGCCGCCCAGCAACCCGCTCAACGCGGCCCGGCGCAATCGCAACTCCGCAAACAAAACTACCAGCCCAATCAGAATTCCTACGCCGCCGGCTTGCAATCCTCGCAGCCCGAACGGCCCCAAGGTGTAACTCACCGCCCCCGTGCACGCGAGCAGGAACGCTCGGACCACCCAAAAATCCCAGCCACGGCCCCACCCGGGACGCACGCTCGTGCCGATTCCTTCTCGTTGAGGTGAAATCTTGAATTCTGGAGAATGCATGCGCCGCTGCGCTTCACTACCCATCCGGCTCATACGACCTCACAGTTTTGCGCTTTCACTGCAAAATCAGTACAGCCAGCCCGCAGGAGCGGAGAGTGGGAGAGGGCCGATGCGGGATGTGCGACGTTTTTACATCGCCGTGGTTTATATACTCTCTCAATATTGCGGCGTCAAGCGGGTTTCTAAGTGGCGTGGTGGATATTCCGGTGAAACCAGCAGGACTTTCCCCTTATGGGAAATACAGCCGGGGTACACGCTGGCTCACAGCGCATAGCAGATCCGAGGTCACCGTCCCGATACTGCGCGCCACGCGATTTGCCGGCAACACTTCCTTGCCGTCCGTCCCATGAATCGTGGCTACGTCGCCGATTTCCGCGCCCTCGACGTCCGTCACATCGATCATGGTCACGTCCATGGAAATAATGCCGACGATTGGCGCGAGCTTCCCGCGCAACAGTACGTTCCCGCGATTTCCCAGCGAACGGTGGATGCCATCTCCATACCCCGCCGCCAGAACGCCGATGCGCGACGGCCGCTTGGCCACGAATGTCGCGTTGTAGCCGACTCCCGCGCCCGCGGGGACGTTCCGCATGCTGATGATCCGCGCGCGCAGGCTCATTACTGGTCTCAGGGGCAACCGCGCCTCCGCTTCCTCGCGTTTCTCTGCGGGATCGTAGCCCGGATGGTAGCCAAACAGAATCGCTCCGGGCCGCACCATGTCCGCCCACGTTTCCGGCCGCGACACGATCGCCGCGCTGTTCGCCAGATGCACTAGGCCCGGATCAATCCCGAGGGCGCGCAAGCGTTCGAGCGCCGCATAAAATCGCTCTTCTTGTTCGCGCGTCTGCTGCCCAACAGCGGTATCGGTAAAAACTTCCGACGATGCAAAGTGCGAGAAAATGCCGGTGAGCTCCAGGTGCTTGCACTTCCCCAATTGCCGCGCAAAGCAATCCATGTCCGTCGAAGAAACGCCCAGCCGGTTCATTCCCGTGTCGATTTTCAAGTGGAATGGCACGCGCTTCTTGCCGCCTCGCCGCGCCGCCGCCGCATTCAGCAATTCCAGCTGTTCGCACCGGTGAATCACCGCCGTCAGGTCGTGCTCCACCAGGCGCGATTCTTCTCCTGGCACGAAGCTCGTCAATACCAGGATTGGCTTGCGGACGCCGTTCTGGCGCACCGCAATCCCCTCGTCTGTGCACGTCACGCCAAACCAGTGCGAGCCCGCCTTCTCCAGCGCCTTCGCTACTTCCGGTCCGCCGTGCCCGTAGCCATTCCCTTTGACGATGGAGAGAATCTTGCGCGGCGTATTGCGTTTTTCGTGAGGCGGGTTTACGTACTTGCGGATCGCTTCCAAATTTTGCGTGAGCGCGCCAAGCGAAACTTCCGCCCATACCGGGCGTCGCACTTCTTTGTGGGGAGTTTTCCGTGTGCCTGCCATGTGCCTTCCGAAAAATTTAGTGTACGCCATTCGCATGGCTCCGGCCTGCCGCCAGCCACTTTGGCTGCCGCGTGAATGACAACACCCTTCTTCAGTGCAAGCCGCATGCCCTTGCCTTGCCTCGACGTAGACATTCTATCGACCCAAAAAAGCAGTCATCTTCGAAGAAGTTATTTTGTAAGCCCTTTCTTTTGATATTCATTCATCCAAATTGATGGGGTAGGGGTGGGAGCTCTTCAAACCAAGTCTGCGCAACCAATTCCAATCCGTCGTTCCGTGCCTGAACACCTATCTTCTATAACTTACCCACTATCTCGATGTAACAGGCAAGTCTTTAACTCACTTCAAATCAGCAGCTTGTGCACACTTCCTCGACGAAGGGTAGAGGAGGGGATAAACCCGGTTATGGTTGGATCGGACTTCTTCCCAGGTGTCCTACACTTCCCTCTAGCTGTGTCCAATAATCACGCGGCCGGCTCAGGCGTGCCTCGACCGTGGGCAAACTGCCGCGCTGTGGCAGCAATTACATATCGTCGGGGGCGAATTGTGAGAAGGCGTCTGGCGCCGCCTCCTCAAACCGCGTGAACCGGCTCCGGAATACGAACTTGACCATGTCGGTCGGTCCATTTCGCTGTTTCGCGATTCGGAGTTCCGTTTCTTCCCTTTCTTCCGGCGTCGCGCCCGCTTTGAAGAAATGCGGCCGGTAGATGAACATCACCACGTCGGCGTCCTGTTCGATGGCGCCGGATTCGCGCAAATCCGATAGTTGCGGCCCGCGTTCGTCGCGCTCCGGCGCGCGCGTCAACTGGCTGAGCACTAGCACGGGAATCTGCAGTTCCTTCGCCATGCCCTTCAATCCTCGCGAGATGCTGGACACTTCTTCCTGGCGGTTGCCAAACCGTCCCCGCGCGGTAATAAGTTGGAGATAGTCCACCACCAGCATGGACAATCCTTTGTCGCGCTTCAGCCGCCGCGCCTTGGCCCCAATTTCCAGCACGCTGATCGATCCGGCGTCGTCGATCCATAGCGGCGCCGATGAAATCGTCCCCAGCGATTCCGTCATCCGCCGCCAGTCTTCCTTGCTCAAATGGCCGGTGCGGAATTTGTGCGCGTCAATCTGCGCTACGGACGCTACCAGCCGCTGCAGCAGCGATTCCTTGGACATTTCCAGGCTGAACATGGCCACCGGGTGTCCGCCGCGAATGGCGATGTTTTCCATCAGGTTCAGCGCCAGCGCCGTTTTCCCCTGCGAAGGCCGCGCCGCCAGAATCAATAGTTCCGAAGGCTGCAGGCCGGACGTGAGCTTATCGAGCTCGACGTAGCCCGTGGGAATCCCCGTGATGCTCTTTCCTTCACGGAAGATTCTTTCCAGCCGTTCGAAATTGTCGCGGACGATGTCTTTTACCGAAATCAGCCCCGCGCGCGCGCGGTCTTCCGCCAAAGCAAAAATCGAAGATTCTGCGTTATCCAGAATCGCGTCCGCGCCGTCCTCGCCTTCAAAGGCGCGCTGCTGAATGTTGTGCGTGGCGTGAATCAGGTTCCGCAGAATCGCCTTTTCCTTGACGATGCGCGCGTAGTGCTCGATGTTCGTGACCTTCGGCATGCCATCCGCGAGCGACGCCAGGTACGGTGCGCCGCCGGAGGCTTCCAGCTCCCCCTTGCGGTTCAGCTCCTCGGTCAGCGTCACCAGGTCGATGGCCTGCTGGCCCTCGCCCAGCGCGATCATCTGCGTAAACACCCGCCGGTGCTGGTCCAGAAAGAAGTCTTCGGGCCGTAGATGTTCAATCGCCGGGTTCAGCGCGTGGTTATCCAGCAGAATCGCGCCCAGAACGGAACGTTCCGCATCCAGATTATTCGGTAAGGGCTTCTCAAGTGTCGCCTCAACAGGCATAGAACGTCATTCCTATAGTTCGCTTTTTGTTCGCCCAACATACCACAAAGATCTTTTGCCGCGCAAGACCGTCTTCGGTACGGGACGCACCAGTCAAGAAATTTTCAGGTGGCGAGGATTATGATGGGCTCGACCAATTCCTGTTTGCTGCTTTCCTACGCTGGGCGCATTGTGCGCGGAGGAAAATTTTGCGTCAATTGGACTGCCTGTGCATCGCGTCGGAAATCTCTGCAAAACTTTTTGACTTTCTCGGCGCAATGTTGTTCACCGCGTGCAGCGTTGAAAAATGTGCCGCGTTGCGCCAGGCGCGCATCGAAGTTTTGCCTGTGGATTCAATGTAGCGCCGCAGATTGCGGTGTTCACCGGCTGGAATTTGAGCTCAATTGCTACGCTTCTTTTTCGACCGCCACCCTGATCTGCGCCGTCACGTCGCGGAACACCTTGATGGTCACCGGAAATTCTCCGATGGTCTTGAGCGGCTCGCCAAGCTGTGCCTGGCGCTTGTCGATCTTGAAGCCTTGCGCCGCCAGTGCTTCCGCGATATCCGCGGAAGTGACCGAACCGAACATTTGATCGTTCTCCCCAGTCTTGCGCGTGAACTTCAACGCCACGCCGTTCAGCAATTCGGCTTGTTTCTGCGCCGCTTCCAGCTCCGTGGCCGTCTTCTTCGCCAGCGAAGTGCGAATCCGCTCGATCGCTTTCAAGTTGCCGGCGGTAGCCTCCACAGCAAGCTTTTTCGGCAAAAGAAAATTGCGCGCATAGCCCGGCTTCACCGTCACCACATCCCCGCGGTGGCCCAGTTTTTCGACGTCTTCTTGAAGAATGATTTGCATGTCTTCTCTCTAAGCTCCTGTTTCCTTGCCTCTCAGGGGTCAGCCCCGCGAGGGTTTACGCCTTTGGCGCTTCGGCTACGGGCGCTGCAGCCGGTGCTGGCGTTCCATGCGACGGCGCGGCATGGGCCGCCCCCGGCACTACCGCGCGCGGCGCCTGCGTGCCCGCCGCGCTTCCAGAAAATGGCAACAACGCGATGTTGCGCGCCCTCTTGATGGCCACGCCCAGCCAGCGCTGGTGCCGCGCGCAAACGCCCGTCATTCGCCGCGGCAGAATCTTCCCGCGCTCCTGCACGAACTGCGACAGAATGTCCGCGCGCTTGTAGTCGATAAAGTCCATCCTCTCGACGCAGAACTTGCAGACCTTCTTCTTGCGGAAATACTGGCGCTTGCCCCTGGGCCGGCCTCCAGGACCGCCCGGACCGCCACCACCTGGGCCACCTTCGCGCCGTGGGCCACCGTGCCCGCCGCCGTGGCCGCCTTCACGCCGCGGAGCTCCTCCCGGCGCTGGTGCTTGCTTCTGTTCCTCTGCCATACCTTCCACCCTTTCACTTATCGCCCCGGCCTTGCCGAGAACAAACTTTTGTGAGCCGGTCACCCGGAGTCACTTTGCTCAAAACAAGAAAACTTCTCGTCGCGCAGAACTAGCTCGGCGCCGCGGCCTGCTCCGGAGCTGCCGCAGCAGCCGGCGCTGGCGTCGTGCGCCGCGGACGCCGTGCCGCGCGCTTGTCGCGCTTCAGCGAAAGTTTCTTCTGGCGTTTCAAATCTTCGTCCAGCCGCACGGTCTGATACTTGATCACGTTGTCTTGCACGCGCAGGCGCCGTTCCAGCTCGGCGATCAATTCGCCGTGCGTGGTGCGGATTTCCTGGTGCACGTAAATTCCTTCGCGGTGCTTGGCCACGCGGTAGGCCAGCTTCCGAGTGCCCCAGTGCTCGGTCTTTTCGATCTTGCCGCCCTTTTCGGCGCAAGTGTGTTCGACGACCGCAAGCAGCTTTTTGATTTCCTCTTCCGGCGTCGCCGGCCTCACGATGAAAACCAAATCGTAATAACGTTCTTCCATGATGACCTCTTTTTCTTTGACCCCGAACGAATCGGCGTCGCTTCAAATCTTTTCCATACGCGCAAAACGAAAAAACTCTTTCTACTCTTCTTCCGCCTCTTCCGATTCAGCCGGCTTCCGCCGGTTGTACTTGGTCATCGCCGCATCAAGTCCCTGGCTCAGGATCATCTCCACGGCGTCTCCAGCTTCACCGATCATTTCCGCGGCGACTTCCAGCTCTGCCTTGTTCATCGGCCGCAGCACATATTCTTTGCGGCTGCTCAGCGGATGATCCGGCCCGCAACCCAGCCGCAGCCTCGCAAATTCCTGCGTCCCGACCGAGCTGATCACGGACTTTGCGCCGTTGTGGCTTCCCGCGCTGCCGTCCGGATGGATCCGAATCGTTCCCAGCGGCAGTTGCGCTTCGTCCCACAGCACCAGCAGATCGTCCACGCCCAGTTCGTACTTTCCCAGCAGCGCCATTACGGATACGCCGCTGAGATTCATGTACGTCTGCGGCTTCGCCAGGAGCACTTCCTCCCCGGCAATCTTTCCTGGGCCCACCAACGCCTTGCCTTCGGGCCGTTCCACGCGAATCCCGCTGCGATTCGCCAGTTCATCCACCGCCATGAAACCCAGGTTATGCGGCGTCCACTGATACTCCGGATCGGGATTCCCAAGTCCGACAATGAGCCGCATAGACCTTTTTCCAGGCGCCCGCAAAACGCGCGCGTTACTTTTTCTTTTCGCCCTTGTCGCCTTTTTCGGTCTTCTCCGCCTTGGGCTTGGCTTCCGCCGCCTCGGCGCCTTCTTCGCCTTCCTCTTCCTTCTTGCCCTTTTTGATGACTTCCGGCTCGGCCGGCGCTGCACCTTCCGCTGCCACGGCCTCCGCGGGCTTCTCTTCTTCAACCTTGAGCGTTACAACGTGCGCCAGCACGCGCTCGGGCTCCGTCAGCAGCTTGAGCTTGGTGGTGTCCATTGGCAAATCACTGGCGCGCAACTGCGCGTTGAGCATCAATCCGCTGACATCCACCTTGAACTCGGTGGGGATATCCGCCGGCAAGCATTCGATTTCCACTTCGCGCGTCACGACTTCAAAAACTCCACCTTGCACTTTCACACCGGCAGGCTCGCCAAACGTGTGCACGGGAACCATCACCTTCATTCGAACATCCATGGCTACGCGCAGAAGATCCACGTGCAGCAGTTTTCCGGTGACGGGATCCGTCAACCAATCTTTCAGAATCGCAGGCTCGTGCTTGCCGCCAAGATCCACTTGAAAAAGAGTGTTATGTCCGCTCTCCGAACGGAGAATCGTGTTCACTTGCTTGGCGTTCACCGCAAGAGTGATGGATTGGCCCTTGCCTCCGTACAACACGGCCGGAACTTTGCCGGTCTGGCGGAGCCGCCGCGCCTCGTTTTTGCCGCGCGTGCTGCGGGGCGCACCTTCCACTACAATTTTTTCCGCTTTTTCTGCCTTCTGTGCCATGTCCTTCTTCCCTTCTTGAATGCGAGGTGGGACAAACATTCTTGCCTGTCCGCTCGCCTGTCCTGCAATTCCTCAGAGGACGGACAGGAATGTCTGTCCTACAAAATCAGATAAACAGTTCGCTGATCGAGGTCTCTTCGTGAATCGAGCGAATCCCGCGCGCCAGCAAATCGGCGACGCTCAATACGCGAATCTTGCCCATCTTTTTCGCCGCTTCCGTCAATGGAACGGAGTCTGTTGCCACGACTTCGGTGATCCGCGATTTCTCCAATCGTTCCACGGCGGGACCGGAAAGCACGGCGTGCGTGCAAGCGGCAAACACCTGTGTGGCGCCTTCCCGCAGGAGCGCCTCCGCGGTCTTCACTAAAGTTCCCGCGGTATCAATGATATCGTCCACGACCAGCGCGCTGCGCCCGCGCACGTCTCCAATCAGGTGCATCACTTCACTCACGTCCACGTCCACGCGGCGCTTGTCCACGATGGCCAGCGGCGCATCCAGCTTCTTTGCAAAAAACCGCGCGCGCTCCACGCCGCCCGCGTCGGGCGAAACGACCGTCAAATTCGGCAACTTCAAATGCCGGAAATATTCCACCAGCACCGGCGAGCCGTACAAATGATCCACCGGCACGTCGAAATAGCCCTGAATCTGCGGCGCGTGCAAATCCAAAGTCAGCGCCCGGCTGGCACCCGCAGTTTCCAACAAGTCCGCCACCAGCTTCGCGGAAATGGGAACCCGCGGCTTGTCTTTGCGGTCCTGCCGCGCGTAGCAGTAGTACGGCAGCACCGCGGTAATCCGCCACGCCGATGCTCTCTTGAACGCATCGATCATCAGCAGCAGTTCCAGCAGGTGACAATCCACCGGAGCATGACACGGCTGAACGACGAACACGTCCGCCCCGCGAACGTTTTCCAGGATCTGGAAATAAATCTCGCCATCACTGAAGCGCCCCAGCAGGGCCTTGCCGAGCGGCACATCCAATTCCTTGCAAATGCTTTCCGCCAATACTGGATTCGCGGTCCCAGAGAAAATCTTAAATCGGTCGTCGTTCACGACGCTTGCGCTCCGTGTGACCATTCCGTGGCCACACCAACATACCTGCAACCGAACCGGAAAGATCTTCTACAACGGAATGGACACGAAGAGACGCTGAGGCCGAATCCACGACACGCCGGCAGACTAGCCTGCGATGCGCATCAAACGAGCGTACCTGTCGCGCGAGACGGTCTCGCAAACGAAGGTCTGATCGTGCGGAAACCCAACAGCGGCTCGGCGCGCCATCGCTGGGCTCGGGAAAACTCCAAACACCGCCGAACCGCTACCCGCCAGCGAGGCAGGATAGAGCACAGAACTGAAAGAGTTTAGAGGTTCCCGCCGAATTTGTCAACGCGAAGGGCTTGGCCTCCAGCCAACCGTAGGCGTCCGGCGTCGGTACATAAATGTCTTTCGGGGATACAACAAGGATCTGCGACTTCGGGATGTCCGGCAGCGGATAGATTTCATCGCCCTTGTTTACGCCCAGAGCTCGCCCGCCGAGCAGGAAAAACGGCACATCCGCGCCGAGTGACGACGCGATTTCCAGCAATCGCGCGGCTGCCAATTTCTTTTTTGTGAGCCGCAAATAGCCCAACAACGCTGCGGCAGCGTCGCTTGATCCACCTCCAAGGCCCCGGCCCGCGGGGATCGTTTTCTGGAGCGCGATTTCGACGCCGCTCGCGATTTTCAGTTCATGGCGCAGCGCCTCCACAGCGCGATACACAAGATTTTTCTGGGGCGGTTCCGCGGAGAGCGGCTGGTTTCCCTGGATGGTCAGTGAAATTCCCGGCGAACGTGACGCCCGCAAGCGCAATTCATCATGCAGCGAGATAGTCTGAAAAATGGTCCGTAATTCGTGAAAGCCATCGTCACGTTTTCCGAGGATATCTAGGCGCAAGTTGATTTTTGCGAACGCGGGAATGCGGACTTCGGGCATGCGCTGGGCTATGGCTTGGCGACGCTGGTCGTTGATTTCTGCGCCACGCGATGCTTCGATTGCGAGAGCTTCTTTTCGAGTTCCGCGACCTTGTCGGCTTCCAGGTCCGCGGGGAGAGAGCGCCGCCATTCCACCAACGATTTCTCCCATTCCGCGGCGGCTAGATCGCCGCGGCCTAGCTTCGCGTAAAGATCGCCAAGATGGGAATGAATGGTCGCGTCGTGTCTTTCGCGCTCCACGGCCTTGCGCAGCGTGCTTTCCGAAGCGCCCAGCTTGTTCTCTTTGAAATAAATCCAGCCGAGACTGTCGAGATAGGCCCCGTTGTAAGGATCTTCCTTCAGGGCCTGCTGCACGAGCGCTTCCGCTTCGTCAAGCCGTATCCCCAAGTCGCCGAGCATATAGCCGTAGTAATTCAGTACCGGAGCGTTTTTTGGATTAACGGCCAGCACCTTCTTGAACTGTTCTTCGGCTTTGTCAAAAAACTTCTGCCGCTCGTAGATAGCGCCGAGGAGGAACCACACCATTTCGTTTTCACGCGGCTGACCCGGCAGCACTTCCGCAGCGTGCGCGGCCTCTTCGGCTTCCTTGTAATGCCGGCCGCGCTCGTACACCTGGGCAATGTTCAAATAGGCTTCGCGGTCGCTCGTATCACCGTGAAGCTGCGCTCGCAGCATTTTGACAGCGTCGTCCGTTTGGCCGTTTTCGCCGAGCAACAGGGCGTGGCTGGTTCGAATCGACGGATCGGCGGGATATTTCGCCAGGGCTTCCTTGCCCGTTTGCAGTGCTTTGGACAAATCCTTTGCGGCGCGGTATGTATCCATGATCAGCATCCGCGCGCGGCGATCTTCTTCCTCGCCGAGATGCCCTAATTCTTCAAAGGTATAAATTGCCGCCTGATAATTCTGGGTATCACGATAAAGCTGCCCGAGCTGCTGATACAGGATGGCCAGCGACCGCCGCCGCGACGGCACGGCGGGAGACTGCCCCTTGATTCCGGTCACGGCGTCCGACAAAACGCGGATGGCATCCTCGTAGCGCCCCTGCGCCTGGTACAGCATGGCCTCGTTGTACATGACTTCCAGGCTGCCGGGGGCGTACTGCCGCGCTTTGACGAGATTCTCTTCCGCCTTATCGAGTTGATGCAGCTCGCGGTAAATCTGGGCGATTCGCAGATACACGTCCGAATCGTCCGGCATCACATCGGAAAGTTTTTGGTAAACCTTCAGAGCCTCGGAATATTTCTCTTCCGCCAGCAAGGTCTGTCCCAGCCCGCGCTGATGGCTGGGCTCGGAAGGATCGAGATCCACGGCCTGGCGATAAGCCGCTTCCGCCTTGGCCAGCTCATGCGTTTGCGTATAGGCATCGCCCAGAAGATCGAGCAGCACCGCCGAGGGAGAATGCGCGGTGATGCTTTCGAGCAGCGTGACGGCCTCAGCGGACTTGCCTTCGTCCATCAGCAACTGCGTCAGTTGCTCGACGGTCGGTTCGCTTTCGGGATCAGTCTTGAGGATGCTCCGCAGGACCTGCTCGGCCTTGTCGTGTTCGTTCTTTAGCCTGTAGAGCCGCGCCAGCCACAACGCCGACTCAGTATCCGAAGGATCGAGCCGGTTGATCTCGCGGTACTGCTCGATGGCCCGGTTCACCGTTTCCGGCTGGCCGTTGCTCGAGCTGACATCGCCGAGACTCCGCAAGTAGATCCGCCCCAGAAGCCGCCGCGATTGCACATTGTCGGGGTCGCGCTTCAGGATTTCCTGTGCTTCCGCTACGGCATCGTGAATGCGCTGCGCCTTCCAGTACATCTCCGCCAGGCGCTCGCCGATAACCTGCGATTTCGGGTCGAGCGCATACGCTTTTTTGTAGGCTTCGATCGCTTTGGTGGCGTATTCGGCGTTGCTAGTGGCTTCGTATTGCTGTTCGTAAATATGGCCCATCGTGAAGTTGTAATAGGCATCGGCGCGCGCGGAATCGTTTAGGGAAGAGGCGGACTTCGGCTCACTAAGCTGCTCTTGCGGCGCTTGCGCTATGGCAGCGGCGGCCGAAATGCCCGCCAAAACTATGGAAAGAGTAATCTCTCGAAGGTTCATTGTAGCCCCAGAAACTTAAATTATCCCATGCGGCCGAAACGCGGTCAAAAGCCAAATGCTAGCCGTTTCCAGAGCTTGGGCACCCCCACAGGTAGGATGCAAACCGGAGCGAAAACGTTGAAGGCGGCTGATGTAAAGACGCCATTCTTGCGCACGCTGGCTCGGACACTTACACTTCGCACGGCGACATCACCGAGGCGGACGGCAAACCAAAGGTGATCGCAGTCAGTTATCACCGGGTAAGGTAGCGTGGTCCAGGATCGCCTGTTTCAATCGTTGACACGGTGAACTTTGACATGTTTGTGGTCTGCGACGGGCTCCACCAGCCGCAGGATGTGCTCCCGCGTGTCCTCATCGAAACGGTAAAGCAGGACGGCATCGGCGGCCCTGTCGTCGCGAGCCAGCTCCAGCTCGGGATTATCCATGGTCACGTCGCCATTGTTTCGAATGCGCAGTTCCGCTCCAACTTGCAGAACAATCTTCATCCCTTCGCGATTGCCGGGCATCGTATCGCCTCCTGGTTTGCGTTTTCGATCATCGCTTGCAGCTCACGCTTGCAACTCAATGGATGCCGCGCAAGGACAAAAGGATCCACAGCGCGCGTTTAGTGCAGGAAATATGCCATATGCCGGTGAACATCATGGCATGGCCGAGGCCGTCGGCGGATCGGCCCGGCGGCACAGGTGATGGCGACATCTAGGCTAGTGACCTCCAGCCGGATGAAACCTTCGGGCCAGCCGTCGAGGTAGTGGAACTCAGCTCCGCGAAAACCGACTTCGGCCCAGCAATTCGACGGGACGGGCTGGAAATCATCTGGGGCACTTTTCGGCCGCCGTCAGTTGGCAACATGGATCTATCGGTTTCGACGCGACCCAGCACTTCGGATCCTTGGTCAACTCCAATTAGTCTCGGGCCTGTCGTGAATAGTGTGGGTGCTGACAACCGTCCAGCGCTTTCTTTTGACGGAACGGAACTCTACTTTCAATCGACGCGCAGCGGCGGTCATCAGCTCGTCACCTTCAGTGCAGGAAGTGCCGCATGCCCGTGAATACCATGGCCAGGCCCAGGCGGTCCGCGGCGGCTACGACATCGGCATCCCGGACGGAGCCTCCTGGCTGAATCACCGCGGTGGCACCCGCTTTGGCCGCTTCTTCTACGCCATCCGGAAAGGGAAAAAACGCGTCGGAGGCGACCACGGTGCCGGCCAGGGAAGACTGCGCTTTCATCACCGCAATTTTCACCGAGTCGACGCGGCTCATCTGGCCCGCGCCGACGCCCAGCGTCGCGCCGTCCTTTGCAAACACGATGGCATTGGACTTGACGTGCTTCGCCACTTTCCAGGCGAAGCGCATCGTTTGCATTTCTTCGGCCGTGGGAACGCGCTTCGTCACCGTGCGCAGTTCATCGTCCTTGAGCTCGCCGAGGTCCGGCTGCTGCACCAGCATTCCGCCGAGGATACGCTTGAGCTGCAGCTCCCGTTCCGGCTCCAGGCCTCCGGCGGGCAATAAGAGCAAGCGCAGATTCTTTTTCGCAGCGAAAATTTCTTTGGCGCGGTCCGCAAAACCAGGCGCCGCGATGCATTCCGCGAACAATTTCGCGACCTCTTCCGCGGTCGCCGCATCCACCACGCGGTTGAACGACAGAACGCCGCCAAACGCCGAAACCGGATCACACGCCAGCGCCTTCAAATAGGCTTCGCGCAACGTGGCCTGTTCCGCCGTACCGCAGGGATTGTTGTGCTTGATGATTACCGCTGCGGGATTCTTGAACTCAGCAGCCAGGCTGCGCGCCGCTTCCAAATCGACGAGGTTGTTGTAGGAAAGCTCTTTGCCCTGCAGTTGTTTTGCCGCGGCCAAACCTTCTGGGGCGCGGCCCGCCGAAACGTACAGCGCCGCGGCCTGGTGGGGATTTTCTCCGTAACGCAATTCTTGCTGGCGGCGCAGGGCGATGTGCACGCGCTCCGGCAGTACGGGTCTCGGCGAAAGGGAAACGTGTCCAGAGCCAGCCGACAAACGCTCCAGATCCACAGTAATCATGCCATCGTACCGCGAAGTTGTGGCAAAAACTTTTCGTGCTAACTCCAGCCGGGTTGCCAGCGTGGTTTCGCCCGCGCTTTCGAATTCCGCCGCAACGCGCGCGAAATCCGCCGGATCCGTCACCACGGTGACGCTCTCGAAGTTCTTGGCCGCCGAGCGCAGCATCGTTGGCCCGCCGATGTCAATGTTTTCGATCAGCTCTTCGGCGGTCAGGCCTGCTTTCGCCGCCGTGGCTTCAAACGGATACAGATTCACGACCAGCAAGTCGATCGGGGCGATTCCATGTTCCGCGACCTGCTTCTGGTCCTCTGCGTGGCCACGGCGATAGAGCAACCCGCCGTGCACTTTCGGATGCAGGGTCTTCACGCGACCACCCAGCATTTCGGGCCAGCCGGTGAAATCGGAAACGTCGCGGACCGCGATTCCTGTTTCGCGAAGCAGTTTGGCGGTTCCGCCGGTCGAGAGAATTTCGATCTTCAGCGCCGCTAAACGCTTGGCAAATTCCACAATCCCCGTCTTGTCAAAGACGCTGATCAGCGCGCGCCGCACCGCCATGGATGCCTCCAATGGGAAAAGCACAATAGTGTACGGGGCTCGCGAGAATAGGGAAAGCACAAAACGCGCGGGGAACAAGGGAAGACTTACGACTTCACAAGCGCTTTCAGTTTGACCTGGCCTTCCACCACTTCGACGACGTATTCAACGTCGCGGCAATTCTTCTGCTTTTGCAACTCTTTCGTTTTCTTCAGGACGAATTCGTTGAAGCTGGAACGCGACAGCTTTCCCGTCGCTTCCCCGGCGGTTTGCTTGGCTTGCAGGAACGCCTGATATAACTGCTCGACTTTTTCCTTTTCACGCTCCGGCTCGGAACAGGTCATTCGAAATGCCAAGGAATCTCCCACGGCAGCCACCGCCACATGTTCCTCGCTCTCTTTTTTCGTGCGGGCAGCCTCGATCTCCTTCGCCGCCGCCCCGAAATGCCGCTGAATCGTACCTTCTTCCTTCTGCTTCAGTTTTTTCCGGAAGATGTCCTTATATTTTGCGTAGGTCTGGGTGAGATTGTTAAAGCGAAAGCGCTGCGCGGATTTCAGTTCGCCCCCGCGTTCCCCATAGCGCTTGACCAGCATATCGATGCGCCACTCAATTTCGGTGGGTGGACGCTTCCGGCCGCCGCCGAAATACTGGTCGTATTCAACCTTCAGCTGTCGAATATCCTTTTCGAGTGTAGCCAATTCTTCGTCAATGGTGGCCATGCGCGGGGAGAAACCTCGAAGGTCCATGCTAAGGCGATGGAAGAAAACCGTCAACCGGAGGAATGGGTGGCGATTCGAATCCGCTACCGCGCCGCTGCGATTCGCGAATGCCGCAGGAGCTCTACACTCGGCCGAGCCAGGTTACGACCGGACATAGACGCCCGGGAGGGCCAACGGCATTGCCCGCGGGTTCGCACTGTGTTGAAATGTGCAAATGGAAGCGGGGAGCAAGAGAACAATTTCGGCAGAACAGGCAGAATTGCTGCGGCAGATTCCGTCAGTAGACGAATTGCTCGCTCAGCCGAGGCTGGCGGCGCTTTCGAAACGCGTGGACCGCAACCTGGTGGTCGAGGTTGCGCGCGCGGTGCTCGCGGATTTACGCACGCGCATTGCTGGCGATTCGAATTGGACAGCGCTGGGACTGAACGCCTCCACTGTCGAGGAACTCATCAGCACGGAAGTCGAACGGATTCTTTCGCGTTCGCTGCAGCCGGTGATCAATGCCACGGGAGTGATCCTACACACGAACCTGGGCCGGGCGCCATTGACAGAGACGGTGGTTGACGAATTTCGCCGCACGGCGACGCAGTATTCCAATCTCGAATACGATCTCGAAGCGGGTGCGCGCGGGAAACGCGACGTGCATACTGAGGAACTGCTGACACGATTGACAGGCGCGGAAGCGGCAATCGTGGTGAACAATTGCGCAGCGGCAGTGCTGGTGACGCTCGCAGCGCTGGCTCGCGGCGGCGAAGTCATCGTCTCGCGCGGAGAACTGATTGAAATCGGCGATGGATTCCGAATCCCGGAGATCATGGAGCAGAGTGGCGCGATCCTCCGCGAAGTCGGCACCACCAATCGCACGCACCTTGCGGACTACGAAAACGCCATCAGCGAAAAGACTCGCGTGCTGCTTCGTGTCCATCCCTCGAACTTCAAAGTAACGGGTTTTACCGATAAGCCTTCGATTGAAGAACTAGTGGCACTCGGGCAGCGGAGCGGCCTGCCGCTGGTGGAAGACCTCGGCTCGGGCTGCCTCGTTGATCTTTCAGAATTCGGAGTGTGCGAACCCACGGTAAAACAAAGCGTCGACGCGGGCGTTTCTGTAGTGATGTTCAGTGGCGACAAACTTCTGGGCGGGCCGCAGGCAGGCCTTATCGCTGGGAAAAAAGATCTTGTCACGCGCGTTCGCCGGTACCCGCTGTTTCGTGCGCTACGGGTAGACAAACTTACCATCGCCGCCCTGGAAGCCACTCTTGGAGCCTATCTTCGCGCGGCGTGGGACGAGATTCCCGGCCTCCGAATGATCCGCGCTACTTCGCAGGAACTGAAGCACCGAGCGGAGAATTTCGTTCGCGAGTTGCGCCCGGAACTTCCTTTGGACGAAGTGGAGATTGAAATCGCCGATGGCAGTTCTCTCGCGGGAGGCGGCTCGACGCCTTCACAATCTCTTCCTACAAAAATTATTCGCATTGCCAGCGCCCGCTACTCCGCGACGAAACTGGAGCAGCGGCTTCGGCGGGCCCCTGCCGGCGTCTCGGTCGTCGCCCGCGTGGAAGATGAGAAACTCATCCTCGACTTGCGTACGGTATTTCGGGAACAAGAACCATTGTTGATCAAGACCCTCTCCGCCGCGCTGCATTAGAGAGCGGGCTCCGTGAGACACGAATAGGCTTCCATTCGAGCGAATCCGGCTTCATTTACTCGGATGTCTTTCCCCTGGACTCTCGCGTCGAATAAGGAGGCGGGGCGGGTGTGGTGCAAATTCAATTTGGGCGGCGCTTAATCCTTTGCCGAGGAACCATTCGATGGAAAACTTCCTAAAAGACATCCGCTATGGCCTACGCACGCTGGCCAAGAATCCCGGCTTCACGATGGTCGCGGTGCTGACGCTGGCTCTGGGGATCGGAGCCAATACGGCGATATTCAGCGTGGTAGAAAACGTGCTGCTTCGCCCGCTGCCTTATCCTCAACCGGGAAACTTAGTTCAAATCTGGAATACCTATCCGCCGCAGGTTCCGCGCGCCGCCCTGTCGCCGGGCGACTACGCGGACTGGCGCCAGCAAAACGCCAGTTTTTCCGAAATGGGCTGCTACGCCCATATCTCCCAGGGATTTAATTTAACTGGCGAAGGAGAACCGCAGCGCGTGCTCGGGAGTTACGCAAGCGCGGGACTGTTCCCCTTGCTCGGGATACGGCTCGCGGCGGGCCGCTACTTCATTGCAGAAGAGGATCGGGCAGGCAGTTCTCCCGTGGTGATTTTGAGCCACCACCTTTGGCAGAGCCGGTTTGGAGGCGATGCCGCTGTGATCGGACGAACGATCAAGCTCGACAACCAGCGTTATACCGTGGTGGGCGTGTTGCCGGCAGATTTTCGTCTTCTGCGTTGGCCTGACCTTTGGATGCCCATCGGCCAGTATGGAGACGACCTTACCGAGCACGTTCATCACGCTTTCATCGGAGTGGCGCGGGTCAAAACCGGCGTAACGCTAGCGCAGGCTCGCGACGAGGTGGTCAGGCTGAATCAACAGGAAACCATTCAGTATCCGGACTCACACAAGTTTTTTGGGGTGCTCGTCGAACCGATGGAAGACCCGTCCGCTGCGAAGCTGCAGGGCATCCTGTTGGTGCTCTCCGGGGCCGTGGGCCTGGTGCTGCTGATCGCCTGCGCAAACATCGTGAATCTGCTGCTGGTGCGTAATGCCGGCAGGGAACGAGAAGTCGCGGTTCGGACCGCGTTGGGCGCCAGCTCCTGGCGGTTATCACGCCAGCTGCTCACGGAAAGCATGTTGCTATCGTTGGCGGGAGGAGCGCTAGGGATAATCCTGGCGGCTTGCGGTTTGCGCACCTTGATGGCGTTTGTTCCCGCGGATCTAGGAGTATTGCGAGAGAGCGGCCTGAACAGTGCGGTGCTGGCGTTCACTGCGGCGGTTTGCGTGGCCACCGGGATCATTTGCGGGCTGCTTCCGGCGCTGCGCACACTCCGGGCAAATCTCGCAGGAACTCTCAAGCAGGGGAGCAAAGGGACGAGCGGATCGGGACATCGCCGCACACACAACTTCCTGGTGATCTCGGAGATTGCTATGGCGCTCGTGCCGCTGATTGGCGCGGGCCTGCTGCTGCGGAGCTTTCAACATCTATTGGAAGTGGATCCGGGTTTCCGCGTGGACCATATCTTGACGATGGAGGTGGAACAGGCGGCGCTGCCCTTTGCACAGGCCAAGCAGCTTTCGCAGGAAGAGTGGATCCAGATTGGACAGAAGCAGTCCCTGCAATTCGAGCAAATCGTGGAGCGCATCCGCGCTCTTCCGGGGGTGAAGGAAGCGGCAGGCATCGACGATCTGCCCTTGAGCAGCGAGTTTCGCCAAGCGTCGAGATTTGTGATCGAGGGCCAGCCCATCCCTAACGCAGGAGCGCGGCCGATTGTGCAATTCCGAACCGTGAGTCTTGGCTATTTTTCGACCATGGGAATTCCCCTGCGCAAGGGGCGATTCTTTACCGAGGACGATTGGAAAGTGCCGAGGGCGGTGATCAACGAGACGATGGAACGGCGTTTCTGGCCCAAAAGCGACGCGCTCGGGAAGCGCATCAATCTCTGCTCGCTCGATCCAAAACCGTGTTGGAGCACCATCATTGGCGTCACGGGAAACGTGCATCAGTTTGGGCTGGATGGTGAGCCAACTTTTGACGTTTACTTCGTGGGAGGGTGGACCCCGTATGTGGTAGTGCGGACGGCTTCCGATCCGGTGGCGCTGGCGGCTGCGGTCACAGAGGTGATTCACAAAGCGGATCCGAATCTGCCAGTAACGCACGTGATGACTATGGACGGGTTGCTCACGGATTCCATCTCTCCAAGACGATTTTCGGCCACGCTGGTTGGGGTTTTCGCCGTGCTTGCAGTCGTGCTCGCAGCCGTGGGCATCTATGGCGTAATGAGTTACACGGTGAGCCAGCGCACGCAGGAAATTGGAGTGCGCATGGCACTGGGAGCGCAATTGGCCTCGGTGCGCACCATGATTCTGGGGCAGACGTTGAAATTGACGCTGATCGGGGTTGCGATCGGACTGGCGGGCGCGTTTTTCGTGGCGCGCTTCCTGACGAGCTTGCTCTTCGGGGTGGGTACATACGATCCAGTGACATTTCTAGGCGTGGCGTCGTTGCTGGTCGCGGTGGCGCTGGCGGCCTCCTACCTTCCCGCGCGCCGCGCCATGCGCGTCGATCCTATCGTGGCCCTGCGTTATGAATGAAGGGAGGGGGCTCCCCGTTCTACGAACTCCATCCATTGAGCCCTGCCGTGATATGATATAGGCGCGATATAGGAGCACGATATGGCCACGGCGCTCATTCATATGGATCCGGTACAGAAGCAGCGCCTCGCGCGCCGCGCGAAACTGCGCGGAAAATCTTTTTCGCAAGAAGTGCGTGACGCAGTGGACTTGTACTTGGACTTGCCGGTGGAGAATGAAGAGGAGCTTCGCGGCCTGGCTAAGGCGGCAAATCAAGCCGCGGACCGGATGATCAAAAACCTGGATGAAACCGTCGCTTACGTCGACCGCATTCTGAAACACCGTAGGAACGACAAGTGACCTGGGCGCGGGATGCAGTATCGGCCATTCGGAAAATGGTTCTTATCGAAGACCGGATGGAATCGCTGACGGTGCAAGTGAGGCATTTGGCGGATGGCTATACCGACCTCGATCGCCGTTTGGTGCGGCTTGAGGCCAAGTTCGATTTGATCGAGAAAATGGCGGCGCCTGGACGGAGGGCTCTGCCGGCAAAATCTCGCTCCCACAAAGACCAGAAGCAAGCAAGCTAGGCAGCGCACCGTGCTCTCCTTCCGTGTGGACAATGGAAAATTGAAAGCAACATCGAGGCCGCTGCCGAAACTGCGGCCGGGGTGGGCGCTCGTTCGCGTGCGACTAGCGGGAATTTGCAACACCGACGTTGAGATTCTGCGCGGCTATCATGGATTTAAGGGAACGCCGGGCCATGAATTCGTGGGCGAGGTTGCAGACATCCGCGGCGTTTCTACGGAGGATAAGAGAAAATGGATCGGTCAGCGCGTCTGTGGGGAGATTAACGTTTCTTGTTCCGCGTACGGCTTCAAACCGGTTTGCGATTTCTGCCGCCGTGGACTGAAAACGCATTGTGCACGGCGGACAGTGCTGGGCATCCTCAACCACGACGGAGCCTTTGCAGAATATTTGGCGCTGCCGATCGAGAACCTCCACGCCGTTCCGAAGAAGGTCACCGATGAGCAGGCCGTCTTCGTTGAACCGCTGGCGGCTGCTTGCGAAATACTTGATCAGGTTAACGTGAAGGAATTTCGCTCCTTCGCAGTCCTTGGCGATGGAAAACTCGCGCAATTGATCGCGCGCGTGCTACAGACCGCAGTGCCGCAGGTCGTGATGTATGGCAAACACGCGAACAAACTGGCGCTCGCTCGCCGCGCCGGAATGCAAACGAAAAAAGTGCGCGGTGATGCGTCCGATGCGAAGCGGATTAAAGAACGCTTTCGCTTGGTAGTCGAAGCTACCGGTTCACCGAGCGGCCTCGCTCTCGCACAGCACATTACCGAGCCGCGGGGGACGCTCGTACTCAAGTCTACATTTCACGGGCCGGCAGCCGCCGAAACGTGGCCGATCGTAGTCAAAGAGATTACTGTTGTCGGCTCGCGCTGCGGGCCATTTGATAAAGCCATTGCGCTGTTGCACTCAGGTGATGTTGACCCGCGTGCGCTCATCACGCAGACACTTCTACTGGCGGAAGCGCCAACGGCCATTCGTTTCGCACAGCGATCCGGCGTTATGAAAGTTTTGCTGAAGGCGTAGACGAAATCTAGTTATAGCCGGTTGATGCAAGATGCGACGCAGGCCGCGCCGAAACCGTTGTCAATGTTAACGACGGTAACGTTGGAGGCGCAAGAATTGAGCATGCCGAGCAGCGCGGCGACGCCGCCAAAGCTAGCACCGTAGCCGACACTGGTGGGCACGGCAACGACCGGCACCGCGACTAGGCCGCCGACGACGCTGGGAAGTGCGCCTTCCATTCCGGCCACGCAGATAATCACACGCGCCTGTGCCAGCTTGCTCTCGCGGTACTCGAGCAGGCGATGAATGCCCGCCACG
This sequence comes from Acidobacteria bacterium 13_2_20CM_2_57_6, assembly GCA_001917435.1. Taxonomy (GTDB): domain Bacteria; phylum Acidobacteriota; class Terriglobia; order Acidiferrales; family UBA7541; genus Acidiferrum. Next base: position 45,061 of record MNEA01000079.1, read on the forward strand.
CCGACGTCATACAGAGGTTCGGCGCGGTTGCCCATCATGCGCGCCGTGAGCAGCGCTTCCTCCGCGATGGGTATGTCGCTGGTGCCTGCGGAGATCACGAGAATTGTTCCTTTGCCGGTAATTTCCTGGCTGCGCTCGATCGCGATGACGCCGGACAATTCGTAAAACTTCGCGTTACGCGCATCTTTTCCGCCGGCGCGTTTCACGGCTGCAAAAATCTTCTTATCGCCGCGGGTTACCAGGATGTTGTGGCTCGAATTTTTTTCCCCCAGCATGGCACGCACAATTTCCGCGACTTGCTGCGGCGTCTTGCCTTTTCCTAGAACCACTTCGGCAAAACCCTGTCGCAATGCGCGGTGATGATCCACCTTGGCAAAGCCAAGATCTTCAAATGGCAGATGCTTCAGGCGCTCGATGGCCTTGTCCGGAGCGAGTTCGCCCGCCTTCACGGATTCCAGAATTTTCAGCAATTCAGCTTGATTCATATTCTCCGGCCGCCGCGAATTCTATCATCGCGGAAGACGATTGCCTTTGCTTGACTTGCCGAAACGCCGCTGCGAGACTGATTCTACCCGCGAACAAAATATGGCGGACATACAAAAACAGATTGTGACCGTGGGTGTGACCGGCGCCAGCGGAGCGATTCTGGCGCAAAAGGCGCTGGTATTACTTGAAGAAGACCCGCGCGTCGGCCGCGTCCACTTGGTGATCACGGAAGCCGGCCAGCGGCTGTTTGCCGAAGAGCTGGGCATTACTTCCGGCGACCTGAAGCAGCTCCCGACACGCATTCTGGGGCATCCGGTTGCGAAGATCGAAGTTCTGCCGAACAAAGACGTGGGCGCTTCCATCGCTTCGGGCAGCTACGCGGTGGACTCCATGATAATCATTCCGTGCTCGATGGGGACGCTCGGCGCGATTGCGGGCGGAATCAGCGACGACTTGGTATCGCGGGCGGCAGACGTGATGCTGAAGGAGGGACACAAGCTGGTTCTTTGCGTGCGCGACACGCCGTTCAACCGCGTGCACCTTGAGAACATGCTGCGCGCGCAGCAGGCCGGAGCGGTGATTATGCCTGCGGTGCCGGCGTTTTATCACCATCCGAAGACCATCGACGATCTCGCTACGCAATACGTTTGCCGCGTCCTGGCGCAGATTGGATTGGCGCAGGAAAAACTGGTTCGCTGGGCGGGCACGCCCGCTGCAAGAAAGGCGGAAGCGTGAGGCAAAACGCAATTTAGAAATGGCCAGCCGCATCAAAACCGTGCTCGAAATGATCAAGTTCGAGCATTCCGTGTTTGCACTGCCGTTCGCGCTTACGGGAGCGTTGCTGGCAGCGCGGTGGACGCGTCATAGCTGGCCCTCGCTTCGCCAAATCCTGTGGATTATTGTGGCCATGGTCGCCGCACGCTCCGCGGCAATGACCATGAACCGTATCGCCGATTTGCGTTTCGACCGAGAGAATCCGCGCACCAAACAGCGCGCGCTTCCGGCGGGCACACTGACGCTCCAATTTGCCAGGCTTTTTACGGCTGTTGCGGTCACGATGTTTTTCATCGCGGCCTGGCAATTGAATCCGCTCGCTCTGAAACTGGCGCCGCTGGCAATCGCGATTTTGTTTTTCTATTCCTTTACCAAGCGCTTCACCACCTGGTCGCACCTTTTTCTCGGATTTGCCCTGGGCATCTCCCCCGCCGCTGCTTGGATCGCCATCACGGGCAGCCTCGATACGCGCATGCTCATTCTTTGCGCCGCGGTTACGCTGTGGGTTGGCGGGTTCGACGTGCTCTATGCATGCCAGGATATTGATTACGACCGAAGCGCGGGGCTTTTCTCGGTGCCCAAGAGATTCGGGATTGCAAAAGCGCTGTTCATCGCGCGCATCATGCACATCGGCGTAATCGCATTTCTAGCCGGGCTGGCGTTGAGCTTCGGCTTGCCTTGGCCGGCGTGGGCGGGAATCGCGGTTGTCGCGTCACTGCTGGGGTACGAACATTCCCTTGTCAAAGCAGATGACTTGAGCAGGCTGGACGCTGCGTTTTTCACGGTGAACGGCTATATTAGTATGCTGTTTCTGCTGTTCTGGGGCGCTGCGGCGGCGGTTTGGCGCGTTTGAAACTTTCGATGGATTCATAATGAGCGAACTTACGATCACCGATCAGCGGCTGAAGCCGATTGCCGAGAAAGTGCTCGCGGGTGAACGGCTTGCCTTTGACGATGGCATCACGCTGTATCGTTCGCCGGACCTCCTGGCCGTTGGCTGGATGGCGAATTACGTGCGCGAAAAAAAACACGGCAACGTCACCTATTTCAACGTCAACCGGCACATTAATCCGACCAACATTTGTGTCGCTCATTGCAAGCTCTGCGCCTTTGGCCGTGACCCCGACGCGCCAGGCGCTTACAACTTTTCGCTGGAAGAAATTTACGCGCGAGCCGAACAGGGCGCGCGCGAAGGAGCCCTGGAATTCCATATCGTCGGCGGCCTGCACCCGGATTTGCCGTTCGAATATTTTCTGGAAATGATTCGCGGGTTGAAACAGCGCTGCCCGGGCGTGCACCTGAAAGCGTTCACCATGGTCGAGGTGGGCTACTTTGCGCGCATCGCGAAGCTGTCGATCAAGGAAACTTTACTCAAATTAAAGGAAGCGGGTGTCGATTCCCTGCCCGGCGGCGGCGCAGAAATTTTCCATCCGCGCGTGCGCCGGATTATTTGTGACCACAAGGTCAGCGGGCAGATGTGGCTCAACATCGCGCGGCAGGCGCACGAAATCGGACTGCGCTCGAACGCTACGATGCTCTACGGGCATGTGGAGACGGAGGAAGAGCGCGTCGACCACCTCGTCAAGCTGCGCGAGCTACAGGACGAAACGCATGGCTTTGTAACGTTTATTCCGCTGGCGTTTCATCCGGACAACACCGCGCTATCGCATATTCCGAAGCCTACGGGCTACGCCGATTTGCGCAACATCGCCGTTTCACGGCTACTGCTTGATAATTTCGAACACATCAAGGCGTACTGGATCATGCTTTCGCCGAGCATCGCGCAGATCGCGCTGTGCTTCGGCGCAAACGACCTTGACGGCACGGTTGTCGAAGAAAAGATTTATCACGACGCTGGCGCGAAAACGTCCGAGTTCACTCCACGCAATGAATTGGAGCGCTTGATTCGAGCCGCCGGCCGCGTGCCCGTTGAGCGCGACACGCTGTATCACCCGGTGGACCGCTCGAAGATGCCGCCGCTGCCCACGCGTACTGACTTGGTGAGCCTTACTCTAAACGTATAGCTGTTTATTGGGCAAGATTCAACGGATCAACGGACGCTAGCGGCCTTGGCCACCGCTTTTTCCAAAACTTCGGGAGGCAAGATTGCGTAGCCCTTTTCCTGGGCGACCTTTTGGCCGCTGGTGTAGACCCACTTCAGGTAGCTGGCCACGACGCTGCCCCGGCCGGAATCCTTGGCGGCGGCTGGCACATAGAGCCACGTGAAACTGCTGATCGGATAACTTGCTTTGCCGGTTGCATTCGTCAGAGAAAGGCGGAAATCATTGTTCATCTTGCTGCCGCTCGCGGTCGCCGCCGCCCCGATCGAGTTTGCGGAAGGCTTGACGAATTCACCGGCTGCATTCTTAATGCTGGCGATGCGCACACCCGATCCTGCAGCAATATTGAGTTCGGTATACCCGATCGCGCCGGGCGTGCCGCGCAGCTTGGCCACCAGATCCTGCGAACGCTGGAAGGCCTGGCCCACAGGCCATTTCGGCGATTCGCTGCGCCCGGCGGTAGCCAGAAATTCAGGACTCACTTTGGCCAGATAGTCGGAAAGAATGTAGTTGGACCCCTTGCCCTCGTTACGATGAAGCACTTGAACGGAAAGCTCCGGTAATTTCATTTCTGGATTCAGCTTCGCGATCGCGGGATCGTTCCAGGCCTTGATTTTCCCGAGAAAAATATTGGCCAGCACCGGCCCCGTGAGCTTAAGTTCGCCCTTCACATCGGGCAGCTCGTAAATGATTACAATTCCGATTAAAACGACGGGCAATTCAAGAATCGATTTGCCGGAAGCGCGCAACTGGGCTTCTGGAATCGGCGCATCCCCGCCTCCGAAGTCGCCTGAGCCTGCAAGAATGTTCCTGGCACTCTCCCCAGTTCCGACAGCCATGTAGCGAATGTCCGTAGAGGGCTGCTGTTGGTGGAATTCGTCAATCCAACTCTTATACAGCGGTTCCGGCATGCTGGAACCGGTCTCGACCAGCACGGTTTTTTCCTGGCCCCCGGCATCCGTGGCCAGAAAAATTGCCCATCCGAGAAAAACCGCGAAGAATTTGTAACGTCTTGTACCCACTCGTCGTCTCCATCTTGCGGAAGTTGTTATTAAATTCCGCGAACAGCGAACAAACAATTTCACAGCGTATACAACGAGACTAACGGAAGGAATCAAGAGTAGAAAAGGGGGCGAAAGTACAGTTGTGTGGAATTCGCCACTAAAAGCAGCCTAGAGAACTTGTTACTTGCCTGAATCCTTTCCCGTCAAAGTCCTGTATTACACTAACTTGCGAGGAGCGCCTTTTGAATGTGGACTATTCTATTGCTCACGATCTCGAACATCTTCATGACCATTGCGTGGTACGGCCACTTGAAATTCCGCAGCGAGGGGCTGTGGAAAGTGATCGTGGTTAGTTGGGGGATCGCCTTCTTCGAATACTGTTTTCAGGTGCCCGCAAACCGTATCGGCTCCTACCAATTTAGCGCCGCCCAACTGAAAACCATTCAGGAGATCATCACGCTGTCCGTTTTCCCCTTTTTTTCAGTGCTTTATCTCGGCGACAAATTCAGGTGGAATTACGGCGTCGGCTTCGTTTTTATCGTGATCGCCGCATTCTTTATCTTTCACAAATGGTAGGCTAAACCATCCAGGCCCACTTCTGCCCTTGGAGAGTTCGCATGAATTGCAAAGACATTTTCATTTGCGCGTTTTTTCTCCTAACGGCTGGCCCGTCCTTGCGGGCCCAGACGGTCACTCCTACGCCGGAAACTGGGGTCACTCCGAACACTCTTCTCCTCTATCGCGCGGATCTCGTTCCCGGCAAAGAAGCGGCCTACGAACAGGCGGAGGCGGACATTGTGCGGGGCTATGCGAACTCAAAGATTCCTGTCTATTGGCTGGCACTGCAGTCCGCAACAGGTTCGCCGCACGTGCTTTACTTCGATGGATTCGACACATTCGCAGAAATTGAAAAAGCGGGGGCCGACGTGGCCGAAGGGCTCGGCGCCTATCCCGATGTCGCCAACCTCCAACAAAAACTGCAGGAATTCGTAACCGCCACGCGCACGGTCATGGCCTTCCGCCGCGATGACCTCAGCTATCATCTTAACAAGATCGACCTTGCTAAAGCTCGCTACGTGCGCGTTTCCATTTTTCAACTCCGGCCGGGCTACGAAGACGAATTTGCCGACGCGTTCCGGGCCCGGGCCAGAGCTCATGAAACCAACGACATCGAGACTCCGTGGATGATCTACCAGGTTCATTCGGGGCTTCTCTTGCCAGCGTTCCTGGAATTCCAGCCCATGGATTCCCTCGGCGAAATTGACGATGCCCTCGATCGCGAAAAGAAGGGTCGCCATGCTTCCGGCGAAAAGCGTCCGTCGCCGGCCCAAAACCAAAAGTGGATGAAGGACGCGGAAGTCAGTATGGAAATGCAGCTTTACAACGTCAGTCTTTCGATGAGCCATCTTTCGGCGCAGTCGGCTGCCGCGGCGACCACACCAGCACGTCCTGCCTTCGAGCGAAATGCAGGATCGGCTTCGAATCCAGGGCAATCCCCAAGGACTCCGCCATCGAGTTATGGGCAAGCTCCGCACCGGCGCACTGAAGCGGCCACGGCAGATGATGAATCTCGCCGCGAATGATTCCGCCGCGCTCGTCCGTCGTGTACAGGCAATACCGCTCCGTCAAAAAATATTCGAGTGTCCCGTTCTGCGCGAAAAAGACCTTGCCAATAGGGCAATATCGGCCCTCCAACGATCCTGAAGGCGCTCCTCGGTGGGTGCGCTCGCTCTGGTAATGAATCCAGCCTTCCCGTTCTACGCATATCATGCGCGCGCGAAAATATGGCAAGTGAAACCACGCTCGCGCAACTGCAACCGCCGGCGCATTGCCGGCGTCCAGACTGAAAAACCACACGCCGGGCTGGCCATCGTAAGTCACATAGGTTCGGACGTTCAATTCGGGAAATGCCGAAAGCCACGGAAGCGCCGGCGTCCCGCGTAACCGTACACCGGTCATGCGAAAGGGAACAACCGCGAGCCAGGCGTGTCCTTCGAACGTGTCGACTTGCAATTGCGACGGGAGCAGGGAGCGCAGGACCGTTCGATCGACTTGCCAGTGCGCGAAGAGCAGGTCGTGCCAGCTCTGCGCCATCACCCACGGCCCCGCAGGCATCGGCCAGGGCCGGTGCGCACTTTCTTTCAGGACCGCATTCACTCGCGCTTCCAAGACCTTCTCGACAAGCTCATTGTCTGAATATACCCTTCCACCAGGCCCAGGAATCGAATCTGTGAATTCAAAAGGAACGAAGGAGTCAAAAGGAGGAAACCATGCAGCGCAAAGCATCCGCGGTTTGGCAGGGCGGTTTGAAGGATGGCAAGGGCTCGATTTCGACGGACAGCGGCGTCCTAAAGCAGACCCAATACTCCTACAGCACGCGTTTTGAAAACGGCGTTGGGACCAATCCCGAGGAGTTACTCGCTGCCGCGCACGCGGGTTGATTTACGATGGCTCTTTCCGCCCAGTTGGGCGGAGCGGGTATGACTGCCAGCAGGCTTGAGACGACGGCAACGATTTCGCTCGAAAAATTGCCCGACGGTTTCGCCATCACGAAAAGCCACCTGGACCTCGTTGCGCAAGTCCCCGGTGCGGACAAGGCCAAATTTGACGCCGCCGTGAAAGCCGCCGAAACCGGCTGCCCGGTCTCGAAGCTCTTCAAGGCAGAAATCAGCGTCAGCGCAAGGTTGGTATCCTAGCAGCCAGGTTTCTCATCTGATGTTTTCTTCCGGCAACTTCGGGGAATGTTCTTGCCAAACGTTCTCATGCAAGGGTCCAAACAGGTACAATGCCGCACATGATTCCAGCTCCAGGAGCGTTCGCTGCAGGTGTCGCGATCTTTCTGATCGTGCTCTGGGACGCATTCGAGGCCATCATTCTTCCCCGCCGCGTGACGCGAAAGTTCCGTCTCGCGCGCCTGTTTTATCGGTCCACCTGGAGCGCATGGAAATTTATAATGTGCTTTATCCGCACGCGCAAAACCCGTGAAGCCTTGCTGGGCTTCTACGGTCCGCTCTCGCTCCTCGTTCTCGTCGGCGTTTGGGCCGTTGGCCTCGTGCTTGGCTTTGGACTCATGCAGTATGGCGCCGGCTCCGCTGTATCAATGACGGGTAGTCAGTCCAGTTTCTTGACGGACATCTATCTCAGCGGCACGACCTTTTTCACCCTCGGCCTCGGTGACGTTATTCCGCGCTCTGGCTTGGCTCGCGTCTTGGTCGTCACGGAGGCCGGCTTTGGATTCGGTTTTCTTGCGGCCGTCATCGGCTACTTGCCGTTCATCTATGGCTCGTTTTCCAGGCGTGAAGTGAACATCTCGCTCCTCGATTCGCGCGCCGGCACACCGCCCACCGCCGGCGAACTGCTTCTCCGCCACAGTTACGCCCGCGGCCAGGACGCCCTTCGCGTCCTCCTCAAGGAGTGGGAGATGTGGTGCGCGGACCTGATGGAAAGCCATCTCTCCTATCCCGTGCTCGCCTATTTTCGCTCGCAGCACGACAACCAATCCTGGGTTGCTTCGCTCACTGCGATTTTGGACACGTGCGCTCTCGCGATCGTAGGTATCGAAGGCGCTTGTGAGAAACAGGCCGAGCTTACTTTTGCGATCGCACGTCACGCCGTTGTCGACCTTTCGCAGGTCTTCGGCACAGCGCCCAAGCCTCTGCCGCACGACCGCCTTCCTGCACAAGACTTGCGCCGAATCCGCGACATCCTCGCTCAGCACGGCATGAAATTGCATGACGGTGAAGAGGCCGACCGCAAACTTTTAGAGTTTCGCAAAATGTACGAGCCTTACATCTACGCTCTGGCGAACTATCTGAACCAGTCGCTTCCGCCATGGATTCCACAGAAAAAAGGCAAAGACAATTGGCAGACCACCGCTTGGGCGCAGTCCGCTGGTGTGATCGATAAGGAAGTGGCCACCGTCGTCGCCGATGACCATTTCTAGTCTTATTCAGACTAATGGGCTCTAGTCTAATTCAGACTAGTTGAGCAGCGGAGTGCCGGTTCATGATCGCTAATTCTTCCACGGAGTGAAACAATGAAAGCCATTCTCGTTCGTGAATTCGGCGGCCCTGAAGTCCTGAAGCTCGAAGAAGTCCCCACGCCAAAACCCGCCGCCGGACAAGTCCTTGTGCGTATCCATGCCGCCGGTGTGAATCCCTACGACACCTACATGCGCGCAGGCACCTACGCGATCAAGCCGCCGCTTCCCTACACGCCCGGTTCAGACGCTGCGGGAGTAATTGAAGCGATTAGCGCGGACGTGAAAAAAGTGAAACCGGGCGATCGCGTCTACACCGCTAAGACCGTTACAGGCGCGTACGCGCAATACGCTCTTGCTCTAGAAGAGCAAGTGCACCCATTGCCGGAAAGAATCAGCTTTGGCCAGGGTGCAGGCGTGTGGGTTCCTTACGGGACCGCGTACCATGCGCTGCATCACGCTGCGCTAGCGCAAGCGTCGGAAACCGTCCTGGTGCATGGCGCGAGCGGTGGGGTCGGCAGCGGAGCAGTACAAATGGCGCGCGCCATGGGACTCACCGTTTTGGGCACCGCCGGAACGCAGAAGGGCGCCGATCTCGTCAAGCGTGAGGGCGCGCACCAGGTTTTCGATCACAGCAAGGCCGGCTATCAGGAAGAAATTATGAAAGCGGCGGGCGGGCGCGGTGTGGATGTCATCCTCGAAATGCTCGCCAACGTGAATCTTTCGGCTGACTTGAAGCTTCTCGCCACGAATGGCCGCGTGATTATTATCGGCAATCGCGGCGAGATCACCATTAACCCGCGCGACTTGATGCTGCGCCGCGCTTCCGCTCGGGGCTTCACGCTGTGGGCCATCACTCCGGCGGAAGAAGCGCAAATTCATGCCGGAATCATTGCCGGCCTCGAAGACGGCACACTGCGCCCGGTCGTCGGCAAAGAACTGCCCCTCGCTGAAGCTACGCGCGCCCACAGGGAAATCCTCGAGCCCGGCGCTTCCGGGAAAATCGTGCTCGTCCCCTGAAGGAGCATTCAGACAGCGCACACAGTCCCGCAGCGTTACTGCGGACCAGGACGTTCGGCTTCATTCGGACCAAGGACTTGCCGTATAATTGGTTTTCTCGAATTTCAACTCAGAGAGACTCTGTCCGGCAGCGGAACCACTTCTCATCGTGCACACAGCTCTTTCACTCTCGGTTGTTTTCGCGGCGCAAAACTCCATTAGTCACTATTGGCACAAGCTCACCGACAGAACCTTCACCGGCATCTACCACGCCAATGCTTTCGACCTGGCGATGATGATTCCCTACTTCATCGTTCTGTTCGTCCTTGCCGTCTACGGCCTCCACCGCTACTGGCTGGTCTACGACTATTTCGCGTATTCCAAGAATGTTCCCCCGGCTCCGCCGCCGGTTGCCCACTGGCCGCGCGTCACTGTGCAATTGCCAATTTTCAACGAGCGCTACGTTATCGAGCGGCTCGTCGAAGCCGTCTCGCGCTTCGACTACCCGCCGGAGCTGCTTGACGTGCAAGTCCTCGACGACTCCACGGACGAAACTTGCGAGGTGGCTCGCGCTTGCGTCGAACGCCACGCCGCCCAGGGCATGCCCATCGTCTATATTCACCGCACCAACCGCGAAGGTTACAAAGCCGGCGCCCTCGAAAACGGCCTGAAAACCGCCAAGGGCGAGTTCATTGCCATCTTCGATGCCGACTTTCTCCCCGAGCCCGATTTTCTTTGCCGCACTATTCCTTATTTCATGAATCCTGATGGTGGCGCCAATATCGGCATGGTGCAGACGCGCTGGACCTATCTCAACAGCGACTATTCGCTACTCACCAATGTCGAAACCATTCTTCTCGATGGCCACTTTGTCGTCGAGCACGGCGCGCGTTCCCGCCGCGGCACGTTCTTCAATTTCAATGGCACGGCCGGCGTTTGGCGCCGCAAGGCCATCGACGACGCGGGCGGCTGGGAGCACGACACGCTCACGGAAGACACCGATCTTTCCTATCGTTCGCAACTCAAGGGCTGGAAGTTTCTTTACCTCCCGCAAATCGAATGCGCTTCCGAGCTTCCCGTGGACATGAACGGCTTCAAAGCCCAGCAGGCGCGCTGGGCCAAGGGCCTCATGCAGACCGCCAAGAAAATCCTGCCCAAAGTTTGGAAGTCGAAGGCGCCCTGGCACGTCAAAGCCGAAGCCTTCTTCCACCTCACCGGAAACATCAGCTACCCGCTGATGATCCTGCTCTCCACCATGTTGCTGCCTGCGATGATCGTGCGCTTCTATCAAGGCTGGGTTCAGATGCTGGTGATCGACCTGCCGCTCTTTCTCGCCTCCACGTGTTCCATCTCCAGCTTTTATCTCGTCGCGCAAAAAGAGCTGCGGCCCAAGACCTGGTGGCGCACTTTTCTCTATCTGCCCTTCGTCATGGCCACCGGGATCGGGATTTCCGTTCGCAACGCGCAGGCGGTGATCGAAGCGCTGCTCGGCAAAAAAAGCGCGTTTGCCCGCACGCCCAAATTCAATATCGAAGGCAAACAGGGCACCTTCGCCAAAAAATCGTACAAGAACAAAGCTGGCTGGATGCCTTACGCGGAAGTGCTGCTCGGCCTGTATTTCTCGCTCGCCGTTGTGTACGCCATCTCCAACGAGAATTACGCCACTGTGCCGTTCCTGCTACTCTTCGTTTGGGGCTACCTGTACACCGGCTCGATGTCTCTTGGCCAGACGTACTTCGCGCGCCTCCGCTTCGGCGTCAACGCGCCCGAAATGCGTCCCGCCACTTCCGGAGCCCCGGGCTTCTGATTTTTTGGATAGTATTGACGCTCCTTGGAAAACCTCTCATTCCAGAATGGCGCAGTAAGTTTGCATGCGGTCGCTGCCGGGCCGAACGACGGCCCGGTCGTCGTCCTTCTGCACGGTTTCCCGGAATTTTCCTACGGCTGGCGCCAGCAGATCGAGCCGCTGGCTGCTACCGGTTTTCGCGTCGTCGTCCCGGACCAGCGCGGTTACAACCTCAGCAGCAAACCCTCCGGCGTGGCAGCCTACGCTTTAGCTGAACTCGTCTCCGACGTTATCGCCATCGCCGATCAACTCGGCCGAGAAAAAATCTTTCTCGCCGGGCACGATTGGGGCGCCGCGGTTGCCTGGAGCGCCGCCCTCCTGCATCCGCAGCGCATTTCGAAGCTCGCGGTTCTCAACGTCCCTCACCCTTCGGTGATGCGCAAATTTCTTAGCACGCGTCCGCGCCAACTCCTCCGCAGTTGGTACATGTTTTTCTTTCAACTTCCCTGGCTTCCGGAGATCTTTTTCTCCGCGTTCAACTTCCGCATCGTCTCGCGATCACTGCTCCGCTCCAGCCGTCCGGGGACTTTCTCGACGGAAGATCTCGCGCAATATCGAGCGGCTTGGTCCCAGCCCGGCGCTCTCACCGGCATGATCAACTGGTATCGCGCGCTCTTCCGCGCTCGCGTCAAATTTTCAGACAACATTGTCCGGGTCCCCACCCGCATCCTCTGGGGCGACCGCGACGCCTTCCTTCTGGCCGAAATGGCGCGCGAAAGCCTGCGCTACTGCACGAACGCGGAACTCTTCACCTTCGCCAATGCCACGCATTGGCTCCAGCACGAAGAAGCGGCTCGCGTCTCTGAATTGTTGATTGATTTCTTCCGCAGCTGATCGAAGCCCCGCAGATCATTCCACGGCCCGGTCGTTCAACTCACTCAAACTGAAAGAAGACAATTTCCGGGCTGGATCCGAGCCGCAGCGGAGGTCCCCAGGTTCCCGCGCCGCTGCTGGTATAAATAAGCATCTTCCCAACCCGGCTCAGTCCGTACACAAATTGGCGGTAAATCCGCCGCGCCATCCACGTCCACGGGAAAAACTGGCCCACGTGCGTGTGTCCCGAAACCTGCAACGAAATCCCTTCTTTCTCCGCGATGTGCGGCCGGTCCGGCGCATGCGTCAGCAGGATGCTGGCGCGATTCCGGTCTACCCGGATCTGTCGCAGCACCTTCTGGAAATGCTCGTCATGCGCGGCGTGAATGTAGGGCACACCCACGATCTGCAATTGATCTGCGTCCACCTTCTCGTTGTGCAGCACGCGCACTCCCGCGTTGCTGACCGCCCGCAGGTATCGCGAATCGTCGCCGAACTGCTCGTGATTGCCGGCGACGAAGTACGTGCCCTGCGGCGCGCGCAGATCCCGCAAGGGTTCCGCGGCTTTCGCCGCATCGATGGCCGTCCCATCGTACAAATCGCCAGCCAGGAACACGGCGTCCGGATTCTCTCTCATCACCCTGGCGACAATCCGCCGTAGAAAGCCGCCGTTCCGGACGTGCCCCAGATGCAGGTCGCTGACAAGTGCCGCCGTTCGCCCGCGCCACGCTTTCGGCAAATTCTCAAGCCGCACGGTGATTCTTCGAATTCGCGTCCACCCGGCATTTAGCAGTCCGGCAAATCCGCTCAATGCTGCCGCCGCGTACAAAACCTCCACGATCGTATGGAAATTTACGTCCACACCAGCGAGCCGCGTGACGCCAAAAACCACCCACGACCCACTTGCCGCAAAAAACAGGAAGCTGACAATTCCAAGCCACACGGCGGCAATGCGATAGAGAGTTCGTATCAGGGGATTGGAGTAGCGAAATGCCAGCAGCGACGCTGCCAGGAAGCTGATCGACAAAACTCCAACGGTCACCTTAAGCCATACGGCAGACGCCTCAATCGCTGGCGCCGCAAACGTCCACGTCTTATAAATGAAAAAGTGCGTCAAGAACAATATGGACTGAATGACGCTGACAAACGCGATGATTCCGGCTCGTTTACTCACAACAGATTAGATTCGCCGAGCCGCGAAAATGGTATCTGCTTGCTTCCAGCCTTGCGCCCGTCAGTAAATGCCAAACGTGCGGCGCGAGAGCCGGCAAGCCTCCCGCAATCGCGAGAGGCTTGCCGCCAGAAAGAACCGGTTTTATCGCCACCGAATGATTCTAGTGGTGTCGGATGGTCCTGGTCACCAGTGTCGGCGTTCCCGAGGTGTTGAACAGGAGACCCTTCACCGATACGGTGTCGCCCACGGCCAGCGAGGTCTGGTTCGGAAAGTCCTCGAAGGTCATGAACGGAAGCATCTGAACCGTAATTGTGGTGACTGGCGGAGTAGCGCCCGTGAACAATGGCGATAGGTTCGTCAGCGCAAAGGTACCATTCGCGGAGTTGATGGTCCCCACTTGGCCGGTGATTTGCGAGGGCCACAAACGCACTAGGTCGGTTGTGATCGTGGTGACGCCGCTAGTCGTCGTCACCGTGCCGGGACGAACCTGAACGTCTTGCCCCACCATTAAGTCGGCAGAGCTGGCGAAGCTGAAGTTCAGGAAGCTGAACCCGCCGTTCTCGCCCATTTCTGCCATGCCCACCTGGAAGGTAGCGTTCGGAGCAATGGTAACGGCCACGGGAGACCCCTCGGAAATTCCATTCACGTCCGGCTCTTCTCGGAAGACCACCATGTGGAACTGCGTGCTGCTGTCCACGCTGGTGATGGTTCCCTTAATCGCCTCCTTGCTGGCGTCTTCTTCAAATTCCACGCGTTTGGCCAGCATCGTTCCGGCGCCGTTTTCGCTTAAGTTGACTTCCAGGATCTGATCCATCTTGACGCAAGTAAAGTCCTGCGGGCTGGCGGTGCATCCCGCGCGTCCAAAATCCTCAAACACCGTGTTGCTGTCCACGTCGATCATGAAGGATTTTCCGCTTCTCCGGTTCATCAGCGTGAACTGGTTGGTCTCCAGTGCGGTTACCTGGCCTTCCACCTCATCCAGGTCTTCCATCTCCTTGTCTTCGTCGGCAGCTTCTCTGTGGATCACCTGGGCAATGGTCACTGCCGGATTAATGGATAGGTCAGTCTGAATGGAAGTATTCAAGTTGAAATCGAGTTTGATCCCAAACACCGAATTCGCGTCCATCGTAATCGGGAACGGTGCGCTCGATAGCGTTACCGAAGACGGATTGAAGCTCGGCGTCAACTGGCAGACCGTATTGTTGGCGCAGGAACCGATCGCGGCTCCCGAATGGTTCACGATCGTCAGTTGTGCGCCACCGAAGGTCAATTTAAGGCTGGCATACGTGTCGGGTGTGACGTTTGCCAGGCTCAGAAACGCTCTGTCGGTTTGCAAGTGCCCGAACTCGATTTCTACGGGCGAAGACAGCACCGAAACCGCCGGCTTGCTCGAATCCGAAGGCTGTAGGCTGGCCCCGGTTATCAAAGCCTCAAAAAACAAGACCGCCGCGCCGCTCGGCGGCGTATCCCCAATGGTCAAGCTCATGGGTACGCCACTGCTTTGGTTCATAGTATTCATGGAACCGCCGCACGCGGCCAGGATCGTGCAGCTCAGGAGTACGAGAGCAAAAGGAATGATTCGCCTCATGAAGGAACCTCCAGCATTAGATACGATCTGAATTGACACACACCAGGGATGTGCGGGCGGACGTCTTTCTTTCTCGATGGATGCCGACCCACCAGCATGGGTTGCTTCCCTTTCCCACGGCCAACCTGTAACGTGATGGTGGATTCGTCCTTAACGCGAAGAGACGATCTTCGGTGGCGCATCCCCTTGGACTTTGATTTTTTCAAAGCATGCTGGGTTCGTTTCCAACAGACACCACGCTATGCCACAGTATCGAAACGACTTAAATTAATTATTGACATACTATATCAATGTGGTATCATTGTTTGTTTAGTTCAACACGATCCTCCGTCTGCCCGCCACAGCCTTTGCGATCGATCGCCAATTTGACGGAAAGTGTATGGAATCATATCGTTTACCGACCCCCGCCCTCTAACCCTTCTGGAATCATATGGTTTCAAAAATGACCCGGGGGAGGCACGCTCCCTATGCTGTAAGTCCTTTACTTGCCACACATCCGAGACCCCTGAGGGGCTTCCCTTCTGTGCTCGTCGCGAGCTTGTCGGCGTTTCTCCAGCATTTCTCCCGACCAGCCCTTTCAGTTACAATCGCCCATCCCCGCGTGGCACGCCGCAAACCCACATGCCCTGTGGGCGCAAGATCAAAACGGCAGTTCCGAGGTGCGCGAATGAGTGGTCGTCTGTGGCCGATTGGGTCGCGTAGTCTGTTGAACTCAGCGATGCTGGCCATCTGGGTTTTGCTCAGCCTAGTTTGCGGCATCGCGACCGCGCAGGAGCGCCGCGAGCGCGAACCCAATAGTGTCTACGCGGAGCGCCGCGCCAGGCTCGCCGCGCAGGTCGATGGCCCGATCGTCCTGTGGGGCTACACCGGCCGCGAAGAAGTTTCGCAAACCTACATCTTCGAGCAGGAAGAGAGTTTCTACTACCTCACCGGCCATAACGAAGAAGGCGCCGGTCTTCTGATTCTTCCTGCAGCCAAGGGCGGCGGCGCCGCGAATGGGCCGCGCGAAATTCTATTTCTCCCCGCAAAAAATCCGCAAAAGGAAAAATGGAACGGCGTCCGCATGTCGCCCTCGGATCCCGGCATCGAAGTGCGCACGGGATTTGCCGCCGTGAAACAGTTCGACAGCGAGTTTCGCTCCACGTTCGAGAATCTTGCCAGGACTTTTCCAAACTTCTACACGATCCTTCCTTACCAGAAAGAACTTGGCGGCTATCCGCACGAAAAAGAGGTTGTCGATTGGCTGCAGCTCGCCGCGCCGCAAGCGAAACTCAAGGACGTTCGCGCGCAGATTGGCGCGATGCGCCAGATCAAATCACCGGGCGAACTCGCCTTCTTGAAAGAAGCGATTGACTTGACACTGGACTCCCATCTGGAAGCGATGAAGTTGATGCGCCCGGGACTTTACGAATATCAGGTTGCGGCAAAAATGGTCGAAGTCCATGCCTGGGGTGGTTCGGAAGCGGAGGGCTACGCTCCCATTGTCGGCGCCGGCCTGAATTCCACCGCGCTCCACTACGACAAGCTCTCGCGCAAAATCGAAAATGGCGACATCGTCGTTCTTGACGTTGGTGCGCAATACGCCGGTTATTCCGCGGACATCACGCGCACCCTTCCCGCCAATGGCAAGTTCACCGCGCGCCAGCGTGAAATCTATGAAATCGTTCTCGGCGCGCAAAACGCCGCCCTCGCCGCGCTCAAGCCGGGCATGGATTTTTGCAGCAAAGGCGACAAGAGCGTGCAGAAAATTGCCTACAACTACATCGACACGCACGGGAAAGATCTCCATGGCAAATCCCTCGGGTCCTATTTCATCCACGGCCTCGGCCATCCCATCGGCCTGAACGTTCACGACCCCGGCGACCATTGCGCCGCTTTCCAGCCCGGCATGGTCATTACCATTGAGCCCGGCATCTACATCCCCGAAGAGAATCTCGGCGTGCGCATCGAAGACGATGTCCTTATCGTCGAATCCGGCCACAAGCTGCTCAGTGAACGCCTCCCGCGCGATCCCGATGAAATCGAAAAAATCATGGCCGCCGCCGCTGCACAGCGCGCAAAAGGGGAAAAGGGCGAGGGTCATGGAAATAATTTGTCAGCGGAAATTTCCTCCGACGGCGGCTTAATTCGTAACTTGATCGAGAAATACGCGAAATCTATTGACGGCGCGGACACGGCCCTAGCCGCCGAAGTCTGGTTGGATTCGCCTGAGGTCTCCTTCATCCACCCGTTGGGCCACGAGCATGGCTTCGAGCAAATCAAGCAAAATGTCTATCAGCATTTGATGGGCGATACCTTCTCGGAGCGCAAACTAAGCGTTCATGACGTTTCCGTTCACCTGTACGGCGACGCTGCCCAAGCCGAGTTTTATTGGGATTTCGCTGCCAAGTTCAGAAAAGATGGTTCTCCTCTCACAACTCACGGCAGGGAAACTCAGCTCTATCAGAAGCAAGACGGCCGATGGCGTCTGGTTCATGTTCATTATTCCGGAATGCCGGTGACCGCGGAGCGCCAGGGCTTTTGAGAAGAGGAACATTTCTTTTTTGGGAGGCTCTCTGCGGCAAAGGAGGCCGGCAAAGGACACCGACAAAGGAGGCCGATTGACCGCGGGAAACGCGAGCACTTATACTGTTGGTTCGCGTTGGACACGTTTTTTCTTCCAGCGTGCCTCGAGTCATTCTGGATGAGGCCGTGTTCCTGGCCCGCCTGAATTTCCGAAATTCGCAATCGTTCCAGGGAGCAGTCGGCCCCGACCCGGCTAGGGCCGCAAAAAAAAATGAGCAGCGTCAAAGCGACACAACTTCGCCCCGGCATGGTCATTCAGCACGAGGGCCAACTTTTCACCGTTTTCAGCACCGAGCACCGCACGCCCGGCAACAAGCGCGGCTCGATGCAAACGCGCATGAAGAATCTGAAAACCGGAGCGATTATCGATTACCGGTTCCGCGCCGAAGAATTTGTCGACCGCGCGATCCTCGATGAAATCGAATATGAGTACCTCTACAGCGAGGGCGACGATTTTCATTTTATGAATACGGAAACCTACGAGCAGATGCACCTGACGCGCGAACTGCTCGGCGAAACCGTCTACTACCTGATTCCCAACACGGTGGTGAAAATCGAATTCTTCGACGAGAAACCGATCGGCGTTGACCTGCCGGACACCATGGATTTGAAAGTCGTTAAGACCGAACCCACTTTGCAAAAAGCCACGGCCAGCGCGGTCATGAAGCCGGCCACTCTGGAAACCGGCCTGATCGTGCAGGTGCCGCCCTTCGTGAACGAAGGTGACAAAATCAAAGTGGATACTTCCGAGGCACGTTACGTTCAGCGCGTCGAGTAGATTTTTATTCTTTGCTTTCCTACGCGTCCGGTGGATGATGGCAGTTCGAGTTTCCGCCTCCGCAGCTAATTTCAGCGCAAGCCGGGATTAGAAGAGGCAGAACGGCGCTCCGGTCCAAACCGGAGCGCTTTTTTGTTTGCGGCGCAAAATCGCCGCAATTTTTTTGCGGCGGATTGCGAACGCGCGAATCTGAAATCGCGCTTAGTGCTTGCCTGCAGAGCCCGCCGCGGATTTTTCTCCCGCAGGATGCGCGCCAAAAACGCGGTCAAAAATGGCATCGACGGAACGGAGCTGGCGCTGCAAATCGAAAGTGTGCGCCAGCGCTTTCGAATCGAGATATTTCGCGATGCGAGCATCTTTCGCAACGCGGTCGCGAAAACTGGTGTCGGTTTCCCAGGCAGCCATGGCGTTTTCCTGCACCGCTTTGTAGGCATCCTCGCGCGGCATGCCCTTCTCGACCAAATCCTGAAGCAACTGCCCCGAATAAACGAGGCCGTGCGTGGATTCGAGGTTCCGCAACATGCGCTCCGGAAACACGCGCATCTGGCCGAGGATCATGGCCATTTTGGAAAGCATGTAATCGACCAAAATGGTGGAGTCGGGAAGAATGACCCGCTCGACGGAGCTGTGAGAAATGTCACGCTCGTGCCAAAGGGCGACGTTTTCGAACGCGGCGAGCATGTTGGAACGCACGAGGCGCGCGAGGCCGCAGATCTGTTCGCAGGAAACGGGATTGCGCTTGTGAGGCATGGCGGAACTGCCGCGCTGCTCGCCGCTGAACGGTTCTTCGACCTCGCGGACTTCAGTGCGCTGGAGATGGCGAATTTCGAGGGCGATCTTTTCGAGCGTGGCGGCGATAAGCGCGAGGGCGCTGAGATATTGCGCGTGGCGGTCGCGCTGAATGACCTGAGAAGCGACGGGAGCGACGCTGAGACCTAGACGCTTGCAGATGCGTTCTTCGATTTCCGTGCCGAGATGCGAAGCATTACCGACGGCGCCAGAGATTTTTCCGACAGCCATCTGCGCGGCCGCGTCGCGGAACCGCGCGATGTTGCGCTGATTCTCTGAAAACCAATTGGCGATTTTCAAGCCAAAGGTGATGGGCTCCGCGTGAATCCCGTGAGTACGGCCAATCTGCGGCGTGTGACGAAATTCGTGCGCGCGCAGATCGAGAATTTCGCCAAACGTTACGAGTTCGCGCTCGATGAGTTTTGAAGCATCGCGAACTTGCAATGCCTGCGCGGTATCGATGACGTCGTTGGATGTCATGCCGTAGTGCAGCCAGCGTGCGGCGGCGGGATCGCCAACGGATTCGCCGACGGCCATGGTGAACGCGATAACGTCGTGCTTCACGCGGTCTTCAATCTGATGGATCTTTGAAACGTCGATTTTGGCACGCGAGCGAATCGCGGCTGCGGCATCTTTCGGAACCAGCCCAGCCTCCGCGAGGGTCTCCGTCGCGGCAAGCTCGACTTCCAGCCACTTGGCGAACTTGTTGGCGTCGCTCCAAACGTGGCCCATCTCCTGGCGCGTGTAGCGTGGAATCAATTCCCTCTCCTAAGCGGCGAAAAGATGATTCTGGGAATGTGGCCCAATTTCATGATACCGCACTTGGAGAACGCTTCGCTGGACGGCCGTGCCCGGGCGAGTGTCCGAAATTGGGAAGGCGAATGGCGGAAGCGAGCAGTTGCGAAGTCCGGGCGAGGACTGCGCGCTGGATAAGGCTCTGGCCAGCAAGGGTTTGCGGGTTGATCCGGACCGGCACAAGAGTTGCACAAGGGTAGGGTGTAGGGTGTCTACTACCTGGGGGTAGAATGTCGACAGCCCTGGATGGAACAAAGAGCGGGGTTCCGTCGTCAATAGCAAAGAGCAGATTCGATCGAGCCACGTTGAGGAAGCGGTTAAGGAATTTACTTTAGGTGCAAGGCCTGATTAGGGGAAGACCGTGGGAGAAAAAAGGCAGCGGTACCAGAACCGGATTGAGATTTTGCAGGGGACGCTGGACCTGCTGATTTTGCATACGCTGCAATGGGGACCGCAGCACGGCTACGGGATTAGTGTGGCGATCCGGAATCGCTCCGGCGAACTGCTGCAGGTGGATACCGGTTCGCTGTATCCAGCGCTGCACCGCCTGGAAAAACAGAAATGGATCAAGGCGGAATGGCGAATTTCCGAAAACAAGCAGCGGGCGAAGTTTTATCAACTGACGGCCGCGGGAAAGAAGCAACTGACCAGAGAACGCTCGAAGTGGTCGCAGCTTTCGGATGCAATCGCCGGCGTGCTGCAGCCGGAAGAGTAAATGAAGACGCAATGAAGGAAGTAAAGAAAAGCAGAGGTGGCCGGTGAGTTTTTGGCGACACAAGAAGCGGGAAGCGGACCTTGACGCAGAAGTACGGAGCCATTTGGAAATGGCGGCGCAAGAGCGCGAAGCGCGAGGCGAGACGACGGAAGAAGCGGAGCACGCGGCACGGCGGGAGTTCGGGAACGTGGGATTGGTGAAGGAAGTCACGCGGGACGCCTGGGGAGGAAAGTGGCTAAGAGACGTCGTCGATGATGTGCGTTTCGGTCTGAGGATGCTGGGAAAAAATCCGGGGTTCACAAGCATCGCTGTCCTCACACTCGCCCTCGGGATTGGCGCCAACACAACCATTTTCAGCGTGATGAACGCTACGCTCCTGAGGGCGCTGCCATTTCCCAACCCGGATAGCCTCGTTCTGGTATGGGAGACGTTTGGCAAAGGGCCAAACCATACAAACATCGTGTCCGCGCCGAATTTTTGGGATTTCAAGCGCCAGAGCCACTCTTTCGAGGACATGGCCATCTTTGATTCCGCCGGACGTGGCTACAATCTTTCCGCTACAGGAAATAACCACGAGCCAGAGCAAGTGTCCGGCCTGCGCGTGTCGGCAGGATTCTTTTCCGTGCTGGGTGTGAAACCTCTTCTCGGACGTACGTTTCTACCCGAGGAAGAACTACCGGGCAAAGACCATGAAGTCGTTCTGAGTTATCGTTTGTGG
>MNEA01000073.1 GCA_001917435.1 Acidobacteria bacterium 13_2_20CM_2_57_6
TTCCGGGACCGTGCATGGGATGGCCGTTCTGAATGGTGGCGGCGTACCACTCAAATTGAAAACAACTGCTGGAAAGATTCGCTTGCAGTTCCTGGATTCGGAGGTTGCTCTTCATGAGTCTCTCATTCGCGAGCAGATGGACCGCCTCAACAAGGGACTAGCGGAGAATGGTTTCGAGACAGTTTCCTTCGCCAAGGCGCCGGTGCCATCGATCCCCTTGCCGACTTCGCCCGACACCAAGACGGACTGGTTGGAAAGCTGGCTGACCAGTCTGGAAATCAAATTCCGGGGAGGCATGACCGAGGATGCCGATGATTTCCAGAAGCGCCTCGTCAATTTCCCCAAGCCATCGTATCCGGCGCTCGCGCAACGCGCGGGCTTGCAAGGTTTCGTGAAGCTCCAGGTGCGGGTGAAGAAGGACGGCAGCGTCGAGGTGCAGAAACTTCTTGAAGGCGAGCCGGCGCTGGCCGATGCCGCTATCGCCGCTGTCAAGCAGTGGCGGGCGAAACCGGCTTGGATGAACGGCAAGCCGGTCGAGGTGATTTCGACGGTGACGTTTAATTTTCAGCTGCACTGAGCGGCAGTCGCCCCGGTGCACGCGAGATTCGTTGGGGTCCTTAGTTCCGATTGGTAGCAAGTACTCGAAGGGGGTAGAACGTTATGCTTCGTCCAGCACTTCGCGCCATTGCTCTATCTGCATTGCTCGTAGCCGTAATTTGGGCCGTTCCCAGCTTTGCCATCAGCAAGGAGTTCAATCAATCCTATGCTTTGCAAGCCGGCGGTTTTCTGGAGTTGCAAAACGTCAACGGAACCGTGGACGTGCAGGGCTGGGACCGCAATGAGGTCGAAGTCCACGCGGTAAAGACCGCGAAGCACAAGGAGTCCGATCTTGAGCGTGTTTCCATTGAGGTTGATGCCAAGCCGGACGCCGTCTCTATCACCACGCGCTACCCGCAAAACGAAGGCGTGGAAGTGACGGTCGATTACACCATCCACCTTCCCCACGCCGCACGCGTTGAACATATTGGCACGGTAAACGGCACGCTGCGCATCGCCGGGGTAGATTCCGTGGAAGACCTGCACACGGTGAACGGCAATATCGAAGTCTTCGAGGCCGGCGGGAGCGTTCACGCGCACACCATCAATGGCAACGTGCGGTTGGAACTGGCGCATCTCCGCGATAAAACCGGCGCGACGGCAGAGACTACCAACGGCTCGCTCGTTCTCGCTGTCCCTACTGACATGCAGGCGGACGTCGAAGCTCGCTGCTTGAATGGAAACTTCTCTTCCGAAATCCCTATGACGATGGAGAGCAACCAGCGTCCCCGGGAGATGCACGGCAAGCTGGGCCGTGGCGGCGCTCCGATTCATTTGCGCACCGTGAACGGCGGGATTCGCGTGGTCGTACTGCGGTCGACCGTCTGACGCTTTACGTTTTGCTGCGTCTAACCCTGAGGAGGATGGGACGGCAATGAACAAACGAAATTTACTACTTACGACCGGCGGAGCCGCGGCCCTGGGGCTCGCGCTGATTGCGCTGCCGGTCAGTTCCGCAGGACCGCAAAAGCCCGACGCTTCGACGATTGCGCGCTTGCAACAGAGGATCGATGAACTGGAAGCAAAATTACAGGCCCAAATCGAGCGGGAGCAAAATCAACAGGCGGTGCTTGCCGACGCGGACGCGCCCGAAGAGGCGGGGCAAGCTGTCATTGTAGAGAACCAGGCGCCGGCGCGGGTCGAGGTTCTGCCGAACATCGAAATGGATGACATGAATATCGTCATCGGCGACGATGATTCCAGCTGGCTGGGCGTCGAAACGCACGAAGTCACGGCGGACAAGGCCAAGGAACTGAAGCTCTCCGCCGAGCGCGGCGTGGTGCTGGGAAAGATTGTTCCTGACAGTCCTGCGGCAAAGGCCGGCCTCAAGGAAAACGACGTGGTGATGGAGATCAACGGACAGCGCGTCGAAGGCGCGGCCCAATTCCGCCGTATGATCCATGAGATTCCTGCGGGCCGCACCATCCAGCTTACTGTGTGGCGCGATGGGCGCTCGCAAACCGTTAGCGCAACCCTCGGGAAATCCGAAGAGCGCCGTCACGGCATGACGAGGGTGGCCCCGATGCCGGGGACCTTCGCATTCCGGATGCCGGACATGCCGGAGATTCCCCCGATGGAGTGGAGCGGCAATGTACTCTTCGGCGGCCAGCCGCGGCTGGGCATTGATGCCGAAGATCTCAACGGACAGCTTGGCGCGTTTTTCGGCGCGCCGGACGGCGAGGGGATACTCGTTCGCGAAGTCAACTCCGGCTCGCCCGCGGAAAAGGCGGGCGTGAAAGCAGGCGACGTCATTACCTCGGTTAACGGCGAACGCATTCGCACCGTGGGCGAGCTTCGCGAGAAACTTTCCGCCAAGCGAGATGAAAAGGAGCGGACGGTGAAGCTGGGCGTTCTACGCAACAAAAGTCAGGTCTCGCTCAGTGTTGAGTTGCCAGCCCCGGCCGCGCGGACCAAGCGCGTGTTTTCTCGCCGCACCAGCATCTAGCAAACGCAGTTGGACTGGGCCCCCGTCCCGTCGGGGCCTTTTATATTTTTAATTCTCTTTCACACTTATCCAGTCATCATTCCTCGTGCGGTAGCGAGGAAAACGCCGCGTCGAAGGCCGCATAGTGACGGTGATGTTCGTCCGGTTCGTTGAGGGCAGTTCCGTCGCGCTCCACCCAGGCATGCGCTGCAAACTTTTCCTGTTCTTTGTGGATGCCGATGCGCAGATGCGACGAAATCCCCTGCCGCGCGAGCAGCCACCAAAGCGTCAGGGATTTTGCCAAGCAGGAAGGATGAAACAGCCCATGCCGGTCGGCGGCATTGACCATACGCGCGGTCAAGGCCGCATTCCTGCTCACAAGAGCTGCGTCACGTTCCTGGTTATCATTTGAAAGAAACCGCTGCAGCATCGCCTGCGTGGCGCGAAGGCCGCGCCATCGCAAACTCAATGCAACCAGGGGCAGCAGAACGATCGCGCGCAGAAAAAGATTCCGCGCCGGGCGATCCAGCGTGCTAAATCGCCGGAACCGTTCCCACATCAGCAGGGATTACCTGGAGCAACCCGTTGTCCACGAGCCGGGTGAGAAGTTCCATAAGGTTGGAGCGAAGCATTTCCGGTTCGACATCGAACTCCGCGAGCAGCTCCTGATAAGCTGCTTCGATGTTCGGCGACGCCGTCACCAGCTGCCACATGCGCGTGCCGGTTTCGTCTAATCCGAAGTATTGCTCCGTATCGAGATTGAGCAGGACGGATTCCCGATCTAATATGCGCACCAGGACATGAGCCGGCACAGCGGCTCGCTCGGCTAAAGAAACCATCGGCGCGACTCCTCCAGAGAACCCTGGCCTTAAGACTTCTTTTTCTTCACATTGACCTTGGTGTCGATACCCGGAGCCATCAACTGAAGCTGCTCCAGCCCCTGTTTGGCTTGCTGGCCCCAAGTGCCGTTGGGGTCGAGCTCAACCGCCTTTTGGTAGGCTTCAATCGTTCCCGGCGCGAACTGGACAACTTCCTTATCACCGACTTTCTTGGTCGTCATCTTGTAAACCAGCGAAGCTCCCAGCAAATACCACGTCTGCGGATTCTTGGGTTCAAGGTCGGCGGACTTTTGTAAGGGTTCGACGGCATCGCCAAGGCGATTTGCGTTGTACAGGCTGATGCCAAAATTACGCCACGCGGTTGCGGCATTGGCCGGGTCAAGTTCCGCGCTCTTCGTATATGCGGCCTTGGCTTCCTCGATCTTTCCCGCACGTGCAAGCACGTTGCCCAAGTTGTTGTAATACCCGGGGACGTCGGGCTTGGCGTTAATAGCCTGCTGGTACGCCTGGACAGCATCGTTATTGCGGCCCGCGGTATCGTAGGCTTCTCCCAGTTTGAACCATACCAGGTGCGCATTGGGATCCTTCTCCACAAGGCTCTTCGACGCTTCCTGGAATTCCTTGACGGCCTGATCCGAAAGGTCCGCCAACTTCTGCTTGAGTGCATCGCGCTGATCCGCCGGCGCTTTCTGCAGATCGGCCTTGGCCTGTTTCTCCTGGTCGATGAGGGCGTTGCCCGCGTTAAAGTGCGCTTTCAGACCCTCAAGCTTGGCCTTCGCCTCCTCCGCTTTTTTTACCTGTTCTTGAGCCGCAGCGCCCTGCTTGGCAACAATGTCTTTGAAGTTGAGATCGACTTTCGCTTCCTCGCCGTTTTGTACTCTGCACTTAACCTCGTAGGGAGCTTGTTTGTCATTCGGCGGTGGGAAAACAATAAACACGGTGTAGATGCCCGCGCGCAAGTTCGGCAAACTATATTTGCCCGCAGCATCCGTCTTGGTCTCCTGCTTAGCGCCCTGGTCGCTCACGCTTCGAATAGTAACTTCCGCCCAGGGATTCCCATTCACGTCCAGGATTGTGCCGCCAATCGAGCCGGTCTGAGCTGCGGCGCGCGGTGCCAGCACGCAGGTCATGGCGGCCATCAGGATGGCGGCAAGCGCCCAAGACTTAAGAAAACTCTTCATGCTCCATTCTCCTTTTTCACAGGGGAGCCCCACCCAGAATTCCGGGCTTATGTGCGCCCCATTATCTCTCTCAAGCGCGCCGATTCCAAGCTCAGCGCCCGGCGGTAACGGTTCTTCGGTAAGGGATGGAGTCCGGTGTGCCGGCTTCGGCAAAGGCGCGCAACCGCAGCAGGCAGCTATCGCATGCGCCGCACGCAGTATCTTCGTTCTGATAGCACGACCAGGTTAGATGCAGCGGCGCTCTCAGTTCGATGCCTCGCCGGATGATCTCGCTTTTCTTCAGCGTGATGACTGGCGTGACGATCTCGATCTGCGTTTCCGGACGCGTACCCACGCGGATCAATTCCTGGAACACCCGGTAATATTCCGGTCGGCAATCCGGGTAGCCGGAGCTATCTTCCGCCACTGCTCCGATGTAAATCGCTCCCGCGCCAACCGCTTCCGCCCAGCTCACCGCCACGGAAAGAAAGTGCGCATTCCGAAAAGGAACATACGTTACGGGAATCGCGCTGCCATGCGCGCCCGGAACACCCAATTCATTTTCCGGGACAGAAATATTTTTGTCCGTGAGCGCTGACCCGCCAATCGCGCGAAAGTGATCGAGCTGCACGATCAGCCGTTCGCGCACGCCGTAGAAATTTGCAACCTCGTCGAACGCGCGCCGTTCGCGCTCCTGGGTGCGCTGGCCATAACTGGCATGGAGCAGGGCGATTTTTGACGCGCCGTGACATTCGCGTGCGATTGCAGCGCACACGCAGGAGTCCATCCCGCCGCTCAAGAGCACCACTGCTTTGCGTAAAGCGTTCATTTAAACCTTGCCCGCCTCATCCTTAAATGTCTTCCTCTTCTCTGCGTCCTCTGCGTCCTCTGCGTCTCTGCGTTACTTCTTCACTTTTCCTGTTCCTTTTTTCTACGCTTCCTCAAACTCCCTTGGTCGCCGGATCCCAAATAAATTTGTGCAGTTGCAGCCCCAGCCTTACCGGCAGACCGTCGGCAAGAATCCATTCCACGAGCATGCGCGGCTCGAGCCCCGGCCACTTTCCTTGCGGGTCTTCAAACACCGGCGAAAACAGGACCTGTCTTACTCGTCGCGCCAAGCCATGCTGCAAGGTAAAATCGCGCGCGAATTCGTAGTCGCGGCGAGTGGATAGCACGAACTTCACTTCATCATTTTCCGACAGCGCCTCGAGATTGCGCATCTCGAATGTGTCCGGCTCGCCGGAATCGGGGCATTTCACGTCCACAATCTTGATGACTTCCCGCGGCAACCTGCCGATGAATCGTTCCCCGCTCGTCTCAATCATGACGGAATACTTCGCGGTGAGTAGTTTCTCCGCAAGCGGATAAATCTCTTCCTGCAACAAAGGTTCCCCGCCGGTCAATTCCACCAGTGGAACAGAACCTTGGGCGCCGAGCATGCCCTCGCAGCGCCCCGCTAGCTCATCCACCCGCGCAAAGACTTCCTCGACGCTCATTTTCTTCCCGCCGTGAAACGCGTATGCCGTATCACACCAGGTGCAGCGCAAATTGCAGCCCGTCACCCGGACGAATATGCACGGCAGGCCCGCCCGTGTGCCTTCACCCTGGATCGATTTGAAGATTTCCGTAATAACCATGACTTTGGAGTGCGGCGCATCTGTTCGTGTTACTTCGCGGTTCCCGTCCCCGCGCTCTCCGCCCGCCTGGAATTCGCCTTACTTCGGCTCCGCAGCGACAACCAGTAAATCATGCCGAAAAAAAGAATCGACGCGACAATCAGCCGCGCATACCCTGGCGTTACACCAATGTACCGCAACACAATAATATAGCCTGCGGCCACCAGAAGCGCCGGAGTCAGGATAATGAAGAACGCTCGATTCACCAGCTCACCGGCCTCTCAATTCATTAGGCTCCCGGCCGGTATTGGGCCCGGCTGGTATCCGTTTCCCACAAAATTACGTCCGTAACGCGTGCTCCCGGCGGCAGATCTTTCAATTGCCTGGTGACCTCATCGTAGAAATATTTCGCCACGTTCTCCGCCGAAGGATTCACCACCTTGAAGGGTTCCAGATCGTTCATGAACTGGTGGTCCAGCCTGCCCATGACCTCGCGGATCACCTGTTTGAGCTGCGTGAAGTCCACCAAGAGCCCGATCGAATCGAGCTTTGGCCCTTCCAGCGTCACCCGCACGCGATAATTGTGACCATGGACATTCTCACACTTGCCCCGGTAACCTCGCAGGGCATGCCCTGCCGAAAAAGTCTCTTCAACGCTGACTTGAAACATGACCCTCCAGAACTGCGCTACATGCCTGCTGCGGATCTCCCTGGATCGTGGCCCTTCAGGAAGGACTTGCCGATTTCGCCCCTGGCCGCCCAGAGGCCCCGTTCACGCCGAGAAAGCGCGCGACATCTGCCAGTTCGTGGGTCACCCCGTATCGCGGCAGCGACTCCAGAAAAATTTTACCATAGGGCATGCGCTGGAGACGCGTGTCCAGCAGCGCCAGCACGCCGCGGTCTGTTTTCGCCCGGATCAAGCGGCCAAATCCCTGCTTCAACGACAGCACCGCCTGAGGCACCTGAAGTTCCGCAAACGGGTTGCGCCCATCTTCCTGCAGAGCGCGCACTCGCGCCGCTACGATGGGGTCGCTCGGCACGGCAAACGGCAGCCGGTCGACGATGACGCAGGATAGCTGTTCGCCGGGCACATCGACACCCTGCCAAAAGCTTGCGGTCGCGAAGAGCACGGCCGCTTCCGTGTTCTTAAAGCGTTCCAGAAGCGCGGAGCGCGGCGCCGTGCCCTGCAACAGCACAGGAAAGGACACGCGCGAACGCACCCGTTCGAACAAATCATTCATCTGCGAATAGCTGGTGAACAAGCAAAACGCCCGCCCGTGGGTCAGTTCCAGCAACTGCACGATTTCGTCCGCGGCCTTCGCGGGGAACCCCGCGTCGCGGACGTCGGGCATCTTGCGCGGCAGGTAGAGCAACGCTTGCTTGGGATAATCAAACTCCGCCGGCAGCGCGCGGTCTTTGGCGTGATCAATTCCGAGGCGGTGGCGGATGTAATCGAAGCGTCCTCCAACCGTGAGCGTTGCGGAAGTCAGGATAACCGTATCAAATTGCTCGAAGAGGCGCTCGCGCAGAATCTGGCTGACGTCAATCGGCGTGGCTGTCAAGAAGACGCCTTTGTTCCTCCGCTCGTACCAATACACGAAATTCCGCTCGTTCGATTCGAACAGGAAGGAGAGTTCCTGGCGCAGCTCGAAGCTACGCCGCGCGATGCGCGTCAGCTCCTCCGGTTTTGCCGTGAGTGCCGCAAATTCCGTCTCCGTGCTTTTGAGCGATGTCGCCAGCGCATCATAGGCCTCGCGATTCTGCTCGAGAAACGCTTCGCGCTCGTTCCGCAAGAACGAGAATCGCCCATCGCGCGGCGGAAACAATTCGAAAAAGCCGCGGCTGCGTTCCCGGATTCGCTGCGTCTTTCGCAATAGGGATGGCGTGCCAAGATGCAGCAGACGAAGCGTTTGATCGGCATCGCGCGCCAGCTCTTCGAACCGGAAATTCGAAATCTGCCGCCCGAAATAGTCGCTGGCCACATCTTCCATCTCGTGCGCTTCATCGAAGACTACGGCCGAGTATTCCGGCAGGATGCTGCCAAAATCATCCTGTTTCAGCGCCAGGTCCGCAAAGAACAAATGGTGATTCACAATAATCAGGTCGGCTTCCTGCGCGCGCTGGTGCATCCCCGTTACAAAACATGGATTGAACGACGGGCAGTTCTTGCCCGTACAGGTGTCCCGTCTCGCGTCCAGCTTCCCCCAAAGCTCCGAGTCGTCGGGCAGGAAGGTGAGCTCCGCGCGGTCGCCGGTCTCCGTCAATTTCGCCCAATCCTTGATCTGGCGGAAGGCGTCCAGTTCCTCCATGCCCTTCAGCAATCCCTGGTCGGCCATCTGATTCAGCTTCGAAATACAAAGGAAATTCGCGCGCCCCTTCATCACCGCAACTTTGAGGTTCGGCGCGAAATGCTTTTGCAAAAAAGGAATATCCTTCTGATAGAGCTGTTCCTGCAGCGATTTCGTGGCCGTGGAAATCACCACGCGCCGTCCGCTGCAAATCGCCGGCAATAAATACGCCAGCGTCTTGCCCGTGCCCGTACCGGCTTCCACGATGGCATGATGATGCGATTCAAACGCATCATGCACTAACTCTGCCATCTCCAGTTGCGCCGGCCGGTATTCGTAGTCGGAGCTGACCGTCGAGCGGTCAAACCCGGCCACTATGCACTTTTCGAGGAACCCTCCCGGGCCAAACACTTCGTGCATCGAAGGTTTCGCTGGTCCGTTAACAGGCGCCTCGGCAGCGCCTTCCGGGGCGCTTCCGGCTACCGTTGGATCGTCCTCGATGGGCACGTACCTGCGCTGGGCAGTCTTTACCGTACGGTTGACCTTCGCTTCTGGGACCATCTCACCCGAATTGGATACCCGCTTGGCCAGAAATCCGCCTTCGCTCCCACACGCCGAAATGGAGAGAGTCCAATTACGATAGCATACCCTTCCCCTGTGCTCGCTTCGTCCTCGCGCCGCTAGGAAACATCGTGGCGCATCTCTCTTCTTTCAGGATATTTAGCACTCGAATACTCCGCCCATTTTTGGAGTGCCTTCCTTTTCCCTCCGCGTTAAGATTCAACCTGGAATTTTTACGCCTTCTCGTTGGTAGAAGGTAGAGAAGGGAATCGCAAACCGGCCTATCGTGGGGTGTTGGATGGTTCGCAACAAACCTTTGCTTTTCGTAGTCGTGCTCTCTTGTTTCGCCCTTTCGTCCTGCAACCTTCATCGAAAGACCGGAGGCGGTGGTGGTGGGGGGGGCGGCAACGCCACGGTCAGCTTTACTCTGGTAGCCGACACACTTCCAGCAAATCCCTCGATCCTTTCGTTCAATGTTTCCATTTCCGGCGTCACCCTGACTCCAGCCAGCGGAACAGCACAAACTTTGCAGCCCTCGCCGTCCGTCATTGACCTGATGCGTCTGCAATCCGATACCGCCTTCCTCGGCACCCTCACCAATGTGCCCGCGGGAGACTACACCGTGCAGGTCGCGCTCTCTAATCCCGAAATCACGTTCCTCAACGACACCGGTTCCGCGATCACGGTTGGCACGGCGAGTTGTCCGAACAGCTCCATTTGCGCGGCGACTTTTACGGCGTCCGGCACTCCGACCATCAGCTCCTTTACATTCACTGTAAATTCCATGGGCCAACAGGGTATCGGCATTGACTTCGACTTGAAAAACGCCATCTCTCTTTCGGGGGGAACGTTGTCCGTAAACTTCAACCCTTCGTCGCCCAACCCCGCGGTCTTGAGTGCCGTCGCCCTGCCACGAATGAATGCCAATCTCGGCACCAATCAACTCGCGCTGATCGAGGATTTCTCCGGCGTCGTTGCACTTAACGGTAGCTCTGTCACCATTACTTCCCCAACTCGGGGAACTCTGACCGCCACATCAACGTCCAGTACCAACCTTGACCATGATCCTTCTGGGACTCTTTGTTCCAGCGGAACTACGACGCTATCCGTGTGTGTCAAAGCTGGGCAGGTAGCCAGCGTTGACGGCATCCTCGACTCCAACGGCACTTTCTCGATCCAGGAAATTGAGCCATTGCTGTCGGCGCAACAGGATTTTGTCGAAGGTACCGTCCTTTCAATCAATCCGAGCAGCCAGACACAGTTCGGTATCGTCGTTACGGACAAACCTTCTGTCGCCGCAACCAATTCACTTATTAGCGCCCTCCGTGCCGGCGATCTCCTGACCGTCAATCTCTCTTCTTCCGTGAACCCGTTTCTGGTGGATACCAAGGGGCTCGCGGTGGACACCACATTCAACACCACTTTCAACTTCTTTAACGGGCAGACCACCACTTCCGCGATGCATCTGGGGCAAACCGTTGGTGTCCACGTCATCGCCCCATTCGCAGCGGCAAACGGCAGCACACCTGCCTCGGCTACAGCAGACACCGTCATCCTGCGTTGGTCGCGTTTCCGAGCCACGGTCGTATCGGCTCCCACGTCGGCGACGATCAACATCAACGCGCTCCCTTCTTACTTCAACATCACACCCTCTTCCATCTTGACCGTCCAGGGATTTTTCAACGGCTCACTCGGTAGCGATGGAGTAACCAATCTCGAGGGTATGACCAACAACGCGGGAAATGCGACAATCAATCAGCCCGTGGGGCTCCGGGCGCTCTACCTGCAAAACACGGGCAACACCGCAACGACGCCTTTCTTTGCCGCCAAGATTCGCCAGCCGTAATCCGTTACTTTCTCCGCCTCCGCAAAAGGCAACGGGCCGGTCTGAATTTCTCAGACCGGCCCGTAATCTTTCTACCTCACGAGACTTTTACTTCGCGATGAATCGCTAAAAAAACATGAGCCTGCCATTATGCCTCTTACGCCGGCAGCGGCCCGCCCACTGTCGTGTTCGGCGGAATCGGCGGCGTGTACGGCGCGCTCGGCATATTCGGCGCAATCACCGGCTGGAAACGCCGGTACACCGCCAATGAAATCGCTCCGATGCCCCAGAGAATGGCCGCGAATTTCACCCATCCGCCAACATGTGGAATCGTCGTGCACAGCCGCACAATCACCACTCCCACGGTCATTCGCCCGATCAGCGGCCAAAGCTCGCTCGTCCGCCCCATCAGCCACTGTCCGATCAATGCGCCCACAATGATCTGCGCGAAATACAGCGATGCATACCACAGGAATAGCGTTGAGATTCCAATGAACAGGCCCACTACGGTGATGCACGCGATGCACGCCGCGATCGGCACACCAAACAGCACCAGCACGCCCAAGCCCGCCGCCGCGCCGTAGTGCTCCGCCGATTTCACCGCGTCCTGCGAAAAATTCGGCATCGCCGCGAACAGCACCAGCCCAAACAAAATAAACGCCGCTGCCCAAATCACCTGCCAGACGTAGTAGTGCACCGTGCGGTAGTCGTCGCCGTGCTTCAGTTTTTCAAAATGAACGGGTGAAGCGAGCTTCGCTTGCGCGGAAACTTGCGGCGGTTTGTCTCCCGTGAAATCAATCGGGCCCCCGACTTCGGCGGATGAATCGATAATCAACTCGCCGCTTTTTATCTTCGCTGAACCGCCAATCGTGCCAGTGATAGTGATCTGCCCCCCCATGGCCAGGACATCCCGCTTCACGTGACCATCGATGGATTCATGCCCGGTAAATGAGGTGATGCTGCCGCCGATTTTGGCGTCCCGGTCTATGTTGACGTCGCCGCCAAATATCATGACGTTGCGGCCGACCGTTCCTTTCAACGTCAGGTTTCCCGCGTAGCTTCGAATATTTCCGTCCACGTGTCCCGGTACCCGCAACGTTCCCGACGAGGAAAGCACGTCGCCCAGAACATGACCGGATATCTCGATGTCCCCGCCCGCCATAACCAAATCGCCTTCGATCGTGCCTTCCACTCGGATTCGCCCTCCAGCAGCGAACAGGTCACCATGGATGACCTCGTCTTTTGCGATCGTTAGCCGCTCCTCATGGCGAAACTCCGTCGCCGAGGCTCCGGTGGGCATCGCCAGCACCGTGCACAATCCTGCGAAGACCAGCGCCAGCGCCGAACCGCGCCGGATCCGCCGGCGAAAGAACATCGCTCCCAGCCCCGCCAGCGTCACCATCGCCAGCACCTCGAGGAGTGTGATCATGGATTGCCATCCTTTCCACATTGCGCCCTGAAAGATCAGCAGGCTCAGCAGGTTCGACCCCCCGAATCCCGCTTGCGCCAGTTGCTGCTCCCAGGGCAGGACATATCCCGTATAAAGCGCGTAGGCTCCCGTTGCTGCCAGCCCGAAAACCAGTCCCCAAATCCATTGCATCGACTTACGCGCCCGTTCCTGGAATTGCGCCAGCCGCGATGGCAGAGGTTCGTTTTCTTCCAGCATCGCGCGAGTCAGCAGCCGCGATTCGCGTTCCAGTGCCCGCAGCAGCGTGCGGCAGGTGTCGCATTCCTGCGTGTGCGCGGAAACTTCCAGCCCGCGCGCGCGGTCCAGTTGCCGCTCGATGTACAGCAGGAGCGTCATTTCGTCCAGATGCTTCATTTTTTCTCCCGGCGTTTCGCTCATGAAGCCCCTCCCACCGCCAGCACCGTGTTGCCTTCCAGCGCTTGTCGCAGTTCGTGCCGGGCACGCAGCAGCACTACGCCCACAAAGGCGCGCCGCACTCCCAGCGCATCGGCAATCTCGTCGTAGCTCATGTCCGAGTAATAGCGCATCACCAGCGCCATGCGCGCTCGTCCGCCCAGTTTTTCCAGCGCCTTGCGAACCTCTTCGCTGGTGCGCTGCTCGATCAGTTGATCCAGTTGGCTGGGGTCCGGATGCTCCAGCGGCACATTTTCCAAGTCATCTGTTTCCTTGTCCTGGCGAATCTTCCGCCGCCGCAGGATATCCCAGCAGTGATTCGCCGCCACCTTGTAGAGCCAGGCCGAGAACGACCGCGTCGTGTCGTACTGCACCAGCTTGCCTTTCAATTTCATGAAAACTTCCATGGTGGCGTCTTCGGCGTCTTCCCGCGTCGGCAAGGCACGCCGGCAGAACCGGAATATCGCTGGCGCGTAATCCCGGTAAAGCTCGCCCCAAGCCTCGGCGTCACCCGCCCTGGCACGGGCAATCGCCTCCGTCGGCTCCTTAATTCCCGGCGCGCTCATCCGGCCTGGTCTCAGCGTTCCCATAGACTAGTACGCACAGGGACTTGCAAATATTACACATTGCAAATCCCGCCCCGCTAATAC
>MNEA01000116.1 GCA_001917435.1 Acidobacteria bacterium 13_2_20CM_2_57_6
CGTCCGCAGTCGGCGAGCTGGTGAACGAGTGATGAGAAGCGTGACGCGACTCCTCACGACGAAGCTTAAGCTTCGAGTGAACAGCGAGAAGAGTGCGGTGGCTCGTCCATGGGAACGGAAATTCCTGGGGTTCAGCTTCACGAATCACAAGCCACCGAAGAGGCGTCTCGCGCCGAAAGCGATGGCACGGTTCAAGGAGCGAGTTCGGGAACTCACAAGCCGGACACGGGGCATAAGCCTCGCCCGAAAGGTCCAGGACTTAGCGGAGTATCTCCGCGGCTGGATCGGTTACTTCGGACGATGCGAAACACCGGAAGTGCTCGCCAAGCTGGAGAAATGGCTCCGCCGTCGACTTCGGTCGATGGTCTGGAAGCAGTGGAAACGAGGAACCACGAGATATCGGGAGCTCCGCAAGCGCGGCATCGCTGCGCAGGACGCCGCGAAAACGGCGGGTAGCTCCGATGGACCGTGGCACCTTGCGAACACACCAGCGCTGAAAATCGCTCTGTCCAACGCTTACTTCGCCTCGTTCGGGCTTCCCGAGCTCACGGCTCATGGTTAGTTCAACCCGCCGAACCGCCGGATGCGGACCCGCATGTCCGGTCGTGTGGCAGGGGCGAGTGGGCGACCACTCCCCCTATGCCGATTGGCTGTTGCGTGAACCGCGCTATTGACCGCCGCCACCGTCGCCGGTGAAAAGGAATGGCAGTACGGTGGTGCCTTCTCGACGAACAGCCTCCAGTTCGTTTGGGTCGATGCCCAGGGCCTTCAAGATGGAAGCAGCAACCTGAGACGTAGCTACCAGCGTCTTGACCACTCTTGAGCTCAAGGAAGGGTTAGAAACGATGAGGCCGACGTTGGTGTCGCCGAAGCTGAATCCTCCGTGCTCGGCATTTTTCTTGCTCGACCCGGTGTAGATTGTGCCGTATTGCGGCTGCACGAGGATATCGGGCGTGGCGGCATCTTTCAGCGGGTCGCGGAACTTTAGCTTGAGCTCGGCTCCAGCCATCACCTCCTCGATGAACAGCGCGGCGGCGTTAGCATTCAGATAAGCCGCAACGGCGTCCGTCTGGCTTTGGTCCTGCAACCAAATCAGCGCAATGTCGTCGTCTTGAACGAAACCGCAAGCACCGGTGCTGCAATTGGCGGCGTTTGCGATGGCGATGGCGGCGGGGTTGGTATTGGCGTCCGGCAAAGCCGCAACGAGGTCCGCGAAGTGACCGGGCTTGTTTACCTTGGCAGGATTGATCGGTGACTGGCCGTGCTTGGAGCTGACGATGAACAGAGTGGAGTCGTAAATGCGTTGCGCTTTGAGCGCCTGAATCATACTGCCCAGTGCTTGATCGGTCTCTTGCAGGGCGTAAGCGAGGACATCCGTTGGCGTACCCGCGCCATCCTTGTATCCGCCGGGCCGGCCGGTAAACGTTGTATCAGCCGCGCAACTGCCGTCGAAATTGTCCTTTGCGAGTTTCTGTCCCACGCTGACTTCTTGGAAATTCATCCCGAATACAGCTGGGACGCCCGGTCCAGGCGTGCCATCGTGTTTTAGTCCCTTGATTTCGTTGAGGGTTCCCTGAACCTTTAGCGCGTCATTGTTGACGGTGCAGACGACGCTCACAGTGTTGTCGAGTCCACCGACGTTCGTGATCTCCGGCGTGTAGAGATCGTCTACGCCTTTGCCTGAAGGACCATTCACCAGGTCATAGGCGGGGTGTTTGTCCGCCCACGCCGTGTGGCCGCCATTGGCTTTGACCACTTCGAAGATGGTGTTGGACTTCATCGCGTTGTGCGGAAAAAGCCGGACGCACTTGCCGTTCTCGTCCAAGTGATTCGGGAGCGCGGTGGGATCGATTATGTTGAGCGAAACCGGGAGGTTTCCGGAGTACTTGTCAATGCTTTCGTCAAACACCTGCATGTTGCCGGGTTGCCCCGAGCAAGTCGTGTTCGTGGGATCGAATATGCCGCGATTGTAGCTCACGTCATAGAACAGACCGTGCGAGATGGAGGAGCCACCGGTCACCAAAGCCAGAAGGCCTGGGAAGGAATCCGAGTTTGCCGGTGTGCGCGCATTGGAGTACGTGACTCCGTGACCAGCCAGCTCCGCCAGTGCGGAGTTGGGGTGCGTGGCAACGTAGTTTGAGACATCGAGCGCGTGCAGACCGTCGACACTGATTAGGAGTACATGCTTAATCTCGGTTCCCCCGCCAAGCTGATCGTTGGCGCGGGCCGAGACAGAAAAAGCAGTGCCGATCAAACCGATCGACAGCGCAATTGCGAGTAATTTTTGTTTCAAGACAGTCTCCTTTAATGGGGTAGAGCGCCGAAGCGATTGCCCGCGCAAGAGACTAGAGGCGAGTTGTTACAGGACGGAGAATGCGGCGTGTAGGCTCAATGAATCGCGGCCAATCAGCGCGCATCCGAAGCGAGTCTCAGGCGTGGAGTGAGGCGGTACGGGCGTTTCTAAGACGACCCGGAAGCTAGTCTTGGACATCTTAGCTGCTCGGGGTCAGCTCGCCTACAGCCTTGTCCGCATGGTGGCGGCGATAGACTTCCGCAGCGCGTTGTAACGCCTCAGTGATGCTACCACAAATATTCTCCGCGCCCACATGGCGCTCAAACTCTGCTTGCTTCATCAGTTGTGAAGGCTGTTCGCGCGCGCCGCAGAGAAGCAGCGAGCGTCCCGAGGCGTGCAACGTGTCCGCGAGATCGCGAATGGCGCCCAGGCCGGTAGCGTCAATCGCGGTCATGTTTCGCAGACGAAGGATGACGATGGGCGGCAACTTGTCGAGGGAATGGAGAATGTCCGCGAACTTGTCCGTCGCGCCAAAAAGGAATGGCCCGTGGATGCGGTAAACAATGGCGTAGTCCGGAATATCCTTGCCTTGCAAAACGTGTACGCGGCTGTCTTCCACATAATCCTTGGTCACCGGGCTCACGGTGGTGGTTCTGGAAACCTTGCGAATGAAGGTGAGCGCAGCCAGCACCATGCCGACTTCCACCGCGAACGTCAGATCAGTCACCACGGTCAACGTCAGCGTCAGCAGCCAAACGGCGATGTCCGCGGCGCTGAGTTTTAGAATTTCGGGAATCTCCTCCCAATCACCCATGTTGTAGGCCACGATCATCAAGATGGCGGCCAAAGCAGACAGCGGCACATTCTTTACGAGCGGCGCAGCGAAGAGAACGATTGCCAGCAGCGTCAGCGCATGAATCATTCCTGCAACCGGTGTTTTCGCGCCGGAGCGTACGTTGGTAGCGGTTCGCGCGATGGCTCCGGTGGCGGGGAGCCCTCCGAACAGCGGCGAAATAATATTCGCGACACCCTGCCCAATCAGTTCCACGTTGGGATTGTGCTTGTCATTGCTCATGCGGTCGGAGACGACAGCCGACATCAGTGACTCGATGGCGCCAAGCATCGCCACGGTGAACGCTGCTGACAGAAGCTGCCGAAAGACATCGTAGTGGAAATGAGGAACAGCGATCTTTGGCAAGCCGCTGGGGATTCCTCCAAAGCGCGTTCCAATAGTTTCCACGGGCAGATGCAAAAGAATGACGGCAGCGGTCGCGCCGAACGTGACCAGGATGGCGCCCGGGACTTTCCTTGCGTATTTCAAGCAGAAAACCATCACCGCAATCGAGAAGATGGATACAGCAGTTGCCGGGACGGAGAAGGTATCCCACGCCTGCCCAAAGGCCATCATGCGGTGAAAGAAATCACCGGGGACGTGATCCATCTTCAATCCAAAAAAGTCGCGAATCTGCGTGCTGGCAATCAGAATGGCGATGCCATTGGTGAAGCCCACGACGACCGGCCGAGGGAAATATTTCACCATGGCGCCCATCCCGGTCACACCCAGCAGCACCAGAAGAACGCCGGCCATCATCGTGCACATAAACAAGCCGTCGATGCCGTGCTTGGCGATGATTCCCGCGACGACTACAACGAAGGCCCCGGTCGGCCCGCCGATCTGTGTCTTCGAGCCGCCCAGGGCAGAGATCAGAAAACCCGTGACGATGGCGCAATACAGTCCCGCTTGGGGTGGCACTCCGGACGCGATGGCAAACGCCATCGCCAGCGGCAGCGCGACAAGGCCAACGGTCACACCGGCGATCAGGTCGGAGAGAAATTTGTGGCGATCATAACCACGCAGCAGGAGTATCGATTTCGGGAGCCAGGCTTCGAGGGCGGATGTCATGCGGCTTTCAATCCAGGGAAAAGGTCTGTGAAGATTCTAGCAAGAAGCCAGCGGAAATGGCCTTGCGGAGATGTGCAGTGTGCCTTGAAGAGAATCTTGGGCTGAAGCGTGGCGATTCAGGGAGTGTTCGTTTCGCTTAGTCTGCGGCCTCGCTGCGCGGAACGGCCGGCTTCCATCGCAGAACTGGTTTGCGGGCCGCGCCGACCTCGTCGAGACGGCGGACACGCGTGGTGTGCGGCGCGGTCTTTACAATCTCCGGCTTCGTAGCGGCTTCTTCCGCAATCGCTTTCATCGCGTCGATAAACAGGTCACATTCCTCCTTGGATTCCGATTCCGTCGGCTCGATCATCAAAGCGCCCGGCACAATCAGAGGAAACGCCGTCGTGTAAGGATGGAAGCCATAGTCGATCAGCCGCTTGGCGATGTCCATCGTGTTCACGCCGTTTTTCTTTTGAATGGCGTCGCTGAAGACCACTTCGTGCATCGAGGGGAGGGAATAGGGCAGTTCGTAAACGCCCTCGAGTTGCTTTCGAATGTAGTTTGCGTTCAGCACCGCGTCTTCGGTGGCCTGCCGCACTCCCGGACCGTAAGCGAGGATGTAAGCCAGCGCCCGAACCAACACGCCAAAATTTCCGCTAAAGGCTTTTACTCGGCCAATCGAATTTGGCCGCACCGGTTCGAGCGCCAGCCGGCCGCCTTCTTTTTCCACCAGAATGGGCACTGGCCGAAAAGGCTCAAGGATTTTTTTCATCGCCACCGGACCTGCGCCGGGCCCTCCGCCGCCGTGCGGCGTTGAAAACGTCTTGTGCAGGTTCAAGTGCATCACGTCAACGCCCAGGTCGCCCGGCCGCGTCACGCCGGTAAGCGCGTTCATGTTCGCGCCGTCCATATAAAGCAGCGCCCCTTTGGAGTGTAGGATCTCCGCGATTTCCGGAATGCGCTGCTCGAAAATTCCAAGTGTCGAGGGATTGGTGATCATCAAAGCCGCGACGTCTCCGGTCACCAGGTCTCGGAGCTTTTCGACGTCGATCTGCGCGTGCGATTCGGACTTGATGTTTTCGACCTCGTATCCCGCGATCACCGCGGTGGCCGGATTCGTTCCGTGCGCGGAGTCCGGGATCAAAACTCTCTTGCGCGGATTTCCCTGCTTCTCCAAATAGGCGCGGATCAACATCAGGCCGGTCATTTCTCCATGCGCGCCGGCAGCGGGCTGCAGAGTGATCGCGTCCATGCCGGTCATTTCCAGGAGGCACTGTTCCAGCAGCCGCATGATTTTCAAGCAGCCTTGCGAAAGCTCCTGCGGCTGATAAGGATGTTCGGTGGCAATACCGTCGAGCCGTGCAACGAATTCATTCACGCGCGGGTTGTACTTCATCGTGCAGGAACCCAGAGGATACATGCCTAGATCGATCGCGTAGTTCCACGTCGAAAGACGCGTGAAGTGGCGTAGAACTTCGATTTCGCTGACTTCCGGAAAGCCTTCAATGCCCGCGCGGCGATGATCAGCGC
The DNA here is from genome assembly GCA_001917435.1 of Acidobacteria bacterium 13_2_20CM_2_57_6. Classification (GTDB taxonomy): domain Bacteria; phylum Acidobacteriota; class Terriglobia; order Acidiferrales; family UBA7541; genus Acidiferrum. The sequence goes on from MNEA01000116.1 coordinate 5,706, forward strand.
CGAGAGCCTTGGCGGGATCCGTGGCAGGTACGTCGAGCGACGGCAATTCGAACGCGCGCTTTCCCGGCGAGGACTTCTCGAAGATCAGCCCTTCGTTCTGGCTGGTGTGGCGCGAAGCTTTTTTGGTTTTCTTATTCATTTCCTTTATGTTCTGCGGCCGCATTCGTTGCGGCAGTGTTCCTGCCAGTGTGTTTCCTTAAATCGGCCGCTCGAGCGCGCGCCTCAACGCCTCCGCGAACCGCTCAATTTCCGCGCGCGGTGTTGTTTCCGTGACGCATACCAGCGCGTGCTTGGTCAGTTCCGGATACGCCGTGCCCAGCGCGAGCGGCCCGATAATTTTTTCGCGCAACAGTTGCGAGTTTAGGATTTTCACCGAGCGCGGCATCTCGACCGTGAATTCGTTAAAAAACGGCGCGTCAAAGGTGCGGCGAACGCCGGGAATCTTCAGCAACTCGGAAAGCGCGAATTGCGCTTTGGACAAGTTTTGCTCCGCCATCTCTCGCAAGCCTTCCTTGCCGAGCAGCGTCAGATGTACCGTGGCGGTCAGCGCGCAGAGCGCCTGGTTGGTGCAAATGTTTGAGGTGGCTTTCTCGCGGCGGATGTGCTGTTCACGTGTCGCAAGTGTGAGTACGAATCCACGCTGGCCCTCGGAATCCGTCGTTTGGCCAGAGAGCCGCCCGGGCATTTGCCGCACGAACTTGTCCCGTGAAGCAATCACGCCGGCGAACGGCCCGCCATAACTCGGCGGCAGCCCGAAGCTTTGGCCTTCCATCGCGACGATGTCCGCCTCCGCGGGCGGCTTGACGATGCCCAGCGACACGCCTTCCGTTACGACAACAACGAACATCGCGCCCGAAGCATGTGCCAATTCCGCGAGCGACGGGTACGATTCAATCACGCCGAAAAAATTCGGCGACTGCACAACCACCGCCGCGACATCGTCCTTCAACGCAGCTTGCAGCGCCTTGGCATCCGCTGTGCCCCTTGCCGTGAAAGGAATTTCTTCCACACGCAAGCCGGAATTCTTCGCGTAGGTCTTCAGCACTTCGCGGTATTCCGGATGCACGGACCGCGCCACCAGCACGCGCTGGCGGCCGGTCAACCGCTCCGACATCAGCACTGCTTCGGTCATCGCCGTTGAACCGTCGTACACCGACGCGTTGGCCACTTCCTGGCCCGTGAGTTGGCACATCAGCGTTTGAAATTCGAAAATCGCCTGCAGCGTGCCCTGCGTGATTTCCGCTTGATAGGGTGTGTAGGACGTGAGGAATTCTCCGCGCTGGATAATCGCATCCGTCACCACCGAGCGCAGGTGATTGTAGACGCCTGCGCCGAGAAAACTCGTGTAGCCGTCTGAATTTTCCGCTGCGCGTTCCTTGAAATATTGGATGACCTCAGCTTCCGAATACGGCCCAGGGATCTTCAGTGCCTCGCGCAAGCGGAAGCGTTCCGGAATGCCGGAAAAAAGTTGGTCGATGGATTTTGCGCCGATGGCGGCGAGCATTTCTTTCCGCTCGACGGGGCTCTTCGGGAGGTAGCGCATCAGGCCGAGGCTTCCGTGCTCTTCGCCGCGATGTAAGCTTCGTAGGCAGGCGCGTCCATCAGCCCGCTCAGCTCGGCGGCGTTGGTCAGGCGCACTTTGATCAGCCACGCCGCGCCGTGTGGATCGGTGTTGATTTTTTCTGGCGTGTTCTGGAGTTCGCCGTTGGATTCAATCACCTCGCCCGCAGCCGGCGCGTAAATTTCGCTGACGGCCTTCACCGACTCCACTGTGCCAAAGGACTTTCCGGCTTCGATTTTCGCTCCCGGCTTGGGCAACTCGACGAATACCACATCGCCAAGCTCATGTTGCGCGTAGTCGGTAATCCCGATCGTTGCCAAAGCGCCATCCACGCTGATCCACTCGTGTTCCTTGGTGTAGCGATAATTCTTCGGATACGCCATCAGGTTACTCCTTGGAATCGTTCCGTTCCGTTAAGACACTTGCTGAACCGCGGTTTTCTTTGCTCGCTTGTAAAACGGCGTCGGGACTACCTGCGCCTTGCACTTCTGCCCGCGTATTTCGACATACAAAATCGTCCCCACCGCCGAATGCGACGGCGGAACGTACGCCAGCGCAATATTTTTCCCCAGCGTCGGCGAAGGCGAGCCGCTCGTCACCATTCCGATGGCTTCACCGGCTTCATCGCAGCAGCAATATTCGTCGCGCGCAATGCCGCGGTCAATCATCTCAATTCCGACCAGCGTGCGCTTCAATCCCGCGGCGGCTTTCGCGCGCACCAGCGCCGCGCGCCCGATGAAGTCACCCTTTTCCATCTTGCAGTAACGGTCCAGCCCCGCTTCCCAAACATTGATCTTCTCGCTGATCTCGTGGCCGTACAGCGCCATCTTTGATTCCAGCCGCAGCGTATTCCGGCAGCCCAGGCCGCAGGGAACAATCGCGAATTCGCGCCCCGCGCCCATCACCTGATTCCAGACCCTCTCGCTGGTCGCCACATCGGAAGGCACGTAAATCTCAAAACCGTCCTCGCCCGTGTAGCCGGTGCGTGCGATCAGCGTGTTCTTGAGGCCGCAGACCGTTCCGTGCGTGAACCAGTAATTCTTGACGCCATCCAGGTTCGCATCGGTCAGTTTTTTCATGACATCGATCGCGCGCGGCCCCTGAATCGCCAATTGCGTGTAAGCGTCGCTCAGATCTTCGACCAGGCAATCAAAACTCCTGGTATTTTCGCGCACCCAATTGACATCTTTCTCCCGCGTTCCGGCATTGATTACCAGGAGAAAATCATCTTCGCCCAGCCGGTGTACGATCACGTCGTCCACAAAGGTGCCTTCCGGATGGAGCATCGCCGAATAGTGCGCCTGGCCGATGGCCAGTTTCGACGAATCGTTCATGCTGATGTGCTGCACCGCCGCCAGCGCCCCGCCGGGCTTCGCGCCGCTGCAGATGCGAATGTCTCCCATGTGGCTAACGTCGAAAACGCCCACGCTGCCGCGCACCGCCTTGTGCTCCGCGATCAGCCCGCCGCTCGATGGATATTCGACAGGCATATCCCACCCGCCGAAATTGACCATCTTGGCGCCCAGGCGGCGGTGCAACGCGTTCAGCGGCGTCCTACGAAGCTCGCTCTTGTGGGGGGTTGCGGCGGATTCCATTCCAATGGCTCGAGTAGAAATCGATACTAGCATGCGCTCTCCAGTGGGGTCAAAGAAGCCTGCCGCGAGAAGTCTTCAATCTCCGATTGATGCGCTAATCGGACCTTTCAGTAATTCAAGCCAGAGAGTCGTCGCATCTGAGGGGATTGCGGCATAACCACCAAGGTGCTAGCCTTTGTTAAAGGTGTTCTATGGACTACTCATGGCTCATTAAGTGGATTCTTACTGGCCTCTTCATATTAGGGGTCGTAATCTTTGGGATAATTCGACTTGGCTTTGGAACGGCCGCTGCAGCTGGACTCGGCCATTTGCCAATGTCAGTGGTTCCTGCCCGTTTGCGACACTTTCTGTTTGGCGAACGCACCAACACCGCGCACAAACTTGAGAAGTGACGTCAGTTTCTGCTCTTCTCCTTCGAGTGGCGCCGCTCATAGTCGCCTAATCGGAAACTGATCCGGCGCCCGGCTGCAAGGAATTAGCGGCTCGTCCCAAAGAACAGGTAAACGAATCGCCCTATCCACCTCACCTTCGCCTTGCTGCATCCTCACCGGCTCAGGTAGAGTTTTCTCTAGAGGCTCTTATGCAAGGTCAGACCCTTTGCGCGCAATGCGACTTGCCGGAAGATCGCTGCTCCTGCGAAAGATATTGCACCATCTGCAAGGGACAGCTGAACGTGCGCCTTTGCTCCGACGGCCTCTACTATTGCCCTGATTGCCGGGAAGCCTGCGACGTTTCTCTAGCCAGCAGCCGTGGCCACTGAACCCAAAACATTCCGCCTGCTCTTTGATGCGGACTCCCGTTTGGCAGCCGCAGCGGGAGGCGTAGTGCGCTATCTCGCCGATGCCGCGGGATTTGAGGAGGACGCTGCCGCTCGATTGCAATCCGCCGTCATTGCCGCATGTGCGGAAGCGTTCGAGCATCTAAGCGCCGCTCATCCTCAGCTGGAAGTCACATTTACGCGCTTTTCCGACCGCATGGAAGTCGCTCTGTCCCATCTAGACAAAGATTCTCGGGCGACCGGGCTCGACACCATCGCTGGGTTTGCCTCGCACATTGCCGGTACGGAGTCCGTCCGGGTTGTTGTTGCGGGATTCGACCGCGTTCAATACGAAACGCACGACGGAGAATCCGTCACCCGCCTGACGAAGTACATCGGCGCTGCCCCCCGCATTTAAGTGTAGCTCGAAATAACGAGGGCCAGACAGCGCGGCTGTCTGGCCCTCTTGCTTTATGTCGTTCTGAAAGATTTACATCTTCAGCGCGAACGTATTTTTGCGAATGAGCGAGGTCATCTGGTCGTCGCTAAGCGACATCCGCAGCATCACTCGATCGCCCGCCGGCGTCACGCGCGCCTGATCCAGCAATTGCGCCAGATCCGGATTCTCTTTCTGTGCTTGATACCGCTTATAGAGGAAGCCGGCCTGGAGCAACTGGCCGAGCGTGTTTGCATCCTCCGTCGATCCGCACACCGCCTGGAACTTTCCGTCAATTCCGCTGCTCGCGTCCACGTTGATAATCATGTTCTGCATGCGCGCGACGAGTTTCGCGGCTTCGGGGAACTGTTCCACTTCCGGCGCCAGTTGCTGCATCGCCAGCCTCGTGTACGCGGGATTCAGCACCGCCCAGACCACGCCGCTGCCGTTCGCCTCGTTGATCAGTGGAAACAATCTGTCGTTGCGCAGCAATCCTTCTTCAGCGCCGAAGCGCACCTCGATCATTTTTTCGAGCACAGCGCGATGACCAAACGCTGCGGTGTTCGAATCGATAAAAAAGAAGAATAAATCGTTCGCTCCCGAACCCGTACCGAAGGCGTAAAGCGTGTAGCCGCGCGCCTTAAACGTCGGAAGCTTTTGCTGCTTGAAGTATCCTTCCGCGGAGCCCGGATTGTAATTCCCCAGCGCTACGCCGACGACCTCTTCGCCCGTGGGAACATCCGTCGAGCCCACGCCTTCGGTCTTCGCGCTCATCCCCTCGGCGACCAGCCCCCATGCGAGTTCATCGACTTGTGAATTCGGATCAACTCCCGCCGAAGCCAGGAACTTTTCGAATTGCCGGAAGCGGTCGGGCAGCATCTGCTCTTGTAATTGCGGAAACCACTTCAGCGACCGTGCCTTTTTCAAGTCGGCGTAAGCAAATTCCCCGATTTCCTTGGGGAATAGCGCGATGATGTCCGCCCCAAGGCGGCCTGCCCGCGCCGGTTTCGGCAACGCCAGGGACATTACCACCAATACGCCGGCGGCCACGAGCTGGCGGATCGTCGCCCCCCGTCTAGGCGGGGTTACACCTGAATTCGTGGTCAATCTCATGTAGTGCTCCTTTCGAACGGGGCAGGGGGAACTTCTAGTCTACGCTTTTGTTGCGCGGGCCGCATTGCCCAGCCGCTCCCGCAGTGCTGTGATCTTCGTTCGCATTGACGCGACGTACGCCGCGTCCTTCAGGCCATCAAGATTGATCTCGACATTGGCCAGTGCTCCGCGAGCGCCCGCTTCGGCCATTAACCTGGCCACTTGCAAGTCTGACCGCATGGATGCGGCAACGATAGCGTCCAGTTGTCCAAGCCGTTCGAAAAGCTCAACAGTACGCTCGGCCACATGCAGCGGCACTTCCGCCGCGCCTTTCGTCGTCTTTTGGATCCCTTCCTCGCGCTGCTGCGTCTCTTGCGCGGTCTCTTGCGACAATTTGAACGCCGCCATTACCGCGTCGTAGGACGCGGCATCACGGTCAATGGCCTCGGCAAGTTCATCCGCGATTTTTCGCATTTCCTCCAGCGCCGCCGAGAGCTGATCTGCAAATCCCACCTGAGATTTCTTTTTCCGCGATAGCCCCGCAACCATTTGCCCCAGCGCCGCCGCCAGCGCTCCCGCAAATGCGGAGACGCTTCCTCCTCCGGGCGTAGCCGCCGGTGATGCCACGGCCTCCAGAAACGGACGTGCCAATCCTGCCAGCTTTCCGTCCTTTGCCACCGCCAGCGGCGCGCCGCTCAACGCATCCGCCAGTTTATTCTCAAACACCTGCGCCGGCGAGAAGTTCTCCAATTGCAGGAAAAAGTCCGCCGCCATCTCGATCGCTTTCTTCGGAATTAGCCCCACGATTTCGCTGCCCACCGGCACCGCGCCGTAGCGCTCTGCTTCGCGCTTCACCATTTCATACACGCGGTGCATCGGGGTCTGCTCGAAGTCCGTCAAGTTGATGGACACCTGCGCTAGGGTGCGCGCTTTCAGTTCCACCCCCATCGACTTCACGTACCGCAGCCCGCCCGACGAAAACCGGATCGCCTTTGCAATTTTGTTGGCGATGCTAACATCCGAAGTATTCAGATTTACGTTGTAGGCGATCAGGAATTTCCGCGCGCCCACCACTGTTACTCCGGCCGTGGGATGCACCTTCGGTTCTCCGACGTCCGGCTGGCGCTCGAGGTTCTTCTTCAACTCTTCGCGCAGCCCTTCGAACTGCCCGCGCCGCACATTTTCAAGATTTACGCGATCCGGCCGCGTCGCCGCCGCTTCGTAAAAAAACACCGGTATCCGGTAGCGCTTCCAGATTTCGTTGCCCACTCGGCGAGCTAGCGCCACGCAATCCTCAATCGTCACGCCTTCAATGGGAATAAACGGCAGCACGTCCGTCGCGCCCACGCGCGGATGCGCGCCGCTGTGCTTCGTCAAGTCAATCAATTCCATGGCCTTGCCTGTGCCCAGCAGTGCCGCTTCCGCCACCGCGTCGGGCTCCCCCGCCAATGTGACCACCGAGCGGTTATGGTCCGCGTCCATCTCGCGGTCCAGCACGTACACGCCTGGCACACTGCTCATTGCCGCAACGATGGCGTCAACTTTGGCAGCGTCGCGTCCTTCCGAAAAATTGGGCACGCACTCAATCAGTCGTTTCATTTTTTCGGTTTTTTATCCTGCTTGCCCGCCCAATTGTTCGGCAGTTTCGGCTTCCGGTCCGGCAACGTTGGCCGTTCGTAAACGAAGGCCTTCTTTCCCGGATTGCCTGGGCCCGCCGGCGTCCCGGGTGCCGCGCCGGCCGGGGCTGGCGGCTGCGCAGGCTTTATCGACTCTCTCATTGGCACGGGGGGCCTCTGTAGCCGCGATCTCGCCGTCCCTGGCGGAGTTTTCACTGGCCACTGCGGCCCAATCATCGGCTTCATGTTTGGAGGCAGTTGTTTCTTCATCATTTGCGACGGCGCTTCAACCGCTTGTTTGGATTGTTGTGTCGCGCCCGTTTGTTCTTTTCGGTAACGCCTCACCTGCCACGCGAACCACAGAATGGCCCCCACCCACAATCCCGTAACCACGGCATCGTAGCCGCTCAGCCCCCCTGCTTTTCCCAGCACCATAACCGCCACGCAGATCATCGCCAAAAACCTGTAGAAATATTCCTCGAACAGGCTTCTGCTCTTGCGCGGCACGATCTTCAGGAGGCGCACCCTCCTTACCGGCTTCTTGGAAAAGTTAGACTGTGGCTTGTTCGGCGGCATGGATTAAGCGACCACGTTTCACGGTCATCCAGCAAAGGTTCACTCCAAAATGATAAGGAATTTCCCGGTAGTCGGCCACATCGAATACGGCGATGTCCGCTTGTTTGCCAACGTCGAGCGATCCAATCGACGGCATGCTCACGGTCGGACTCGTCCCTGGATTGTAATCCGTCGCCAGCGAAACAATTGCTCTCGCCTCAATCAGTGCTCGAGCCGGCGCATATTGCTTCAGTCCCAGATGAAAATCGCACCCTGGCAGCAGGGTCGCCACCGTCTCCGATCCCCCCAGCGCTGCGATATCGCCTTTGTTCACTTTCTCCAGATGATCGCAGCTTGCCGCGCGCAGCAGGATCGCCAGCCGTGCCGCGCCCGTACGCGATAGCTGCTCCGCATGCATTCGCGGCTCCAAACCCCACTCCCGCCCCGCTTGCAGGACGCGCTTCGACTGCTCGACAGTAAACGCCCCGCGGTCGCAAAACACATCGCAAAACTCTGCCAGCCGGCTCTCGCCGATATGCGGCAACATCTTTTGCTCCATCAACTGAATGTACTTCTCCGCTCCGCCCGCCTTTCCTCGAAACTCCTCCGGAACCACATGCGCGCCAAGAAACGTGGACACAATTTCCAGTGGCTGCTCGGCGGCCAGCTCTTTTTGAAGCCGCAAAATCTTCAATTCGCTCGCAACGTCCAGCCCGTACCCGCTCTTTGCTTCAATCGTTGTCGTCCCGTGCGCCGCGAACTGTTTCAGCGCCGCCAGCGCGCGCTTCTTCAAAGCCTCACTTGTTGCCTCGCGCAGCCTTTTCACCGAGTTGAGAATCCCGCCGCCCTTCCTCGCAATTTCTTCGTAGCTCGCCCCGGCAATCTTCAATTCATACTCTTCCGCACGGCTTGCGGCATGCACCAGGTGCGTATGCGGGTCCACAAATCCCGGCAACGCCACGCGCCCGCCCAAATCGATCTTCTTTGCCGTCCGCGCTTCCGCCAGTTTTTCCACTTCCGCCCGCGTCCCGACAGCCGCGATCAGACCATCACGCACCAGCAGCGCGCCATCTTTGACTAAGCCCAAGTTGAAAAGGGAATCGCCCCGCCGCGGACCGCTTCCGCGCAGCGTCAAGAGTTGCGATACACCAGTAATGAGCAGGGAATTCGCCAAGGCTAAAGTATTATGCCCCGCGAACCGTTCCTTGTCAGTTCGCGAAGCGGCCTGCCGGATTCTCAGCCTTTCGCCATCGGCACTTTCAACCCGGTTTTCTTCGCGAACGCAATCGCCTCGGGATATCCCGCATCCACGTGCCGTACCACGCCCATCCCGGGATCATTCGTCAGCACGCGTTCGATGCGCTTCGCCATTTCCTTCGTTCCGTCCGCGACCGTCACTTGCCCCGAATGTTGCGAATAGCCAATCCCCACCCCGCCGCCGTTGTGGATCGACACCCACGACGCCCCGCTCGCTGTATTGATCAGCGCGTTCAGTAGCGGCCAGTCTGCAATCGCGTCCGAACCATCCCGCATCGCTTCCGTCTCTCGATACGGCGACGCCACCGACCCACAATCCAAATGGTCGCGTCCCATCACCACCGGCGCCTTAATCTCTCCCTTCGCCACCAATTCGTTCAGTGCCAGACCAAACTTGTCGCGCTCCCCATACCCCAGCCAGCAAATTCGCGACGGCAGCCCTTGAAACTTCGCGCGTTTCTGCGCCAGCTTGATCCACCGATTCAGGTGCTCGTCCTGCGGAAACATTTCCAGCACCAGTTGATCCGTCCGCGCGATGTCCGAAGCCTCTCCTGAAAGCGCCGCCCACCGGAACGGCCCTTTGCCTTCGCAAAACAGCGGCCGGATGTACGCCGGCACAAACCCCGGAAAGTCGTAAGCGTTCTTCACGCCCTGCTCGAACGCAAACGTTCGAATGTTGTTCCCGTAATCAAACGTCACCGCGCCCAGCTTCTGCAAATCCAGCATCCCCTGGACGTGCTGCGCCATCGCCGCCAGCGAATGTTTCTTGTATTCCTCTGGATTTTTCGCGCGCAGCTCCAGCGCCGCTTCCAGCGTCATGCCGTTCGGCACATATCCGCCGATGGGATCGTGCGCGCTGGTCTGGTCCGTCAGCAAATCCGGCACTACTCCGCGCTTCGCCAGCTCCGGAATCAAGTCCGCGCAATTCCCCACCAGCCCCACCGAAGTCGCTTCGCCTTTGCGCACCGCGTTTTTCAAAATCCGCAGCGCCTCATCCAGCGAAGTCACCATCACGTCGCAATAGCCCGTCTTCACGCGCCGCTTGATGCGCTCCGGGTCCACGTCAATCCCCAGGGTTCCCGCCAAAATGTTTTTTCGCTGCCGCCGCAAACGTTTCGTACGTGCCCTGCAAAATCCCTTGCGTCCCAATGTAAATCCAGCTCCCCGCGGTCATTTGCCCGTACATCATCAATCCCGCGCGGTCCAGCTCATGAAATCTGTCCCAGTTGTTCCAGTGTCCCACCAGGTTCGAATTGCATAGCAGCACTCGCGGTGCATATTCATGCGTGCGAAAAACTCCCACCGGTTTCCCCGATTGCACCAGCAGTGTCTCTTCCGCTTCCAGCGCCTTCAGCGATCGCACTATTGCGTGAAAACATTCCCAATTCCGCGCCGCTTTGCCCGTCCCGCCGTACACCACCAACTCTTCCGGCTTCTCTGCCACTTGCGGATCGAGGTTGTTCAAGAGCATTCGCAACGCCGCTTCCTGCTGCCATCCTTTGCAGGAAATCGTTGTCCCCCGAGGCGCGCGATACGGCCCTTTGGACAACCCCGCAGACGTCTCTGGTACCGTCACACTCATCAAATTTCGCTCTCCGCCGCTCATACTAGCGCACACCTCTTCCTTTTGCACCCGCGCCCTCTCGGCCTGCGCAGCCGAGCAATCTCTTTTAGCACTAAGTAGGATGGGGACAGACGGGCTAGAAACCGCCGGGGGCACAAAGCGGCCAGAAAATCTTGCGTCTCGACTCGATCACTCTGACCGGAGCGCCTCTATCACATCGATGCGCGCGGCGCGTGCCGCCGGCAACATCGACGCCACGACAGCAGCGATCAACAGCAAGACTGCAGACAGGACCACTGGCAAGGCGCCAGGCATCTTCATCTCAAAGAGATAGCTACCGGCCAAGCGCGCCACCACAAACCCGAATGCTGCGCCTGCGAGGATGCCGGCCCCAGCGATCAAGGCGCCTTGGGTGACAACCCCTTTCAGGAGATCCTGCGGCTGCGATCCAAGCGCCAGCCGGATGCCAAATTCGCGCGTTCGTGCGCTGACCGAAAACGCCAGCACGCCTGCGACTCCAACCACCGCAATCGCTAGCGCGACAGCCGCGAACACGCCAAACACCAGCGAGTTCAAACGGTCCGGCGTGAGCACTTCCGCGCGCACGTCTTCGAGAGTGGCGGCGTGCTCGATGGGCTGATCGGCGGACATGTCGCGAATAATGCGCGTGACCGGCGTGACCAGGGAATAAGGATCTGCACTGGTGTGGACGAAAAGGTGGCCGCCAAATACGGGACCCTCTTCAAAGGGGATATAGACGGTAAGGATGGGTTCAGGAACGATGTGTTCGTCGTCAATATCGGCAGTGACGCCGATGATGCGATGCGGCGCGCTGCTAATCGGGGCGAATCTCAGCACGGGGTCGGTCCAGAAGACGTGGCGATCGACGGCATCGTGATTGGGGAACATGCGCTTTGCCAGAGTCTCGCTGACGATGACGACAGGCTCTTTGCCTTTTTGGCCGTCGAGACCGTCGAAATCGCGCCCAGCGATGATGGGAACGCCCAGCGAGGCAAAGAATCCGGGAGAAATGACGCGCAACTGTGCGCGAGGATCCTCTTCGCCTGGCGCATGAACATGGCCGTCGGCGGAGAATTGCAGGCCGAAGCCGCCATCTCGCCATGGGACGGACATTCCGAAAGCCGTCTTGCTCACACCTGGTAGCGCATCAATGCGGCGAATCGATTCCTTATAGAAATCGACCACCTGCTGCGATGTTTTCCCATAGGACATAACGGGAACGTTGACCGTAAGCACGTGGCGCGTGTCGAGACCTGTCTCCGCCGTTTGCAGTGCGATCAGCGTAGTGATCACTGTACTCGCGCCGGTCAGCAGCACGAAGGATGCAGCGATTTGTATCACTGCGAAGATCCGCTGGCGGCGGTTCGTGCTGCCGGTGATCCGTACGCTGCCGCTCGATAGGCTAAGGCCATTGGATGTGCCGGCCGACGGCAAGCGCGGGACGAACGCCAAAATCACCGCGGCCACGATGGCCAGGGCCGCTCCCACCCACAGCAGGCTGTTGTCTACCCTCAAATCGAGCGCCCGCACCGAGAAGCGCGAGGCGTACCGGGCTAGGATGGCTACCATCGGTTGCGCGCTCATTACGCCGAGCAGTGCGCCGGCGCTACAGAGCAGAAGGCTTTCGGCCAGCAGCATGCGCCGTAGCGCGCCTTTGCTTGCGCCGAGCGCCGCGCGAATCGCTAGCTCGCCTTCGCGGCGAACCGTCCGTGTGAGAATCAAGTTGGCCACGTTGGAGCACGCAATGATGAATACCAGCGCCGACGCCGCGAGCAGCACCAAGAGCACGGTCCGGGCGCCTGATGTGATCTGTTCGCGCAGCGGCTTGGCGCTGATCTGGAAGTTCCCTTTGGCCGAATAGGTTTCGGGATGTGCTTTGGTCATGCCTCCGTAGACGGAGCGTAACTCGGCGCGGGCTTGCTCCAGCGTGGCGCCGGGAGCCAGACGGCCAAAGATCTCCGTCATGCGATGGAGCCGGTCGGTGACCATGGTGGCGGAAAGGTGATGCGGGCTCGTGACCACGTTGGCGATGATTTCCGTATCCTGGGGGTACGGGACACAGGGTTCGAGGACGCCGATGATGGTGCCAGAGCGATTGCCCATCGGTCCGCTGCCGAGCCGGACCGTTTTGCCAATGACAGAAGGATCTTTCGCAAGACTGGTCGTCCAGAAGCGATACGTGAGAACCACGACGCCGGCAGCCTTGGGACCATCGTCTTGAGGCCCGATGAGATGGCCGAGGACCGGATGCAGGCCCATGACTTCGAAGTAGTCGCCGCTAACGACGCCGGCTTGAACGACTCGGGGCTCCCCCAGGCCGACCATGGTGAATTCGATGGTTGAGAACTCACCGAACGTACTCAGGGTTTTTACACTGGCGCGCAAATCCTGGATTTCGGGCACGGAAAACGTGGTGTTGTCATCGTTATTGCCCGGGGCGCTCTGGCGGATGTAGATCAGCCGGTTCTCGTCGCGATTGACAAGAGGCTTTAGAAGCACTCCGCGTACTAGCGTGAAGATCGCCGCGTTGGCGCCGATGCCAAGAGCCAGTGTCACGATTACGGTGATCGCCAGCCCCTGCGTCCGCAGGAGCGAGTAGAACGCAACTCTTAGTTCGCGGTAAAATATCATGTTCGTGGCCCCCTGTTGCCTGTGGATGGAGCACCACACGTGCCAATGCTAAGCGCCACATTGTAAATCACTTAGCATGCGATGTGTTCGTCTGGAATGCTCGTTTTCAGGATGCCCCTGTCGCAAATTCGGACACCACTGCTCTCCGGCTGCGCCTCTGAAACCTAATCCAGAGGCGTAACGTCCCACGGCCAGGAGAGCCGCCATGATCACGTATCGGCAATCCCCTCCTTTTTTCGGAGCAACGTATGAAACCCATACTGATTAGGTTTATTTTCCTTCTGTCAATTGCGGCAGGTACCGAGGCTCAAACAGGTCTGATCGCGATGCCGGTCGAGATAGGAATCAGTCACCGCTCCGGGCAGCCCTTCACAGCCACAGAAGTCACCACGCTCACCTAAACATTAGGTGATGGCACGAAGATAACGCGGACAGCGGAGGATCGCATCGCACGCGACAGCGAAGGACGTTTTTACAAGGAGCAGCATTTGCCCTGGACTCGCGATACCAGAAATCCGCTGTACTACGTGCACATTTATGATCCTTCGTCGAAAGAAAGAATTCATCTTGATCCTCAAAAGCGCTTAGCAATGCAAGGTCCAGCTGAGCAGGTCTATATGCGCGATTACAAACCCAATGACGATCTAGCGATTCGAGCCACCCGCAAGGGCGAAACGATCAAGACGGAAAAATTAGGCACTCAAGATATAGCGGGGGTAAATTGTTGGGGGAGGAGCATGACGCATTTCGTTCCGCGTGGGGCGTTTGGCAACGATCAGCCAATTGCAATCGTGGACGAGCTTTGGTACTGGGATGAACTTGGTCTGGATGTGGTGCGCTGCCATAGTGACCCAAGGTCAGGTGAGCAAGTGAGCTAACTGCACGACTTGCAGCGTTCAGAACCTCCGCCGGAGATATTCAAGGTGCCCCAGGGTTACACAATCCAGCCGTTGCCGCCGTCCAGAACATCGTGCTCTCTCCTCCTCCGCCCACGTCTGCACACGCCGTCCCCCATTTCCTATCCGTCCGCCTTCCAATCGGAATCTTTGTCTCGTGCTGCTCTATCCCTTCTCACTTCCTTTGTTTCGCTCGGCAAACGGAACTATATGGTGCTATAAATCCCTTCCATCTGCTCGATGGAGGCGGTTCAATGGCACAGCCGATCGCGAATCAACCTTCTTCAACAGGCCAAAAGCGGCGGAGCAGGCGTTTTCCCTTCATCTCTCCGGTGGAAGCGACCTGGCAGGAGGCTAACGGCAAGATTTTCCGTGAAGCGGGGCAAGCCACGGAAGTGAACGCCCAGGGCGGTTTGTTGGAGATGAAGACTTACCCCGCCGCCGGCACTCAGATTGAGTTGACGAATCTCGTTACCCATGAAACTTCGCAAGCTCGCGTTGTCGGCGTTCGCCGCAATAGTGAAGGCCGCTTGTTGGGCGTTGCGGTCGAGCTTTTCGTCCCCAGTGAAACCTTCTGGGGCAAGAATCTCCAGCTAAAGAAAACCTGCGCCGACCTCGTCAGGCTGGAGTATGAGATGCGCTCGGGCCCGTTCGATCCGCGCATTCTCAGGGAATTCCGGGATGCCGTGGATAATGTGCGCAAGACGGCGTGGGCCGTTCAAGAGTGGCAAGAGCGCCAGTCGCGGAAACAAGATCCACTCACGGTGCTTCCTCTGCTGACCGCTGAAGGTATCCGCCGCGCCACTCAGCTCTGCGACGCCATAAACACGGGCCTGGCCGCTCACGAAGTCGTCCGAGAAACCGTCGGCATTGATGAATTCTTGCTAGCCGTCGAGCGCGTCCACCAAAGCCTCCTCGATCTCTTAAAGGCACCGTGAATCCTGACTGTAAAGCAGTAATGGGCTCGGGCGGCAGAAAGGCTATCCATCCCTTTCTGCGGTTCGCGCACCAAGGGTGAGGCTCCCTCTTGGCAGTCACTGTGCATCTTGACTCATCACTATGAGTCAGATAGACTCATCCTTATGTCAAAACGTCTTCAGGTGATTCTAAAGGATCCAGAATACCGGGAAATCCAGCGTGTCGCGCGCTCCCGCCGCATGTCCATTGCCGAGTGGGTCCGGCAGGCTCTCGACCTGGCGCGCCGACGTGAACCTGGCGCTGGCGTAGGGAAGAAGCTCGAAGTGATTCGGGCCGCGGTGCGGCACGATTATCCTTCGGCGGATATCGACTGTATGCTTGCGGAGATCGAGAGCGGCTACGGCGCTGGTACGCATTCTTGATTCTGGTCGACTCCAATGTTCCCATGTACCTAGTTGGCGCTCCACACCCGCACAAGGCCGATGCGCAGCGTTTGTTAGAAGACCTGATCAGCGACCGGCAACGTCTGGTCACGGATGCCGAGGTTCTGCAGGAGATCCTGCACCGTTATGTGGCGATAAACCGTCGCGATGCCATACAGCCCGCATTCGACGCTCTACTGGGCATCGCCGATGAGGTGCTTGCTGTAGACCGCGCTACAGCCGAGCGAGCGAAGGAGATTGTGATGGGACGCCGGCAGATGTCCGCACGTGAAGCCATACATCTGGCGGTCATGGAACAGCATGGAATCAAGCGAATCCTGAGCTTTGATTCTGGGTTTGATGGGTTCCCTGGAATTACTCGGGTCTCGTAGTGGACAGCCGGGCCAGTTCCCGCACGCTTCGAGCCGACCCCATTCTCCGCCTCAGCTTTCCCTTTTGTTTTCTTCATCCCTCAACTTTCAACTTTTAACGTTCACTTTTCCTTCCCCATAACTCCTTTCTCTTCCTCCACGTAATATGTGTTTACTTACACGTATAATACTTCTATAGTAATATATCGTTGCTAGTTAGCCGCCATCCTCGCCGATCCTTTCTGCCGCCCCCGCGTGACCTCTGGGCGTGGCACCCGCCCCGCACGGATCGGAGTGTTAATTCCGCTTCGTTCTTTTCAACCTTCAACTGTCACTTTCGACCTCTCCATTTCCTAAGTCCCATCGAATCACATCGTTTGCGGCCGGGAAGCGCCAACCCCGTAGTGGCGGGTCGACCCGTGCTCCTTGCTTTACGCGCGCAGGGAGACCAAACCTATGCGCAACGCCCTCCTGCAAAAAAGCGCCGGGCGACGTTCCATTGCGTCACCAAGTTCGCTAAGGTAGAGTGACCATCGGACCATGAACTACGGCACGCTTCCATCGCGGTTCCTGAACGCTGTCGATACTCATCCGAACCCGCGCGCTCAGATGGTTCGCCGCGACGGCCGCTGGGAAGCCCTTGCATCTCAAGAATTTCTCCGCCGCGTCGCTGGCCTTTCCACCGCTTTCGTCGAACTTGGCGTGAAGCCCGGCGACCGCGTCGGCCTCTTTTCCGCCAACCGTTCTGAGTGGCATACCGCTGACTTCGCCATCAATGGTGCCGGCGCCGTCACCGTCCCCGTTTACTTCAACGAATCGCCTGACCGCATGACCTACATCCTCAAACATTGCGGCGCAAAAGTCGTTTTCGTTGTTGGCGCTTCCCAGTTGCAAAAGCTTCTCGCCGTCCGCGCCAGCCTCCCGGAGCTGGAGCAAATCATCGTCGCCGACGGCGGCACTGACATTCCCACCGAATGTCTTCGCTACGAAACACTCATCGCTGGCGCAAGCGCGGCGGATATTTCCTCCTACCGCTTGCGAGCTGCCCAGGTTCTTCCCGGCCAGCTCGCTTCTCTCATCTACACGTCCGGCACTACCGGCGAGCCCAAGGGCGTCATGCTAACGCACAGCAATTTTTGCTCCAACGTCTACGACGTCGGCCACGATTTCAGCCTCGATCCCGCCAAAGACGTCGCACTCTCCTTCCTTCCACTCGCCCACGTCTACGGCCGCACCCTCGATTACATCTATATCTTCCAAAGTGCCGCTCTCGCCTACGTCGAATCGATCGACGCCGTCGCCCAGGCTCTCCTCGAAGTCTGTCCAACAATCATCGCTGCGGTCCCGCGTTTCTTCGAAAAAATCTACGCCCGCATTATCGAGCAGGGCTCGAAAAATACCGGCGTAAAGAAAATGATTTTTGATTGGGCCATGAACGTGGCCCAGCGAGCCACTCCCTGGCGCGCCAATGGCGCTCATGCGAGCCTCTCCTTGAAAGCGCAGTGGAAGCTCGCCGATGAATTGGTCTACAAGAAAATCCGTCTCGGGACCGGCGGCCATTTGCGCATCATCTCTTCCGGCGGCGCCCCGCTCTCCAAAGCGCTCGCGGAATTTTTCTGGACCGTCGGCATTCCCATTTACCAGGGTTACGGCCTTACGGAGACTTCTCCCATCGTTTCCAGCAATTACCCCGTGAACCGCATGGGCAGTTCCGGCAAGCCCATCCCCAATGTGCAGGTCCGCGTCGCCGAAGATGGAGAAATCCTCGTCAAAGGCCCTTGCGTTATGCACGGTTATTACAAAAACGCCGAGGCCACCCGCGAAGTCTTAAGCGAAGACGGCTGGTTCCGCACCGGCGATATCGGCTACGTGGACAAAGACAACTATCTTTTCATCACCGACCGCAAGAAGGACCTGCTGAAAACCGCGGCCGGAAAATTCGTCGCTCCTCAGCCCATTGAAAACGCACTCAAGACCAGCCCCTACATCCTCAACGCCATGGTTGTCGGCGACAGGCGCAAATTTATCGTTGCGCTCATTGTTCCCAATCCCACAACGGTCGCCGCCAAAGCCGCCGACCAGGGAATCAAGTTCGCCTCCAACGCCGAACTGGCCGCCCATCCCTGGGTGCATTCTTTAATCGATGCCGAGGTCAAGCGGCTCACCGTCCATCTCGCGCAGTACGAAACCATCAAGCGCTTCGCGCTTCTCCCCGAGGATTTTACTTTTGACAACGGCAGCCTCACTTTCACCCTCAAGCTCAAGCGCCGCGTTGTCGAACAACAATATGCCGCCGTCATCGAATCCCTTTACGCCGACGTCGCTGAACCCCGCCCTATCCTCCAGGACTGACTGCCCCTGGCATGCCGCCATTTTCTTTTTCACGCTCTGGCGCTCAGCCTCTCCCTATTTCGTCTCTCACTGTACTTGGCCTGTTCTTTTGTCCAGTTAAATTTTACGAAACGGCCTCACCACGTGTCCTCCGTGCCAAGCAACCGTTCTTTGTATGCTGGAATCGAATCCTGTATCGCCCCGCCTCAATTCCTGGATTCACGTATGCATTCGCACGGAAACGTTTCGAGAAGCTCGCGCCTTGTTGCGTGATCGGGACGTAACACGAAAACGTGAGGCAAGAATTGAAATCAAGATCACACTGGTTGGGAATCGTGGTTTGCATTTGCGCCATTTGCCCTTCGGCAACGTTTGCTCAGTCTCCAACGCCGGCCGCGACCGGCCCGTCCAAAGAAAATCCCGGAGGCTTCTCTCCTGGCTGGACTCTCGGCACGCGCTTCGAAGGAAGCTACAGCGGCGATGGCGGCGTTTACGACTGGGGATCGGCTCTTGGATACAACTTCTCGCGGCACTTTGGAGTTGACGCCGGCGTTCCGTTCTACTTCGTCACCACGCCATCATCCACCAATAATCCTGGTGCCGCTTCCGGCGTTGGCGTCGGCAGTTTCTTCACCGATTTGCGATGGAATTATCCCAATAAATCCTTGAACTATAGTTCCGCCGTTCACCTTACAGCTCCGACCGGCGACAAGAAAAAAGGATTCAGTATCGGCCACGCGACTTGGAATGAATCGAACCACTTCGATCACGCGTTCGGAGATTTCTCTCCATTTGTGGACGCCGGTGTCGGCAACACCGTTTTGGACACACGGTACTTTCACCGGCCCTTTGCAACGTACGGCTACAACGCGCAATTCAATGGCGGTATCGAATACGATCCCGGCAACTTTAGTTTCTCGGTCGCGGCTTACGACGTTGCGCCGTGGGGAAATCAGACGGTAATCAGCCGGGTATTTCGTTGCGGTTCGGCGAATTGCAGCGGAAACGGCCGCAGCAGTAACCGCCACGGTTACACTTCCAGCAGCGTCACGTCGGGCGGAGCGGCTCTCGTGCGCGACAATGGGTACAACGCAGGCATCGATTACAAACCAGTTGGCTATCTTGATTTTGAATTCGATTTTAGCCGCAGCGTTCCGCTGCAACTCAACAGCTATTCTTTTGGAATTGGCGTGGACCTGACCCGGCTCGTTCGCCCGCGCGCTCACTGATCCTTGTTCTGCGATTTGTCGGCGAGCCTCGGAAGGTCTAAAATCTCTCTGAGGACAACATGCCGGACGATTTGGTCATTGCGGGCCGCACTTTCAAATCGCGGCTCATCGTTGGAACAGGGAAGTACCGCAGTTTCCAGGAAATGGCACGCGCCCATGCCGCTTCCGGCGCGGATATGGTTACGGTGGCGATCCGCCGCGTGAACCTTACGGACCGCAGCAAAGAATCGCTGCTGGATTACATCGACCGCGAAAAGATTTTTATTCTTCCAAACACGGCGGCTTGTTACACCGCCGACGAAGCGATTCGGACGGCGCGACTGGCGCGCGAAGTCGGTCTTTTAAATTGGGTCAAGCTTGAAGTGATTGGGGACCAGCAAACGCTTTTTCCGGATACAGAGCAGCTCATCGAGGCAACGCGCGTTCTCGTGAAGGAAGGCTTCGTCGTTCTGCCTTATACGAATGACGATTTGATCGCCGCGCGCAAACTCATCGACGCCGGCGCTGCTGCCGTGATGCCGCTTGCTGCGCCCATCGGCTCCGGCCTCGGTGTGCAAAATCCCGCCAACCTGCGCATCCTCCGCGAGCGCATCACCGAAGTTCCCATGATTGTGGACGCCGGCGTCGGCACTGCATCCGATGCTGCTGTCGCAATGGAGCTCGGCGCCGATGGCGTGCTGATGAACACTGCAATTGCCGAAGCCCAGGACGCCGTACTCATGGCAGAAGCCATGCGCGACGCGGTCATCGCCGGCCACAAGTCCTACCTCGCCGGCCGCATGCCCAAGCGCCTGTACGCCTCCGCCTCCAGCCCCATGAGTGGCGTGGTGCGTTGATTGCTCGTCGTTAAATGGATCTCTTTACGCCTGGGCGGCTTTGCGGGCCTGGGCGTCGTCGTAGCTTTCGCCGTAAATCGACGGCACTTTTGAGCCCATGCAGCGCAGGTACGAAGCGAGCTGGCCGCGATGATGAATGGTGTGATGCAGGCCGAAGATGGCAAACTTCACCGCCGGCCACTGGAACATTCCGCGAAAATCCACGATCTTGACTAATTGTTCGCCGCTCACTTTTCCGAGCGCTTCGAAATTTTTCGCGTATCGCTCCTCGTACCAGGAAGCAATTTCAGCGGGGGTCTTGACGTTTTCCGGAATCATCGACGGGTTGGTGTCAAACACGCCGTTAATCACCGTTTCGAGGAAACGGTTGTCCGCCGCAGCAATGTGCCGCGTCAGTTCGATCGCGCTTCTTGACGCGGGGTCCGGCTTGTAGTCCGCCTTATTTGCGGGAACGGCTTCGAGAATCTTCTTGGTCGTGCGGCTTTCTGTTTTCAGAGTGCCCATATAAACATCTTGAAGCAGGAATTTCGCTTGATCCGCGGTCATTGTTTCAGCCATTGTTTTCCTCCAGAATGTGTTTCGCGTTTTCTTTGGGCGCGAGGCGGCGTGTGGTCCAACCCCGGCTGCAATGCCAGATTGGATGCGCGGGGCAGGCCTTCGTTGTGCGGGAGATACGGGTTGCCCCGGGCACTAGAACTGATCTCATGAGCAGGAGGCGAATGGAGGGCGGCAACTGCTCTGTCTAGGGAGTAACTTCCGGCTTGCCGTGATACGGGAGCAATAGCGAACGCGCCAAAAACGATCCTGCCGAGAAACCCTCCCGGCTTCCGTCTACTTCAAGCCAAGTTTTTTTCCCGCCGCCATCAGTGCGATCGATTCGCGAATGCGCCTCTCGCGCGTTTCAGGTCTTTTAGCCGTATGAATCCAAACGACGAAGTCACGTCGGTAGGTGGGCGCCAGCTCCCGAAAGAACTCCCACGCTTTGGAATTTGCCTTCAGCGCTTTGGCGATGTAGACCGGTAGGTCGGGGACTACTGGT